>CALENB010000043.1 GCA_937910235.1 uncultured Myxococcales bacterium | reverse complement strand
CTGCTGTTCGGTCGCTGTTTTTTTCGTGGTGGACGAAACGATGACCAAGGCCGTCCGGGTCACCAAGCCACGCCGCGATATGCCCCGCAGGCGCGACCGACACGCCACGCCGCGCAGCTAGGCCACCGCAAGGCGACGGCGCAGGGCTGGCAAGGCAAACAGGGCCACGCCGGTAAGTCACAGCAGGCCTACGGCAAGGCCAACCACGGTCGACAGGCACGCAACGGCTCGGCGCGTCGGGACCGATAGCCTGTCGCTTTTCCCCGGAGAAAACGGCCTCTCAGCGTCACCGCTGGGGGGCCGTTTCAATTGCCAGGACTACCGCTGCAGCGCGTGCGCTCGCGTCGCTGACGCGGTGCCGTTGTTGGTGAAGACCAAGCCGTGATTCAACCCATGATTCAAGGCTTCCAGCTGATGTCGTACGCAATCGAATGACCGACCTGCGCTGAGAATTGACGCACAGACTTCGCGCCCATCTTTTCACTGAGACCTAAGGGGATCATCGTGGTCAACCAGGCCGGTACGCTCACGTCTTCGCCCTGGAACGTGCGCTCGGCGCCCGCTGGTGAATAACCGAGCGCCACGTCGAGCTTTCCAGCCGTCGACAAGAGATCGTAGAGGTCTCGAAACAGGATGAACGCCGACTCGTTCGCGTTCGCGGCCCAGTTCGCCGCGGGCAGGAAGTCGATGAGGTGAATCAGCTGGTAGTTGAGCTGAATCCAGAGGTCCTCGCCGCTCATCGTGATCGGGGCGTTGTCGATCACGCGGCGAAACGAGATCGACGAGAGCGCGCCTGCGTTGTGCAGATGCGCCCGTAGCTCGCGCCGCAGCGGCAAGTCGTAGAGCAACCGCAGCACCGAGGGGAAGGCCTCCACGTGGCGCCACTCAAAGTCGGTCATCAAGGCGCGCAGGGCGGGGATCTTGTCGGCGCCCATGGCGAACGTGTTGGTGCCCGTGCCCAATATCGAGTGGAGCAGCATCACGATCGGCGAGCGCTGGGGGTAGTGGTGCACGTTGTACTCGAAGCAGAAATACAGGTGATCGAGGAACGAACCGTCGGCGTGCTCCACGTCAAAATCGCACGCATCGACCATGAACCGCAGCAAGTCGGGATCGACCACGGGCAGCGTCTGCGCTGCATTTGCGGCGTCGTAGGCGGCTTGCACCCGCGCGCCGGCGTCCGCGTGCCAGTGGGCCTCTCGGCCGACGCGGGTCTTCATCACAAAACGCGCGGCGGCGCCCTGCAGCGTCGTGAAGATGGTGCGGTCGAGGTCGAAGTCCACGATCGGTCGGATGTCGACGCTGCCGGCGTGATCCACTGTCCGGCCGGTGGCGATGGCGGCCTTGCGTAGCAGGCTGGGGTCGGGGCGTTCGTCGGCTTGTTGCTTCATGCGGAGCTCCTCCATGGCGATGTGCGCAGACACGGGTCGGGGCGCTACGTTGGCGGCACTCGTCGGCGGTTGCAAGCCTGGGGTGGCCGGGGCGCGACGAGGTGATTCGGGCGTCGGCGACCAGTCGTGACGTGCGCGCCGGTCGAGCGGGCCGGCTCGATTTGCGGCACGCCTTGGCGCAGCCTTCTGCAGTCGGGTACACGGAGGGCACCACCATCGTACCGGCATGGAACGGCGCCCCTCCTCTCGCAGCTCGGACAGTGACCATGCGCGCGCCGCCACAGCCCACCGACGATAGGAAGGAGCCGACGGCGCTGGGACCCCAGGGGGCGGCAAGATCAGGGCGAGGCCGCGGATACCTTAGATTTTCGGCCTTTTTGTTGGCCACGGTGCTAATGGTCCTCGCAGCTCGCGAGGCGGTAGCGTTTGGCGGCAACGCTCCCGGGGACAACGCTCCCGGGGACAACGCTCCAGGGGACAACGCTCCAGGGGACAACGCGCCTGCCGACAGCGCCGTCGGCGGCAGGGCCCCGATCAAGGCGCTGCTCATCGAGCCCAACCGCGAGGCCCACGTCATCGCGCTGATGGCGCCCTGGCAGGATGGCGCCCTGATCAGCGACGATCTTCGCTGGGACGGCGCAGCTATCGAGCGGTTCCGCGTGTGTTACGCGTTCACCCAGATGGCAGCGACGGACGCCGCTGCGTCAGGAGCGGCGGCGCAGCCTGCGACCATCCGCGTCTGCCTCGTGGCACCAGACGCGGCGGCGGCCCTCACATCGCCCAACGACGCCCAGCGTGGCGGCCTCCACCGTCCGCCCGCCCTGCCCCATCGGACGCTGCCGGGCGGCGCCGCCGCGCTGCTGGTCAGCGCCCCGACCCCCGCGGCGATGACGGTGCTGGCGTTGGTCACGGCGCGCGTACAGGCCAACCAGACCGCGACGCCTGTGTTGGCGCTCTGGACCCACGCCAAAGGGGCCGCCGCGCCCGCAGATCCGGTCGTGCAAGCTCCGGACCCGCTGCTGTGGCTCCCCGTTCTGCTGGTGTGGCTGCTCGTGCTCAGCACCCGCGCGCTGCGTACGCTCCCCGGCGGCGGGTGGCCGTGGGCGCTCGGGCTGCTGACGCTGTCGGCCGCCTTGCGTTTCACGTTGCCCATCAACGCGCCGATGTCAGCCTGGTCCTTCTCAAGGCAGACCCGCCTCGGCGACGTCCTCGTCAACTCCACGCTCGTCGGTCGTCTCATCGCCGCCGTTGGCCCGGCCTACCTCGACGATCTGCAGTCCATCGCGATGCGTGTCGTGGCCACGCTGACGCCGCTCGCCGTCCTGGTCCACAGCCGCAAGCTCTTCGCTGACGCCCGTCCGGCGCTCGCCGCTGGTCTGCTCCTCGCCTGCTCGCCGCACCACTTGCGCTTCGCTGCGGCGGACACCCAGTTCATCCCGTCGATGCTGTGGTCGTCGATGACGTTTGTGGCCATGTACGAGGCGCTCGAAGCGCGACACCTGGCCTCCCGCGCCGTGCACCTCGTCGTGTTCGGGCTGCTCTTGAGCCTCGCGCTCACGGCGCGGCCGCTCAGCTTGGCGTACGCGCCGCTCCTGATCATCGCGTTGGTCTTGGCCGCTCAGGGCACGAGCCGGGCGTGGCGTCTTTGCGTGGGCGCGACCATCGTCTTGGTCACCGCGATCACGACCACCCGGCTCCTCGGCACCGACAGCGACACTATCGGTCAGATCGTGAGCGTGAACTCGCTGTGGAGCGCGGTCGGCCGGCTGTTTCGGCCGCAGTACAACCCGCTGACGTACTTCGCGCTGACGCCGCCCGTCTGGCTGCTGCTGATGCTGATTGGCGGCGGCGCCCTGCTCTTCGCCCGGTTTCCTGGGCTCTCCGCGCGTCTGGCGCGACGCCGCGGCCTCTGGCTCGCGGGGTGGTTGATGGGTTTTGTCGCGTTGCACGGCCTGGTGTGGGTCACCGAACCGATGAACAACGCCCGCTACCAGCTGCACTCCCTGCCGGCGATGGCGATGCTCGCGGGCGGTGGCTTGTTTGTCTTCTGGCGGCGGGCGGCGCTGCGCACCGGGCGTGCGGGCTCGCTGCGGGGGCTCGTGTTCGCGTCGGTGCTGCTCGTCGTCGCGGCGCCGGCGCTCCACTCCAACCCGATCCGCGACCGCGGCTTCGTCACCATGCAGGAGCGGGCTCTCCTGCAGCGCTGGCGCGACGAGTTGCCGGCGGGCTGCGTCGTGCTCGAGACGACGCATCCCCAGACCTCGCTGCACACACCCAGGCTGGCACATGTGGGCCAGCGTCTGCGGGGCGTGAGACAGGTCGATCTGCCCTGGCAGGTGACGGTTGTCGGCGAAAGTTTGACCACTAAGCAAAGCGCCCTGCTCGCGAACCCGCCGCCATGTGTCGTGTTCTACGAAGGCGTAGAATGTGCGATAGGGCCCGGAAAATCGGGACGACAGCCGATCTGCGACGCGATCTTGCGTGCGGGCCAGTGGGCGCTGCTCGACTCACAGGTGTTTCGCGCGCGGCTGTATGATGAAGGGTTGATCTTCCATCTCCGCGCCAACGGCGACCCAGTGTCGTTGCGACTGCACAGGTTGGAGTCGCCGGATCCTTGAGGCGCGCTCGTGGGCCGCTGCCCAACTCAGCCCCCAGGCAGCGCGGCCTCGACGATGAACCAAGTCCGCAGCTGGGCGCCGTCAGCGATGCGTCGGGCGACCAGCTCGTGCCGCCCTGGCGACGCTTGCCACGCGAACGGCTCGCCACCGCGCAGCACGGTGGGCTGTTGAACGCCGTCTATCTCCAGGTGATAGCGCGCGCTGCGGTGGTCAGCGACGACCACCGGCACAGCCTGGGCCGATCGACGGGTGGCGCTGTCGAGCCGATAGCGCGCGCCGCGGTGAGGGCGGAGCAGCTGCGGCGCGGCCTGCTGGGGTCGATCTTGCTGGGCCGGCGCCACGGCGACCTCCCGCTCCCCTGCGGTCGCCCGGCGCCACGGCCCCAACGCGGCGGGTAGCGTCACCCGCAGCTGCCCGCCCGCGTCGTGGTGGTGCCAGTCACACGGCGGCGTCGCCGGCCACTGCGACCACGCCAGCGTGCGATGCGGGCACGCGTGGTTCGCTGGCGCACCACTCAACGCGCACAACCGGCGCTGCACGAGGCCCGGCGGGCGCGCGAACGGCGGAGGCCGCGCCGCGCCATAGAGCGCCGCCAACACATCGTGCGCGAGCGGCGCGGCGCCCGTGAGCCCGGAGGCGCCGTCTCTCATGGGCCTGCCGCTGAAATCACCGGCCCAGACGGCGACGACATGCGCGCTGGTGAAACAGACGGTCCAGTTGTCGCGATAGCCCTTGGACGTCCCCGTCTTGCACGCGGCCCCCCACGGACCATCGAGCGGCCCGCCGCGTGGAAACGAGAGGCGCCGGGCGCGCGCGTCACGCAAGCTGTCGCCGACCAGCCACGCCGCCTGGGGGTCCAACACCGCCACGGGGTGCGTGACGATCGGAACGTGCACCGCGCCGGTCGGCGAGACCATGCGCCGCAGCAGGTGCGGTGGCTTCCAGCGACCACCCCGAGCGAGGGCGCCGTACGCCCCTGCCAACTCCAAGAGACTGAGCTCTCCGCTCCCCAGCGCCAGGCCGAGACCGTAGTGCTGCGGACGACGCGTGAGCCCACTAGCGCCCAGACGACCCAGCGTCGCCTGCAGTCGGTCGACACCCACCTCGGCGAGCAGCGACACCGCCGGCACGTTCAACGAAGACGCGAGCGCCACACGCGCGGACACCGGTCCGTGGAACTGGCGGCCGTAATTCTCGGGCTGCCAGTCGCCATGCGGGGTCGAGAAGTGTCGTTCGATATCGAGCAATGTGTCGCCTGGCGCGCGGCCGTCGGCGAACGCCAGCGCGTAAATGAAGGGCTTGAGGGTCGACCCCGGCTGTCGCAGCGCGAGGGCGCCGTTCACCGTGCCGGCGCTGTTCGAGTCTTGCCATGCGTGCGAGCCGACCATGACGCGAATCTCGGCGTCTTTCACGTCGAGGACCACGACGGCGGCGTTGCGCACACCGAGGTGCGCCGCGCGCGCGACGTGCTGGCGGGTCAGGTCTTGCACTTGACGTTGCAGCGCGACATCGAGCGTCGTCTCAAATCGCAGCGGCCGGTCGGGGTGCGCGCGTTGCAGCCAGTCGGCCGCATGCGGCGCGTCGAACGGGGAACGACCCCTGCGCACGACGATCGGTTGGGAGAGGGCGACGGCGAGGGTGTCATCGTCGAGGTGGCCGAGCCGATGCAACCGGCGCAGCAGCCGACGTTGATGCACGAGCGCCGCGCGCGGATGTTGGGCCGGATTCAGCGCCGTCGGCGAGCGCGGCAGCACCGCCAACCACGCCGCTTCCGCCCACGACAGGTCGACGGCGGGCTTGGCCAACCAACCGCGCGCGGCCTGCTCCACGCCCCGTGTGAGCCCACCGTACGGGGCGTGATTGAGGTACCAGGCCAGCAGGGTCGCCTTGTCATACCGACGCTCAAGCTCGAGCGCACCCAGGGCCTCTTCCAGCTTGTTGCGGAGCGTGCGCCGTCGCGGTCGCATCATTCGCACGAGCTGCTGGGTCAGGGTTGACGCGCCCGACGTCACCCGTCCAGCGCGCACGTTGCGCCACATCGCCCGCGCCACGGCCACGGGATCGATGCCAACGTGAGACCAGTACCGTTGATCTTCGGCGACCAACGTCGCGGTGCGAACGCGGGCACCCAACTCGGCCAGCGGCACGGGCCTGCCCCGGCTCGCCAGCGGCCCCGACAGCAGCCGCAGCGGCTCGCCGTCGCGATCCACCACCAACGTCGCCGCGTAGCGATCGCGCAGCGTTTGCAGGGGATCCGCGGGTAACCAGGTGTGCGAGCGCAGGCCCACGACCACGCCCCCAATGAGGACGCCGCCAAGCACTACGAACACGAACCAAGTGCGGAGAGCCACCCGCCGCGACCGTGGCCTGACGTCGGCCCGGCGCCTGTTCATCCGCCGACCTCGACCGAGCTGGCGGCGGCGCGCCCCCACACTTCGCGGTCGTACATCTCTTGGGCCTGGGTGCCCGGCCAAGTCCACCGACCCCGCGTGGCGGCGCGCACCACGTAGCGCCACGTGTGCTGGCCTGCGGACAGCTTGTCAGCGAAAAATCGCACCTCGTGGGGCGTCACCTCGCGATGCTGCCAGGGTCCGTCTGCGCTTCCGAGCTGATGTAGCCGGTGCGCCAGGGTCTTCGGCGGGTTGGCGAGGTCAAAATCGACCACCTCAAGACCTCCTGGCAGCGGGTCGCTGATCGCCACTTGCCGGCGCGCTTCGCCGCTCCAGGTCGTCAGCGTCACGACCGCGTATGCGCCGCGTGGCAGCGCACCGTGAACCGGCTCGCCGTCGACCGAGAAGACGCGGCGACGCACGACGAGCCCCGCGTTATGGGCCGCGCTCGACCCGACCGGGTCCACCACGTCGTACCGCAGCCCGTAGTACATCCGCCCTGAGCCACTGCGTCGGATCTGAACGGCGGTGAGCCCGCCGGCCTGGAGCTGGTCCTGTCCGATCTGGAACAGCCGCTGCACGTCAGTGAGGTCGCCCTTTCGCCCGCTCATCTGTCCGTCACCGAGCCGCTGCTGGCCCGCAAAAACGGCGTATTTGAACGTCGGCGGGGTGGCTTCGGCCGCCCGATAGTAGGCGCCGAGGCCCAGTAATGCCCACGCGTTGCCCTGGGTGGTGCCCCAGTGGCCGCCGCGCTGCTCGCGCAGCAGGCCGCGCGCCAATCGTCGCGCGAGGGGGTGTTGCGGGGTGGTCTTCACCACCAAGGCCAACAACATCCCGCTGGCGCGCGGCCCGGCCTGCCATACACCCGCGCCAGTCGCGGCAGCGGCGGGCAACACGGCGTAGCTGCCCTCGACCCGCAGCGAGGCCATGGCCTGGGCGACGAGCTCGGCGGCGCGCTCAGCGTCACCGGCCGTGCCGCTGTAGGCCAGCGCATCGGCGAGGTGCAGGCGCGCCATAAACGACAGCGTCGCGCGCGTGCCCCAGAGCTCGGCGATGTACCCGGTTGACGGCGCGCCAAGGTGGCTGAGGGCGGCCAGCACGACGGCTTGCTCCAGCCGGTCCACCTCGCTGCCAGGTCGTCGGCGCCGCGCGAGGTGTTTGTGCAGCGACGCCGCGCCCTCCGTGAAGACCGCCTTCTCCACAGCGACCCCGCGGCTGGAGGCGTGGTGCAGGACCCGCAGCGCCCACGCGCTGACCAGCACATCCGTCCTCGAGCGCGATCCAGGCCACGGCCGAAACAACCCACGCGGCCAGCTCGCTCGCATGCTGAGGAGACGGCTGGCAGCGGCGACGATCTTCGCGTCTATGGCCGCCCGATCCCGGGCCTTGAGCAGACCGAGGTTGGTCTGCAAGGGCCCCACTTCGAGCAGCGCCAGCAGGCGGGAGGCCGTCTGTTCCGCGCAACCGAAGGGATAGTCGATCAGCGCGTCGATCCCACCCGTGACGCCCGTCAACCCCGTCGAGGCGACCTCCACCTCTAGCCCGCCAGCGCGGCCGCCGACCGGTCTGGCGATGGCCTCGATCACGTCGGTGTCCGTCGCGCCATAGACCGCCATGACGTCGTGCGGCGCCCGGTCCACCACCGTCAGCTTCCTAACTACGGCGTCTCGCTCGCTGCCAGCGACCGCGTCGACCTGAAGCTCCGAGACGCCGAGCAGCGCGCCCTTGACCGCGAAACGCACCTCTCGCGCCTCCCCTGCCGGTACGCTCACAGCCTGAGAAATCGGCCCCGTCGCGGTGATCGCCGTGCCCTTGACGCTCAGGTTCAGCTTCACCGCTACCAGCTTCTCGCTGCGGTTGCGGACACTCGCTGAGAGCTCGAACTGATCGCCCAACTCGGCGAAACGCGGCGGGCGCAGCTGCACCATCAAGGGTTTGCCGACCAGCAGGCTCGTGTCGCCAGCACCAAAATCCTCCGCGCCGCTCACGGCCACCGCCATGGCCCGGAAGGTCGTGACATTGTCGGGCAGCGTGAACCGCACCACCGCGTGGCCCCGCTTGTCGGTCATCACGGCAGGCGCGTACCAGGCTACATCTCGAAAATCGCCGCGCACCAACGGCGCGCCATCTGCGCCGCCGCCGCCCGGAGCGCCCTTCGCCTCGCGCACACGTTTACGCACCAGCTGGCCGATCAGGCTGTGATCCTCCACGCCGTGCGTCTGCGGCTCATACAGCGTCTGCATGGGGTTCGGGGTCTGATAGCCCGTGAGCTGCAGCACGCCTTCGTCCACCACCAACACCGCGACCTCGGCAAACCGCGGTTTTCCGCCAGCGCTGTACACATCCAGCGCCAGCTCCACGGTGTCGCCCGGCCGGTAGCGGGCTTTCTCGGCCTTGACCCGCACGTCGAGCGCGTGCGCGCTGTTGTCGACCCGCAGCTGCACAGCGGCGGCGCGCATCATCGGCCCGCCGGTGTCCAGACGCGCGACCACGCCGGGCGTCTGCCGACCGCGAAAGACGATGAGGCTCACATGACAACTAGGCTGCAAATCCTGCGTGATAGGCACCTCGATGGTGTGCACGGCGTTGGGCAGCGGCAGGAGACGAACGGTGCGCACGCCACCCCGGTCCACCGTCAACATCCCGGTCGCGCCGGGCCACGGGTTCTGAATCAGCAGCCGCGCGTTCTCGCCGACGCGCCAGACGTCACGCTCCGCCTTCAAGAGCGGGGTCTGCTCCGCGTCGGGATGCCAGTCGACGGCGCCTGATCCAGCGGCCCACAGCCCCAAGGTCGCCACCGAGCTTCGCCCAGCGACGTCGGTCGCCTCGGCGCGGGCCACGTAGGCGCCGGCCTTGTCCAACCGGGCCTGACAGGGTGTCTTGCCATCGACCGCGCACGTCGCGACGGGTCGATCGACCGTGACGGTCTCCCAGTCCCACTCGCCGCCGATTCGTTGGGCTCGAATGCGCTTGTAGCTGCGTTGCACGACGGTGACCTGCAGGGTACGCGCCGCTGTCGGTCGCGCGCTCAGATCCAGCGCCATCGCCTGCAGATCCACCGTGTCGCCTGCCTTGAAAAACGTGCGGTCCACCTTCAGACCAACCGTCAACGCCGCTGGATGGAGCCACAGCGAGCTGGAGGCGTTGCCGACGCTGCCGCTAGGCCCGGTGAGCGTCGCTTCGGCGAGCACCCGCACGGGCTGGGTGTGGCCACTGCGCGCCAGCACAGTCGGCTGCCACGCGCCCTTGGCGTCGAGGACGGCCCGCGCCTCGTGCCGCAACGCCTTAGGCACTGATTTCTCGGGCTCCCAGGTGTTGAGACCAAATTGCCATCCCTGCCAACCAGCGGGCCGATACGTGCCGCCAACGCTCGTCACATCCAGCTGCGCGCGCGCACCGCTCATCTCGCCGCCGGAGAGCCACGTGCCCGACAGCTTGGCGGTGATCTCATCGCCTTGCACGACGTGTGCCGCAGTCAGGCGGATGTCCACCGTGAACCGCGCCGGCCGGTAGACCGCGACGTTGAGGCTCGTGCGCATGGCGTAGGGTTGGCCGTTGTCGGTCCACGTCGCGTTGACGTCCCAGGTGCCATAGGGACCCGCGCTCGGCAGCGCCAAATCAGCGTGGAAGGTCCCCAATTCGTTCAGCGCGACCGCCTTGCTCACCGCGACCTTGCCAGCCGGCGTGCGCAGCTCGACCAGCACAGCGCCCTTGCCTGGCAGCGCCAGCCCTTTGACGCCGAGACGCCGCAGCACACCCTTGAGGTGCGCGGTCTCGCCGGGCTTGTAGAGGCCCTTCTCTGTGAACAGCACGTGCCGCAGCGGGGACGCTTCGGCCACATGTCCACGCACCCGCGTCGGCCAATCGGGCCGCAGCACCGCCTTGTCGTTCGCTTTTTCAACCAAGAGATAGACTCGACCGCCCTTGCTGGCCGTGACCGGGACCGAGATGCGCGCGAGCCCCTCCGCGTCCGTCGTCCCGCGCCAGCGCTCACCGGTCTTGGTGTCGATCAGGCGCGCGGTCGCGCCCGCCACCGCGCCACCGCCGGAGAGAGACGTGAGCCACAGCAGCCCACCCGACGACCACCGCCGCAAGTGGGGGTTAAGATCCGTGATCTGGAGCACCCGAGAGACGGCAGGCTTGACTGGCGCCCGGGTCGATGGCTTGTGGTTGGCGCCAACGGGCGCCGCCGCCTGAATGCGCGCGTAGACGAGCGCGGGGCCGGTGAACTTGAGCTCCTTGCCGACGTCCAGACGCAGCAGCCGATCTGCGTTGAGCGCGCCATCGGCGACCGCGCGATCCACCTCAAACGCCACAAAATCAAGCTCCGAGGCGCCTCGCGCTGCGACCCATCGTTGGATATCCGCGTCCGTCAGGCGCTTGAGCTGCAGGCGTAGCCCGTGGTGATTACGCTCCGTCACGCCGAGCTCGAAGGGGGCCTCCGAGCGCTCGAGCACCGAGCCCTCCGTCTCAACTTGAAGGCGCGGGCGACGGTCGCCTGTGGTGAAGGTCGCCGTCACGTCTCGCCCGAGTCGCTGGCCATGCTCGTCGCTGAGCCGGGACGCGACGCGTAGCGAGTATCGTGTCGCTGGCCGCAGGTCGCCGCCGACGGAGCATGACCGCCCCCAGCACGACCAGGTGAAGTTGGCGATGGCTGGCGTGACAGTGACGAGCGCCGCCCGCTCGGCCTTGGTCTTCGGCAGCGCGACGCCGGTGCTGAACTTCAGGCGCAGCGGCCGCCAATCATCTGGTCGGCAATCGTTGAGGCATTGCGCGCCAAGATACTGCATCGGACCGTGCACCGCGTAGCGCACATGAGCGGTGTTGCCGAGCGGGCGCGGCCCGTCTTCGCCTCGCAGCGTGCCAGCGACGGCGATCTCGACGTTGCTGTTGTGCGCCCAGACCTTGCCGCCCCTGACTGCGCCGACAAACCGGACGACGGCGACGGTGCCAGCGAGGCGTTTAAGCGCTTCGGGGTCTGGCTTCTCCAGGTTGAGCCCGAACACGTAGCGACGCCCCGTGTGACGCAGCGCCGCGACCAACGCGCTGGCGTCGGGCACAGTCACGGTGTGCGCGACCTGTTCACTCAAGGTGGGCCGTGGCGTGGCGGCGCGACCGCTGGCGCCAGGCGCCCCGGTGGTCTGCTTGGCGACGCCCGCTCGCACCGACGTCGCGCGTCGAACAGCGGCCTCCGAGACCCGCTGATCAAAGCGCAGCGCGACGACGTGACGCCGACCCACGCCGTCGGCCTTGTTCCGCGGCTCGGACTGCAGCAACGCCAGCCGCGCCGTGTGGAACTTCGCGGTGTGGGGCTGCGTCTGGACGGCCCCAGCGAGGTCGCGCGCGCCCTGGATGGTCAGGGTCCAGCTGCTCCCGCGCGGCAACGGCGAGGTCGCGGCGAACCGCAGCGTGCGTGTGTCAACCCAACGCGCGCGGACCGAGATCGCGGGCGAAAAGCGCAACCAAGCGACCTGCACGTCGTCGTCGACCTGGCTGAGTGGCACCATGGGTCGGTCGAAGCCAACGGCGCCGACAAGATCGGTCGGGACGAGGCCCGCTGGCAGCGCCCAGCCGACCCTTGGTCCACCAGCGGCCGGAGCCGCGTCGCTGCCAGCCCCCGTGTCGGAGAGCGTCGCGCGCGTCAGCGGCCGCGCCAGCGGTTGCAGTTGGCCGGGCGTCACGGGGGGGTTCTGCACGGCGTTCTGCACGGCGTTTGGGGCGGCGTTTGGGGCGGCGGCCGTGGCTGGTGCCGCCGTGCCCGTAGGGTCGTTCGACGACGTCCCGGCGCGCCCCTTTGAGGCGGCCGGATCGCATCCCGCGAGCACGAGGCCGCCGAGCGTCAGGGAGACGATCCACCGGTGATGTGCGGCGGTGAATCTGGCGGTGCAGACGAGGGTGGGCGTTGGGTTCATCTCGGCTCCTGGCGTGGCGTGAGCCTTCATCCCATGAATGGGCTTGTTTCGCCCAGCGTCTCGGGGGATTTGCGCGGTTTTTTCATATTCGTGCAAGGTCCATGCGCTGCGACCGTACCGCTCGCCATCGCCGGACGCCCCAGCGAACGCCCGATGCGGCAGGGTTGGCGTGAGCGGCTGCGCGGCGTGCGTGAAGGAGCGGGCAGCCTGCAAGTAGCGAGCGATTGACCGCCACCGCCACCATCGCCATCCTGCCTGGATGACCAACTCTCCCCTACCCCGGCTGGCAGTCTTGACCAGCGGTGGCGACGCTCCAGGCATGAACCCAGCGGTGCGCGCCGTCGTCGGCGTGGCCTCAGCGCTCGGCGCGGAGGTCATCGGTGTGCGGAGAGGCTATCAAGGGCTGATCGAGGGCGACGGCGCACCGCTTAGCCCGCGCGACGTGGACGGCTGGAATCGCCGCGGCGGCAGCATCCTGGGCTCCAGCCGGTGTGCGGCGTTTCGCGCGCCTGACGGCCGGATGACGGCGCTGCGGCAGCTGCAGAGCTGGGGCGTCGGCGGGCTCATCGTCATCGGCGGCAACGGCTCGCTGACGGGCGCGCGGCTGCTTGGCGCGCTGGCCGAGTCCGAGGGCGTGCCCCTTTGCGTCGTCGGGTTGCCGGCGTCCATCGACAATGATCTCGCCTGCACCAGCCTCTCCATCGGCGTCGACACCGCGCTCAACACCATCGTTGAGGCCTGCGACCGCATCCTCGACACCGCCTCATCGCACGCCCGCACGTTCGTGGTGGAGGTGATGGGGCGCGACTGCGGCTACCTCGCGATGACCGCGGCGGTAGCTGCTGGGGCGGACGGCGTGATCTTTCGCGAGGCCGGCCTCGACGAGGACGAGATCTTGACCCAGCTCGAACAGATTATCAGGCGCGCCTACGACCCAGCAGGCGGGAAACATCGGGTTTTAGTGGTGAAGGCCGAGGGCGTCGACGTCTCCAGCCAGCGGCTGAAGACCCTGCTCGACGCGCGCTTGGCGGCCTCAAACCTGCCGGTGGAGACGCGGGTGAGCGTGCTCGGCCACGTGGTGCGTGGCGGCGCGCCGTCCGCGACGGATCGGCTGATAGCGGGTCGCCTGGGCCACGCGGCGGTGCGCGCCATCGAGCGCGGGATGAGCGACATCATGTGCGGCTGGCACGTGCTGCGGCGACCGGATGGGCCCCAGCCGACCGTGTTCGATCTGGATCCCTACGTGACGTTCTGGCCGCTGGAGACGGTGCTGACGGAGACCGACCGGATCGTGGACGGTACGTCGGAGGTGACGCGGTGGCGGGTGCGACTGCTGCGCGAGGCGGCGCCGTTTTTGAGTGCTTGAGGGCCTCGATCATCGTTTCGTCCATGACGGTAGACCAGGCAGTCTCGCGAACA
>CALENB010000042.1 GCA_937910235.1 uncultured Myxococcales bacterium | reverse complement strand
CGGAAGCTCGGGGCGTTGGTGCACCTCCGGGCGGCGCTGCGGCTGGTGCGTGGCGACTCCGTGGTGTTTGCGTCCCACTACAACGGCAAGGGCGAGGCGATGCGCGGCTTCAAGATCGACGCGCGCGGCGTTCGTCCGGCTTATTTCACCGGCGGCGGCAGCGGTCAGTGGGCCAACGCCGGTCCGTACGCCAGCAACAAGCCGCGCACCGGAAAACCGATGGTGTTGCGCGTTTCCGGCGAGAAAGTCAGCAACGGCCCCTACACGAAGCTGCGACTGATCTACGCCATCAATGGCGCGGTGATCGCCAAAGACGACAACGCCGCCGAGGCCGACCAGGTCGCCTTGGTGGTGGCGAAGGGCGCGACCATCGAGGTCCGCCGCTATGAGGAGCAAGGCACGGCTATTCAAAAGGTCGCCGCTTCGCGCCTGATCATGAGCACGTCCTCAAACATCCGTGAGGGAGACAAGACGCGCCCCGCGTTCAAGGCTGGCGAGTCCATCTTCGGGACCGTTTGGATGCCAAAACCATTTGTGAACATCGCTGGCTCGGGCACCCGGGTGAAGATCGTGGAGGCGGTGTCCGTGAACGGCAAAGAGGTCTCGACCTACAGCTGGACGCCCGACGCGCGCGGCGTGGCCCGCCAAGGCACCCGCTACGACGTGGCGTTCGCGCCGGCGGCCGGCAAAGCGAAATACCCGAATGAGTCCTATCAGCTCAGCAAACGCCTCGCTGAGCTGCCGGGCGGCGTGTACAAGATCGGGCTGCTCGTGCGCTTTCAGCCCATGAATCAAAGCATGATGACGGATTTGGCCGCGACGGAGTTCTCATTTGACAACCGCGACGCGAAGGGCCGCAAGGCGTTCGCGAAGATGGTGGCCTCCTATCGCGAAGCGCTCCTGGCGCAGACGAAGCTGCCGAAGTCGCAGATGAACAACGGGCAGCTGGAGAAGGACGTCGCGGCTGCCATCAAGAAGGCCGGTTGGAAGCAGAAGGTCGTCAAGGTCGTGCTCATGGAGCGGGACTGGGGCACGTTGAAGCACCGCACGTTCGGCCACGTGTTGCAGCGGACGCTCAACGTTGGCGTGGGCACCAAGGACCGCAAGGGCGACTGCATGGTGTTTTTCGTCACGGTGTTCCAGAAGCGCAAGCACGGCAATGCGTTCGAGAAGACCATCACGTTGGGTGGTACACACCGGATCGAAGCGCCGATCGCCTGCGCGAATCTTCGCTAGTACGAAGACGTCGCGCCGTCATATTGTCATCCGTCACATGGTCACCCGTCACATCGCCACGCCAGGGCCAGGGCAGATGTATGGCGCGACCAACGAGGCCGAGTTCTTCGCCGTGGCGACCGAGGCGTTTTTTGAGAAGCCGCGGCAGATGAAGCAGGTTGAGACTGGCGCCGCCGACGCGTAGCTTCGCTCCCCCCGGGAGGCTTGTGTGGGTGGACTCAGACGACCAAACCAGCTCGTGCAAGCCGCGCGAAGCCTGCTGCTACGGCGCGGTCGCGGCTCACCCCACGCGCGCCGCCAGCTGCTCGGTCGTTGGGTCAAACCAGGTGCGCTGGTCTTCGATCTTGGCGCCAACATCGGCGAGTTGAGCGCGGTCTTCGCGGAGATGGGCGCCGGCGTCATCGCCGTGGAACCCCATCCTGACTGCATCGCCGAGCTGCACCGCCGGTTCTCCGGGCGCTGGCCGGTGCACATCGTCGGCGCCGCGGTCAGCGCGGAGACAGGTCACGCCCAGCTGCACCTCGGCTCCATGAGCGAGATCTCAACCCTCTCCGACAGCTTTCGGGCCGCCTACGCAGACCAGCCTGGCGTGCACTGGATGCCGCCGACCGACGTGGTCACGACCACGCTCGACGCGCTCATCGCTGCCCACGGGCTCCCCGCCTTCGCGAAGCTGGACCTGGAAGGCCACGAGCCCGCCGCGCTGGCGGGCTTGTCGCAGCCGTTGCCCGCGCTGTCGATCGAGTACAACGCGCGCTTGCGTGACCAGGCGCTGGCGTGCATCGAGCGCCTTGAGACGCTGGCGGGCGGTGGACGTTATCGTTGGAACCTCTCACCCTACGAGCACTATCGGTTCGCCCTGCCCCGTTGGCGCTCCGGAGCTGAGATGGCGTCGTGGCTCGCCGAGCAGCCCGAGTCTCTGCAGACCGGCGACCTGTACGCAGAGCTGAGAAATCAACCGGTCAGCGCGCCGCCCCCCGCCGCACTGGAGACCCGCACACATGAGCGCTGAGCCAACAACCGACATGGATGGCGCGTCTGTCGTTCTCGCCCTACTGGAGGGATACGGCCGCAATGAGGTGAGCTTCGGCGCGCTCATGCGGGGTCTTACGTTGTTCGACGGCTGGAAGACCGTCGCGGATCCAGGCGGCGACGACCGCGTGCTCACGCGACTGAGTGACGTCGGACCGTGGCTCGACCTCTTCGTCACCGACGCCCGCCTGGAACAACACCTCGCCCAGATCCCGCGGGACGTGCATCTCAGCGGCCTGACGATGAAGGGCGCCCTGCTCGCGAAGTTCGATTCCGGCATCGCGGGCGTTCACATCCACCCCGGTCAGGATCGCAGCCTCATCCTGGGCCAAGACCGCGCCGACCTCGTTCGCATGTGGGCGGAGACCGCGATTGTGGAGGCCATGCTAATGCAGCGGCGCGACCTCGACCTCACCACGTTGCGTGACTGGCGCGGCTGGCAGCTGTTGGTGCGGACCTCGCCGGCGGAGGAGCGGGCGCAGCTGGTGCTCACGGCGGATGCGCACGGCAGACCTGTGGCGGCGGTGTTTACGGCCGACGACTGTCGCGAGGCGTTTCTGAGTCGGCTGCCGCCGGCGATGCGGGCCGGGATGAGCGTGCGGCGGATGATGGGGGCGCAGATGTTCGCGCAGCTGGCGCATATGCCGGTGCATGGCGCGGCGTTTAATCCGGCTGGGCCGGTGCCTTCGCGTGGGTATGACCGAGTCTGGATGGAGCGGGTTGTGCGGGAGGGGTAGGTCGGCGCTGGGTTGATCGGCGTGCGGGTCCGGTCGCGCGGCACAAGCATCAAAACCACAGGAGCGCCCCAATGGAAGACCCCTTCAACGACCTCAGACTCCGCGATTTCCTCCTCTTTGACCGAGTCGCCACCCTCGGCACCATCACCGCCGCCGCGCGCGAGCTGGGCATCCCCAAGCCCACCGCCAGTCGCTGGCTGCAGGCTATCGAGGACCGCGCCGGCCACACGTTGGTGCGCCGCACCACCCGCACAGCCACGCTGACGGAGCGCGGCAAAGCCTTCCATGTCGCCGCGCTGGCGCTGCTCGCCACGGCACGCGAGGCCCGAGATGCGGCGACGGGAGACGCCCCAGGCGGCACGCTGCGTGTCTCGGTGCCCGTCCCGCTCGGCCGGCTGCTCGGCGGGCGCGTGATCGCCGCATTTCGGCGCGATCTGCCCGGCGTGCGGCTCGAGATCTCGCTTGACAACGCGCGGGTTGACCTCGTCGCCGGGCGCTTCGACCTCGCCATTCGCGGCGGCGCGCTGCCCGACTCCAGCCTCATCGCTCGCCGACTCGCCCGGGTGCCCATGTGGCTCTACGCCAGCGCGGCGTTTGCGGACTGTGACGCAGCGCAGGTGCCGATTGTTGGGGCCGTTGGCGACACGCAGCTGCTGCGGCGCGTGCGTCCGGACGGCGGCGAGCCGGTCGTCATCGTCGACGACCGCGCGGCCGTCGCAGACGCCTTGATTTGGGGCGCTGGCGCCGGTGTGTTGCCCGCCTTTCTGGGCGAGCCTGCCCGTGCCGACGGCCGGCTCGTGCGCTTGGTTGAGACGCCGCTGACGACGCTCGATGTGCACGCGGTCTACCTCGCCTCCCAGCGCGGCGACGTGCGGCTGCGCCAGCTGATCGACCACATCGCCGCAGAGCTGGTAACGACGCTGCACGGTGCAGATGACGCCTCCTGAGGGCCGCCCAGTCGGGTCTGCGGCGCCGTCGGGTTGACACAGCCCGCCTGCAGGCGACAATCCCCTCCATCCCCAGGAGGCCCCCCCATGTCCGTGCAACCACCCGACGACTCGGCCCCAGCCGAGGCTCCCAAGAGCGCAGCGCGCTCGAGCACATCGCCGACGAAGCGCACGGGGCCCCCGGACCGCAAGCGGCCGAAGCGGCGGCCAAAACCAGAGTTTGCGCGCACGATGGGCGGTACGCTGGCCTTGCCGGAGCCCGATCTGGCGGCCATTCACCTCGAGCATCACCCCGGCACCACGCTCCCCTACTGCCCGGATGAATCGACCTATCGCTGCATCAGCTTTGATGGCGGCCCCAACACGCTCACCTATTTGCGTTGCCTGTTGGAGCTGGAGAAGCGACGCCCAGGCTTCACCGACCGCACTGATCTCTTCGCCGGGACCTCAGACGGCGCCTTCGCGGCCGCCTTCCTCGCCAGCAAGGCGGCGATCGGGGAGGCGGAGCTGCTCGCGTGCATCGAGATGATCGAAGCCCTGCTCTCCGAAGCGATCGCGCCAAACCGCGCGGTGTGGGTGCAAGACGGCCTCGTCGCGGCAGCGAAGTTGGTTGGAATCGACGACGACGGCAGCATCGCGCGCGCCACGGACGCCCCATTGCGCGCGATCTCGTCGATCGGCGGCGTGGCGCGTCTGGTCTCTGGCCTCTCGACGTGGGCCGATCACGACGACATGCACGGCATCCTCAAGCGCTACATCGACCCGACCGAGAAGCTCTGCATGGGCGAGCTGCCGCGCGACGTCGTCATCGTGAGCTACGCCGTGCACGCGCCGGGTCCGGATGCCCCTGACGGGCAGCCCCGCTTTGTGCAGCGGCCCAAGGTGTTTCAGAACATCAATCGCGGCGACAAGGACGCCCACCAAGCGCTGATCGACGTCGCGCTACGCAGCGCAGCGCTGCCGCTGTTCTTGCCGATTCATGACCGCCACATCGATGGCGCGGTGTTCGCCAATAACCCGGCCATGTGCGCTGTAGCAGCGGCGGTCGCCCATCGATCGCGTCCCAGCGACGGCCGCTATTGGTACCTCAAAGACATGATCGTGCTCTCGATGGGGTCGGACGACGGCAGCCTCGGCAGCCCTGAGGTCGCCGCAGATCTTGGCAGCGCCCTAAGTCACCGCTGGGGCTGGGGCAAATGGCTCCTACACGGCGTATTTCGCGGCTTCAAAGACATGATGTTAATCCTGGACGTGGTGCTCAACAGCGACTCCGCGGGCGTCAACTACCAAGCCGGCCAGCTGCTTGGCCGTCGGTATTTGCGCATCGCGCCACCAGGCCAGACCAGGACTGTGGACAAGTTCGCCGGCGTGCTCTTCGGCAAGGTCGAGGAGCTCAAACAGATGGCGATCGACACGGCCGCGATGTGGTCGCATGAAGCCGACGCGGTGGCGCCTCAGAGCGATGGTTCCAGCGAGGACACGGCGCGGCGTATT
>CALENB010000041.1 GCA_937910235.1 uncultured Myxococcales bacterium | reverse complement strand
GCAGGACCGGTATCACGCCCTCGAACCGGAGACCTACGTGCGCACCGCCCGCGCCGCTTTCAAGCTCAACGCCCGGAAAATCGCGCGTTTGGAAGAGGACGGTGACGCGCTGGTGAGCATCTATCACAGCCATTGTGACGCGGGCGCCTACTTCTCCCACGAAGACGTGCGCAGCGCCGCGCCCGAGGGCGAACCGCTCTATCCGGGCGTGGGTTATCTCGTCGTCAGCGTGATGGGCGGCGCGGTGCGTGCCAGCGAAATGTTTCATTTCGATACGGATCGCGGCGGCTTTGTGGCAGAAGAGCTGAGCACTTAGCCCGGAGCTCCGCCATGCGCTACCGCCCATCGCCTCGTCACACCTGCGTCGCCGCCGCCACCGCGTCGTCGCAGCGCCCGCAGAGAACGTCGCCGCCCAGACAGGCGCTGCGCTGGCTGGCTGCGTTGGCCATGCTGCTGCCCGCGGGCTGCGACGACATCGCCACCACGACGGCCGCCGCCGACGCGAGCAGCAGTGACTCCGCCGATGGCGCCGCCAGCACGGCAGCTGTGAAGACTTGGCACCGCGACGTTCGTCCGATCATCGCGGCCCGCTGCGCCGGCTGCCACAAGCCCGGCGGCATTGGTCCCTTCGACCTGAGCACGTTCGCCGCGGTCAAAAAGACCGGCGCCGCCGTCAAATTCGCGATCGCCAGCCGCGCCATGCCGCCGTGGCACGCCGGCCCAGAGCAGGCCTACAAGGGCGATCCGAGCTTGTCCGACGCCCAGATCGCGACCATCGGCTCGTGGGTCGACGGCGGCATGCCAGAGGGTGACGCGAGTCAGCCGGGCCCGGAGTTGCCGGATGTGGCCGAGAAGATCAGCCGCGTCGACCTCACGCTCGGGGTGCCGGTGGCCTACACCGCGAAGGACATCGCCGACGACTACCGCTGTTTTCTGCTCGATTGGCCCGAAACCGAGGAGCTGTACGTCACCGGCTTCAACGTCGTGCCCGACAACAAGAACATCGTGCACCACGTCGCCGCGTTTCTGCTCTCGCCCGATGCGCTCGGCGCCGCTGGCGCGATGACGGACTTGGCCGACCTCGCCAAGAAGGAGCCGGGTCCCGGTTACGCCTGCTACGGCGGACCGTCGGGCGCGGCCGAGTTGATTGTGCCGATTCAGCAGCTGGGCCAGTGGGTGCCAGGCCAACAGGGCAATGACTTCCCCACCGGCACCGGCATCCGCGTTCCGCCGGGCTCGAAGATCGTGCTGCAGATGCACTACAACATGGACTTCGCCAAGCCCGGCCCGGATCAGACCAAGATCCAGCTCAAGCTCGACAAACCCGCCGCGATCGACCGTAAAGGCGCCTTCGCGCCGTGGCTCAACGCCGGTTGGATCGGTGATCTGATGAAGATCCCCGCCGGCAACGCCAGCGTCACCCACGAACACACCGCCGATCCGCGGGGCTTCTGGAAGGCCTTTGTTGGTGGCGTCGATGTCAGCAAGGGGTTCGTCATCCACGGCGGCTTGTTGCACATGCACACCCTCGGCAGCTGGGCGGAGGCCTTCATCACCCGGAAAGACGGGTCGAAAGTCATGATTCTGCGCACGCCGAAGTACGACTTCAACTGGCAGCGGCTCTACATGTTGACCGAGCCGATCATCTTCCACGAAGGCGACAAGCTGACCGTGCGCTGCAACTGGGATAACTCGGCAGGCAACCAGGCCGTCATCGACGGCAAACCCCCCGGAACCCCGAAGGACGTGTACTGGGGCGAGGGGTCGCTGCAGGAGATGTGTGTCGCAAACTTGTACATCTCCGAGTTATAAGCATATTATTTGACGGCATGCACGACCTGTCCGAGTCCATCCGCGTTCTACTCGCCGTCGCCCCAGGCGACCACCCGGCCGCGCTGACGCGTGTGCTGGCGTGCGGTCTGGTGCTCGACGTTTGCGCTGAGATCGCCGTCGACCAAGCGCCACCAGAGGTCATCGTGGTAGGCGCCGCCGGGTGGCGCGGCACGCTGGCCCGCCTGCGCGCCAGCTACCCCTTCGCGACGCGCGTCGTTCTAGCCGACGACGATGGCCCCGACCTGAAGGCGACCTTGCTCGATGGGGCGCACGACGTCCTGGCGCCGGAGGAGCCTGCACGCGCGATCGCTAGGTCGTTGCGGCTCGGCGCCTACCGTGCCCAGATGGAGCAACGGTTCGCGGAGATCCGCCGACGCTATCGCGCCGCCGTGCACAGCGCGGGCGCGGGGACCATGCGATGGGATCTGACCGACCACAGCATGACCTTCGATCCTGGCTGGAAAGCCATGCTCGGGTACGCGGACGACGAGCACGGCGACGACACGACGGCTTGGTTCTCGCGGGTTCATCCGGCTGATCAGACGGCGCTGCGGCAGCGACTGCGGGGCGTCTTAGACGGCGCCGGACCGGTGGCTGAGCTCGACTATCGCCTGCAGCATCGGGACGGAAGCTGGCTGTGGGCTGGTCTGCGCCTGGAGCTGACCAAAGTCGCGTCCGACCACTTCGTGTTGGTGGGTTCGCAGGAAGACATCACCGTCGAGAAGGTCTCCGCGCAGCGGGTGGCCTGGGCCGATCGGCACGACAGCCTGACCGGGCTGCTCGGTCGCGCCGCCTTCGTCGACGCCGTCGAAGCCCGTCTCGGCGAGTGCGGCACCTGCGAGGACGTGCTGGGCGTCTGTGACATCGACGGCCTGAAAGCCATCAATGGCGCGCACGGTCGCGACGCTGGCGACGAGGTGCTGCTCTGGTTGGCCGGTCTGCTGGAGGATCGGCTGGGCGACACGGCCCTCACCGCGCGCCTGACTGGCGACAAGTTCGCCTTCTTGCTGCCGAACATGGCCGTGCAAGACGCACGGTCCGTCGCGGTGGGGCTGCGCGAAGAGCTGCGGGCTGAGATCTTCCTCGCTGGGGACGGCACCGAGTTTAGCGTGAGCGCGTGCCTCATCGTCGCCGCGCGTCCCGTCGGCGCGGAACATGCGCAGGCGTGGCTCGGTGCGGTCGACCGTGGGCTGACAGACGCGACGCTGCGCGGCGACGCGATTACAGTCCTGCAGCGCGACGTCGTCGACCCAGCGTTCGGTCTCGGCGTCGCGAAGCCGGGTGAACCCCATTTTTCCTAGCGGTCGCAGCGAGATCCGGTATGTTCTCTCCGTGATGAACACCCGCACCATGCCCCGCCTCCGCCTCACACTGGCACCGACCGCCGCGACCAACCGCGCGATGGTCTGGGCGATTGCCCTTGGCGTGGTGGCCGTAGCGCTCACCCCACGGCCGACAAACGCGACCCAGCCGGCGTCGACAACGGCTACCTCGGCGGCCAGCACTAAGCCCGGCGCAGGCAAGCCGGCCAGCACCAAGCCCGGCGCAGTCAACCCCGGCGCAGTCAAGCCCGTCGTGGCCAAGCCCGTCGCAGTCAAGCCCGTCGTGGCCAAGCCCTGCAAGACGTCGGCCGCGATCGCTGCTGACGCTGAAGGGCACGACGCTGGGGGGATTGACGACGGAGGGGTCGAGGAGAGCGCGCTGGCAGGCTTCAGCGTCGAGACCCTCTCCAAAGCCGCGAAACAACTGCGGCACGAGGCGATCCGGGTGCAAGGCGGCTGGGTTCCCGCCGCTGGGCCGCTGTCTGTGAGCGCCGCGCGGCGGCTGCTGCGCCGGCCGAAGGGCAGCGTGAGCCTCGGGGTCACCAGCAGGGGCCGCCTGCTCTCAGCCCGTAAAATCAAGCCACAAGGGCCTCACTACCGCTTCTTTCCGCACATCGCCGAGCGAGACACCGTGTGGGGCACCGATGAGATGCAGCGCTTCATCTCGCGCGTCTCAACCGCCGTGGCCCGCCGCCACAAAGGCGCCGAGATGCGGATCGGCAACATCAGCCTGCATGGCGGCGGTCGCTCGCCTTGGCATCACAGCCATCAGGCCGGCCGCGACGTCGACATCTGCTTCTACGCCCGCGATCGCGCTGGACAGCCAGTGAAGATGGACGACTTCCGCAAGTTTCGTCGCACCGGCTACAGTCGAGACGGCGAGTTGGTGTTTGACGACGAACGCAACCTCGACGTCGCGCTGGCGATGCTGGCCCAGGAGGAGACGCCGGTGCAGTGGGTCTTTGTGGCCCGCTGGCTGAAGCGACGGATGCTCAACGCCGCGGAGAAACGCGGCGTCGCCGAGCCCACCCGCCTGCGGTTGGCCAAGTTGCTGCGCCAGCCTGGCGACTCGGCGCCGCATGACGATCATTTTCACGTGCGGCTGTTCTGTTCGCTGCAAGACCGCAAACACGGCTGCCTGGATCGCGGGCCACAGCGCGCCTGGGTCGATCGCTTCGACGATGCGTTCGCCGCCCACGTCGCGCGCGTAGCCGAGGCGTCCACGGTGTCCGACGCGAAGCTGCGCTTGCAAGCGGTCGAGCTGCTCGGTCGCATCGAAGCGCGCGGCGCTGGTGACGCGCTGTTGGCGCGTCTCGCCGACGCCGACGGCCGGGTTCGGGAGGCCGCGTTGCGCAACATCGTCGCGCTGCGGCTGAAGGACGCTGGACCCGGCGTGCTGGAGGCCGTGCGCCGCACCCGCCGCGGCACGTGGGCGGTCGCGCTGTTTGAGGCCTGGGTGGGGTTGGCGCCAGAGGGGATGGCGGACGTCGCGGTGCAGCTGCTACGCCATCCCGGTCCCGGGCTCCACAAGGATCTGCCCAAGTCTGCCCGAGCCGCCATCGCGCTCCGTTCGATGCAGCTGCTCGCCGAGAGCGGTCGCCCGGGCGATGTGCCTGCGCTCATCGCGGCGCTGAGCGCGCCCACGCCCGAGCTGCGGCTGGCGGCACACAAGGCCCTCGTAGCCCTGACAAATCAATCGATCCGCTCGCGCCACCTGTTGAGCCGCAACGCGAAACAGCGTCAGCGCACCATCGCGGCGTGGCAGCAGTTCTGGACGCAGAGTCAGGCCCAAGGCTGGTTACTCTGGATGAAGGCCGGATTTCGCAGCCACGGGGTACGGCTCGCCCGCGGCCAGCGCTTTGTGCGGCGCGATGTGCCGCGGCTGATTCGCGCGCTGACGTCGCCCAAGGACCCCGTGGCTCGCAACGCCGCGAAGGTGCTGACGCGGTTGACCGGCCATCGGCCCTGGCTGCGTCAGACGGACAAACGCAGCCTGAAGCGCCATTGGAGCGCGTGGTGGCGGGCCCGCGGGCGCAGGGTCACGCTGCGCACCTGACGTGACCCCGCGCGCAGCTCCGCGCGGCAGCTAACGCAGCCCGAGTTGGGGCTACTTTCCGTCGAGCACCGTCGCGCTCTTGCAGAAGTCCATGAGCGGAAACTCGGCCTTCAAGTAGGTGTTGCCCTCGCTCTGGAGCCGTCCCTGGTCGGGGCCTTTGCCGCGTGGCGCGCCTTCGCCGTAGCCCTTGTACAGCGTGTCCACGACCGCCATGCCCTCCGCGTCGATGATCGCGAAGGGCGTGAACCCCATCCGATCGAGGAAGCTGTTGTCCTTGTAGCTGATGAAGATCTGCGTCGTGCGCGAGTCTTTGCCCGACGTCGCGAACGTCACGTAGCCCAGCTTGTTGCTCTGCTTGACCGGATCGTCGTCGATGCGAGCGGGTTTCCAGGCGCTGTTGATGGCCGGGTCGCCGTGGATACCGAACTGCACCATGAAACCGCCGATGTTTCGGAAGAACCCGATGTCCGTGTAGAACCCCGCTTTGACGAGGTTGTAGAAGCGGTCCACCCCCTTCGGCGCCCAGTCGCGGTGCGCCGTCATGACGAAGTCGCCCTTGGTCGTCGTGAACTTGACCCTGAACACGGCTGGCGCGGTGGCGGTGGCCTTGCTCGGGTCCTTCAGCACGGCGGTCCAATCTGCCGGCACGTTAGCGGCTTCGCCAGCGGGCGCGGCGGCGCCAGCCGCGGCTGCCTTGGCTGCCTCGGCGGTCTTCTCCGCGCCCGCCTTGGCCGCCCGCGCCGTCGCTTCGGCGCCGTCGGCGGCCACCTTGGCGGTCTTCATCGCTTCGTCTTTCGCGACAAGCGCCACCTTCTGCGCTGCCGCAGCGGCGGCCTTGGCGCGATCGGTTGCCTCCGTAGCGCCGACTTTTGCGGCCTCACCGGCCTTCTCGGCGGCTTCGCCGACCTTCACGGCGGCGGCCTTGGCGGGCGTGGCGGCTTTGCCGCAGCCCGCGGTAAGCAAGCTGCAGGTGAGTAGCAGGGTCCAAGTGCGAACGTGATTCATGAGGGTGCTCCTGTGCGAGTGGGGCGCCCGTGTGGGCGCGGTGCGCAACCAAATAGCGCGAATTGTCGCCTGCGGCAAAGGTCAACGCCGCCGCGTCCGTTCATTCAGGCGTGGTCGGTCATCCAGTCTGCCGTCGGTTGCCACACCGACGCTGGTGCATGGCGGCCAGCGAAGACGCCCATGTGGCCGCCCGGCGCGACACGCACCGTGACGTCGGCCGTGCCCACCGCCGCGCAGATCTCCCGCACGGCCGCTTCGCGCACCACGTTGTCCGTCGCACCGGCGAACGCGAGGACCGGCACGGTGATCTTGGCGAGGTCCGCGACGATGGGCCCCTCCGGCCGCCTTGCGCCGACAACGAAACGACCATCTTTGAGCTTGTTGTCCCGCATGAAGTCGCGAAACAGCTGGCGGAAGGCGTCCTGCGGGTAGTCGATGAAGTTACCGGTCCAGGCGCTGAGCGCGTCGAAGCCTTTCACGTATTCCTCGTCGTACAGGTTCATGAACAGATCTGCGTAGCGCGTCACCTGCTTCATCGGGCTCATCAGCTTGAACATCTGCGAGCTCAACTCGCCGGGGACGTTGCCGATGTGGCTGGCGAGAAAATCCACCTCGCGATGTAGCCCGCGGCTCAGGACGCTGAGCACCCCCATCTTGTGACTGTCGATGGGCGAGCCGATCGTGATGATGCCGGCGACCCGCGTGTCGTCGTTGGCGGCGGTGTGCATCAAGGCGAAGAGTCCGCCCATGCAGTACCCAGTGAGGAAGATGCGCTCGGTGTCGGCGGCGGCGCACACGGCGTCGACGGCGGCCGGCATCCAGTCCAACACGTAGTCGTCGAGGCTGACGCGCGAGTCGTCTTCGTCGGGCTCACCGAAGTCGACCAGGTACGTGTCAAACCCCGCGGCGAGCAGGTGGCGCACAAAGGAGCGCTCTTCGGTCAGGTCGAAGATGTAGGGCTTGACCATCAGCGGCGGGATGAGCAGCACAGGCACCCGGGTCGCCATTGGCCCGGATCTGTGGGCTCGTGGCGCGGCGTCGGGGCGTTCGTAGCGCCGCACGGTCAACTTGTCGCGCTGCAGCGCCGGGTGCCACGACGTCGGTCCAACGACGTCTTCGGGATCCCGCAAGAACCAGTCCAACCCGTTGACGAAGCCCTTGGCGGCGCGCGCGGCGCGTCGATTCAAGCTGCGGCGCGCGCGTCCCAACGTCCGACCGGCGCCGCGACCGCCCGTGGCCGCGCGGGGCGGCCGCGGTGGCCGGGTCCCGTCGGCCCCGGACCGACCGCGCTTCGTCTGGGTTTCGGCTGTGTCGCGCGGCTCGTGTGCATCGTTCATGGCAGCAGTGTAGCGCGGTTGGCGATCCCAGCAACGCAGGCCGCGTCACGACGCCGGCGGCGCAGGCTGGACCAGCAGCGCCGGCCAAGCGCGCAGCAGCAGCGCCCGCACGCACGGGTCGCTGGTGCTGCGCCAAGCCGCGGTGCGATGCGGGTCGATCGGACCGATGGCGGTCGCCTGGCCGAGCAGTGAAGCGACCCACTCGGCGTCGGCGCCCAAGACGCTGAGGTCGCCGCGCGCGAGCTGGTCGGGCAGCGTGCTCGGCCGTTCGTCGGGCAGCGCGGCGGTGAGCAGGCGCACCAACGGGCTGGCTGGCGGCGCGGGTGCCATCAGCAGCGACTCCGCGAGCTCCACCTCACGCACTACGCGCTGCCTTCCTTTGCGGCCGTCGACGCCGATGCACACCAACGGTTGAGGCCACGGCGCGAGCGTGCGCCCAGCCGCGTGCAGCCACGACTGCGACACCGCGAGGCCATCGGCCTCCGGTGCCGTCAGGATCAGCGCCGTCGCTGCCGGCCAGGCGACCAGCGGTAACGCCGTCGTCGTGAGCAGGAGCCGCGGTCCGTCCGCCGCGCGCTGCCTGAGGCCTGGCGTCATGCGCTCCAAGTCCGGGGACCACACCATCACGCCCGCGACCGCCAAGTCCTGCACCCGCGTTGGGTCCAGACGCCGCCGACGTCCCGGGCCACGGCGCTCCGGCGCTGAATTCGCGGCCTCGGGCGACGTGTTGGCGGGCGTGTCACGGCGCGTCAACCAGCGCTCTGCGGCGGGCAGCGGGTTTGTCTGGGCCAACCGCAACAGGGCGTCAGCCGCCTCCACCAGCGCACGCGACGCGCCACACACCAGCACGACCTGGCCGCGTGTCGCCAATCGCCACGCCGCCGCCGCCATCGCCTCGTTGCGTCCCGCCGGAAACCCACCTGCGGCGCCGTTCATACGGACCACGAAGCTCGGCAAGAACGTCTCAAGCGGGTCGAGCAGCCCCACACGCATCCGGTTTCCCGTCCACACCAGCGTCCCGCCAACGGGGACGGCGCCGTGGTCGGAGTCGACGTCCACGCTGTGCGTATGACGCGCGCGCCGCTGTTCTTGACGCAGCTCGGCGGCCAACTCGCCGTCTAGCCCGGCGTCTAGCCCGGCGTCTAGCCCGGCGTCTAGCCCGGCGCCCTCGCCGGTCATCGCGACGCTTGGTAGCAGGACGGTGTCCCGGTGGCGGCGCGCCAACGTAGCCGCCCACGCCGCGGCGAATGGACCGGTGAGGCGGAGGTCGCTCTTGGCCAGCAACTCGGCGTCGCACCACGCGGGGGGCGCCGGCGCCGGCGCCGTCGACAGCAGCGCGTCGCCGGTCGGACACGCCAGCAGCCGCGGCCACGCCTGCAGCATCGTGCCCGCAATCTCGGACGCCGGAGGCGGCGCGGCGCGCAGCGCCGCCCTAAGCCGCGCCCACAGCGCCACGTCATTGGCCGCATGCGCCGCTGCCGCCGCGACCCAGAGGTCGTCATATGCGGCGTCGTCTCGTGTTCGTGGGTCAGCGTGGAGGTCAGCCAACAGCTGGGCGCCGGCGGCCAGGCACTCCGCTGCGAGCCCGGCTTTGTGCGGCCGCAGCGCCGCGCCATCCAGCAACAGCGCCGTCGCCGCGTGCCATGCGCGAGCATCCAAGGCGCGCTCGTGCCACGGAATGAGACGGTCGCTCTCGCCGAGGGCGAGCAGCAGCGCACGCTGAGCGAGCTGTTGCCCGTCACGCCGCAACGACGGCGCCGTGAGTCGGTCTTCGGCGGCGTGTGCGGTGGCGTCAAGCGCCGTCTGGCGCGAGGCGACCAGCGTCGATACGTCGATGCCAGCGAGGCGCTCATCGCGCCAGACGTAGGCTTGGGCACCCACGCACGCGGGGCCGACGTCGCGAGCCAGGTTGGGATGCGCCGCGCCGGCGTCGCTCGTGGGGTCTGTCATCGCTGCAGCCTACCGCAACCGACGCGAGTTCAGGGCTTGGAGCCGACCACCGTGACTGGTGACAGGGATTGACCGCCTGTCTTTCCGCTGCCAAGTTCGCCATAACCATTGAGGCCCCAGCAGCGGACCTCGCCGTTCTTGCGCACTGCGCACGTGTGGTGCTTTCCGGCGCTGATGGCGACGACCGCGTCCAGCGCTGGAACTGGAAGTGGCGCGATCGACTTGTATGTCGTCCCCGTCCCGAGCTGCCCGTAGCTGTTGTTGCCCCAACACACGACCTGGCCGGTCTTTCGCAGCGCGCACGTATGATCGCCGCCAGCATCAACGGCGATCGCGTCGCTGAGTCCGAAGGCTGGCGTCGGCGCGTTGCGGTTGGTGAGGCTGCCATCGCCGAGCTGGCCCGACTCATTGTTTCCCCAACACACGACGGTGCCACCGGCGCGCACAGCACAGGCGTGATTGCCCGACGCGCTGAGATCGATCGCGTCGACGAGGCCCTTGACGTCGCGGGGCGTGCTTGTCTTGTTGGCATAGCCGAATGCACCGCCATCGCCGAGCTCGCCCGATGGGCTGGTCCCCCAACAGCGCACCTTTCCGCCGGCCGCCCGGGCGCAGGTGTGTTTGTCTCCCGCGCTGATCTGCACCGTGTCGCTTAGATCGAGCACCGCCTTGCCGGGCGTGCACACCGGAGCGCCTGCGACGCCGATGCCGCAGCCGCCCCAGGCGTTGTCGCCCCAACAGCGCGTCAGGCCCGATTTTGCGGCCGCGCAGACGCGCGAGCCGACGCCCGTCGTCAGTCCGATCGCGGTGTCCGTGAAGTTGACGATAGGGACGGGCGCCGTCTGGTACGGAACACTGCAGCCGATCCCGTGCGGACCCGCGCCCCAGCAGTACACTTGGCCAGCTACCGTGCCCGCACAGCTGAGCAAGCCGCCGGACGAGACGCGGACGCTCGGCGGCAGGTTCGGTACCAAGCCCGGGAGGTGAGCGACGCCGGAGCGCCCCAGCGTGCCGTAGGCGGCGTAGCCCCAAGAGCGGACCTCCCCGCTCGGGCTGATCGCGATCGTGATGCCGTCGCCAGCCACGATCGCCGTCGCCCACCGCTTGCTGCACGTCCCCAACAGGCAGACCTTGCCGCTGCCACACGGGGTCTCGTCTGCCTTGGCTTGGTGCAGACAGCCTTTGATCGCGTCGCACGCGTCGACCGTGCAGACCTCGCCGTCGTCGCAGTTTTTGACGGTCATTTGGCACACCCCAGTGACGCACTTCTCGTCACTGGTGCAGACGCTGCCGTCGGCGCACGTGGCGCCGATCGCTGGGCTGTGCACGCAGCCCTTCTTGGTGTCGCAGGCGTCCGTGGTGCAGGTGTTGGCGTCGTCGCAGGCTGTTTTTCCGCCGCCTAAGCAGCTTCCGCTCTGGCATGCGTCGGCGGTGGTGCAAGCGTCGCCGTCGTCGCAGCCAATCGCGTTGTGCGCGGGCGCGCAGCCTTGCTTGGCGTCGCACAGGTCGTCGGTGCAGACGTTGCCGTCGCCACACGCCGGCAGGTTTTTTGCCGCGCAAGCGCCCGACGCCGCGCAGGTGGCCCGCCCCCACGCGTCGGTGCGCGCGAGCACTCCGCTCGATTTGCCGGTGGTGCCGACAGCGCCGACGGTGACGAGGCCGCCGTTCACCGTCGCGGCAAGGCGCGTGACCTGCTCGTCGCCGCCTTCGCTCATCTCTCGCTGCCAAAACAGGTGGCCGCTGCCGTCGACGCCGGCCATCCAGCCGCTGCTGACGGCGGCGACCATGCGCCCGCCCAGCGCGAAGCTGCCGCCACCTAGCGGCGCGATCGACAACGCCGCGGAGGGTAGGGTCGTGGTGTGCTGCGAGCGGATCTTGCCGAGCGCGTCGAGATCGAGCCACCACGCGTGCGGCACCGGCGCGCCTTGCCAACCCGCCGCGATCGTCGTCGTGCCGACGCGCTGCACCGTCGTCAGCGCTTGCGCCGCCGCGTCGCCGATGGGGTGGCTCCACACCGTCTTCCAGCCGCCATCGAGGCGCAGCACCCAGGCCTGCTGCTTGCCGCTCGGCGGCGTGCGCCAGCCGACGAGGAGCGCGCCGCCATCCGACGTGCCGACGCCGTCCAGCAGCGCTTGGGCGCCAGTCTCTGGCTGTGTCCAGGTCGCGAGCAGCAGCCCGGTCGCTGACAAGCGCAGCGCGAGGCCGTCGCTCGCCGCCGCGCTGCCAATCTGTCCCGCCGCTAGCCAGCCGCCGCCGTCGAGCGGCGCCAGCGCAAGGGCGACCTCGTCTTGGCCGCCGCCGTGCACCCGATCCCAAACGACCGTCTGCGTGTCGGCCGCGAGCGCCAGCATCCGCACCTGCCGGCCGTCTTTGGTGGTCCGAACGGTGCCCAGCACGACGACGCCATCGGCCGTCGCGTGCACGCCAACCGCGCCAGCGCCCACGTCGGCGACTGGAGAGGTCACCAGCAGCGGTTTGCCGCTCGCACCTTGGCCGGCCATCAGCGCGCCAGCCGCGTCAAATCGGTCTACCAGCCAGCTCGCGCCCCCCGCGCCGCTCGCCGCCCGCACGCTGCCGACGGCCACGTAGCCGCCGTTCGGGTGCGCCGTCACGTCCGCATAGGACACGAGCTGCCCAGTCAGCGCGCGTGTGTGGCGAAACAGCTTCTCCGTCTGCCCTGGCACACAGCTGCCCGCCTTGCAGGTCGACCCCAGCAGGCACGGATGATCGCCGGCACAGGCGCTGCCCTCTTGGCTCGGCACCACCACGCACGTATGGCTCTGCGCGGTGACCGAGACACACTGAGCCTGCGCGCAGGGGTTGGTCGCTTTCGGACACAGCACCTGGCCGCCGCCGACGCATTTGCCCGCCTTGCAGAAGTCATTGACGGTGCAGCCGTCGCCATCGGCGTCGCAGCTCTTGCCCTGCATCGGAGCCGCGTTGGAGGCGCACTTGCCCGTCTTGGCGTCGCAGGTGTCGAGCGTGCAGGCGTTGCCGTCCTCACAAGGCACGTTGTTGTGCTGACACCCTAGCTTGGCGTCGCATTTGTCCACCGTGCAGGGGTTGGCGTCATCGCAATCGGACTTGACCGCGACCGTGCAACTCCCCGCGGCGCACACAGCCTTGCTCACACACGGCCCCGTGGCCGGACAGCTGGCGCCGTCGATCGCTGGCTGCAAGCCACATTTTCCGGTCTTGCTATCACACAGGTTCTTCACGCACGCGCCGTCGTTGTCTTTGGCGCACCAGACGATGGAGCCGGGGTTGGGTTTGCAGGCAGGCGCCTTGCCGCTGGTATCGCAGAACCAGACGCCGTTGCAGAGATCGCCATCATCCTTGCCGGCGCAGTCCGCGTGTTGCTGGCACTCGCAGGTGTTCGCGCCGCTCTTGCACGCACCGCTCAGGCACCAGTCGCCGACGGTGCAGGCGTCGCCGTCGTCGCACTTCTCGCCTGATTTTACGGTCTCAAAGCTGCATTTTCCGGTCTGCGGGACGCACGTATTCTTGAGGCAGTCGGTGTCTCCCACGCTCGGACACGTCACGGCCGACGCCGGGTTCGGCAGGCACTTGCCGGTCGCCGTGTTGCAGAACAGCGTGCCGTTGCACAGATCGCCGTCGTCTTTGGCGACACAGTCCACGTCCGTCTTGCACTGGCACAGGACGACGCCCGCCGTGCAGACGCCGCCCTTGCAGATCTCACCGGTCGTGCAGGGGTCGCCGTCGTCGCACACCTTGCCTGGTTTCACCGGCGTCAACGCGCAGGTGCCCGTCAGCGGGTTGCAGGTGTTCTGGGTGCAGGTCGTGTCCGCCGCCGACGCGCACGTCACCGGCGTCTTGGGGTTCACTTTGCAGCCCCCCGTCGCCACGTCGCAGTACAGCGTGCCGTTACACAGGTCGCCGTCCTCCTGCGCGTCGCAGTCCGCGTCTTTGGCGCAAATACACACGTCGAGTCCGCCGACACATTGCCCGGCCGCGCACGTCTCGTTCTGGCTGCAGGCGTTGCCATCGTCACAGCTGACGCTGGTGGGCGGTGTGCCCTTGGCGGGCGTTCGCCACCGACAGACCCCGGCCGCATCACAGACATGCGCCAAGGTCTCCACCGCAGCGGCCGCACATTGACCAGTCGCGGGCTGGCATGCGTTCTTGGTGCAGGCCGAGTCCGAGCCGGTCGCGCAGAGCACCACCGTCGATGCGACCACTTTGCAGGTGTGCGGAAACGCCGATTTATCGCAGTACAAGCTGCCATCACACAGGTTTGTGTCGTCGCCACCCTGATTGCAGTCCGCATCGGCCTCGCAGGCGCACCACGACGCCTGCCCGCCCACACATGCGCCGCTCTGACAGCTGCTGTCGACGGTGCACGGGCTGTCGTCGAGGCAGACGGTGCCGTCGGTCACCGCTACGCTTGTGCACTTGCCCGTGGTCGGCTCGCACCGCTCGGTGGTGCAGGGCCCCGTGGCGCCTTTGCACGTGACGGCGGTGGCGGGGTTGAGCACGCAGCGATACGGAAACACCTTGAGGTCACAGTAGAGCGTGCCATTGCACAGATCGTTGTCTTCGTAGAGGGCGCAGTTGGCGTCCGCTGAGCAGGCGCAGACGTTGTCGCCCGCCTTGCAGACGCCCGCTTTGCAGTGATCATTGGCGCTGCACGGCAGCCCGTCGTCGCAGGGCGTCCCGTCCGCCGCGCCTTGGCAGCCGCTCGTCGCGCCGTCACCCAGACCCGTGACTTGGTCGTTTGCGCTGGCGTCCTTGGTCCCGGGGGCTGTGGCGCCATCGGCGCCGCCATCGGGATCTTCGCTGCACGCTGCGCCGATGAGCAGGACGGCGAGCGCAAGCGCGGTCATGATTGGAGTACGCATCGGATCCTCCGTGGCGGCGGATCGCCATGTGACCCTGACGACGGAGCCGCGATCATCGGTGTGCTGCGCGGTCGAGCCTACCACTTCCAAGTGGTTCGCCCCACCACCAGGAGATCGGACGGTCAGCGGTCGGGGCCGAGGCTACCTTAGGTAAGTCGCTCGCTCAAAGGCAAGCGGCATCGTCTGAGGAGGGCGTCATGCGGAACCCGAAACCCACGACGGACGCCGTAATCACCGGTCGAATCTCTGCTCTGGCCAAGGTCTCTCTCCGCCCGCGACGGTTGGTCACGCGCCTAGTCTTCGTCCTTGTCCTTGTCCTTGTCCTTGTCCTCGTCCTCGTCTTCGGCGCGATCGGCCGCCCCGCGCCCGCGCTGGCGAGGTCAGGCACCCACGGCCCGACCGTGTCCACCTACGATCCACGCGCGTCGTCCATCGCCGTGACGTTTCGGCACTTCACCCACAAGACAGGCTCGCTCGATCACGTCATGTACACCTCGGCCTTCAGCTCCACGAGCGGGCGCCTGAGCTCCCAGTTTGGTGTCGGATTTGCTTACCGATCCGCGGCAGGGCAGCCAACCGGCTACGGCGCCTCGGCCAGCGCCGTGACGATGCTGATCCTCCCGGTCGGCAAGCGCGGCCCCGCGGGCTTGCCGGCCGTCTCCGTCGCCCTATACGGCGGGCCGGCGCCGACGTTCCTCGGCGGCTCGCTCTTTGGCTCGTTCACGGTGCCCTTCGTCCTCGGGCTGGGCGTGCCGCTGACGCCCGCGAGCTGGCTGACCATCACGCCGTTCGTCGAGTTCACGCCGTCCGTGGATTTCGACGCCCGCGCCCACAAGGACTTCAAGATCACCGAAGCGAACAAGCACAAGTCGGTCGACGAGCTCGTCGATGAAGCGGTGACCTGGGACGTCGACTATCAGTTCGGCTGGCGCGTCGGTGCGATGTTGTCCTTCCACCTCGGCGAGTCCGCCGAGATCGGCATCCTGGCCGGCGCGGCCAACGACACAAGGGTGGACCAGTCGCAGTGGAGCATCGGCACGGTCCTCTTGTGGCATTGGGACGACGTCGTCGCTGGCGTGCGGCCGCGGATCACACCAAAACGCTGCCCGCCGTCGTCGGAGTAACCGCCCGCTGAAACCCCGGAACTCAGGGCTTCTTCGGTAGCAGCGCCGGGATCCACACGCAGGACCAGTCGATGTGGCACAGGTTGAAATCCAGCGCCTCACCGTGACTCGCCATGTAGTGACCCAGCTGATTGGTCAGCAGCGAGCCCATGTCGAAGCTCTTCTTCGGCGACGGCACCGGGAAGCCGTGCGTGCCGTGTGGCGTCATGTTCGGAAACAGAATGGCGCTCTTACCCCCTACTTTGGCGTCGTTGTCGCGAATGATGCGCAGCGGCACATCCAAGCGGGGCTGGTCGAAACCGTCGCCCTTCGGCACCAAGTTGGCGAGGTTGTCGACGTCGAGCAGCACGCCTACGCCGGCCTTGTTGACGTGTTGCTTCGTGCCGTCGACGCCCTGGACCACCCCTGTGTCCACCAACACCTGCTGCACCGTTTTGCCGTAGCGCGGGTCGATGTCGCGGAAGTTGATCAGGCCCGCCGCACGGGCCAACGCCACGCCGGTCGCGGTTGGCACGCCGGGATCGCCGAGGGTGTTCATGTAGAAGATCCGCGACCCCACCGTCTCGCCCGTGCCGTACGTGAGCGTGCGGTCGCGGTGGATGAACGGCGCCATGTTGGCGGGATCAGCGCCGTCCAGCGCCACCTGCGCGATGCCCAGCATGCGGCGCAACTCCGGGTTACCCCGGCGCAGACCGAAGCCGTCGCCGAGCGCCACCAGCGGCGTGCCGGCCACGTGGGTCTCGGTGGCGTGGGTCACCGGGGCGGCGAACTTGTCGATGACGATGGACGGCGTCCCGACCATCTCGCAGCCTTCGCGCTCACGGCTCGGGAGCTCTTCATCGAAGACGGAGAGACGCAGCTTGTCCCCCTTATCCGACGACACCGCGACCCGAAGATGGCCGTTCGCCTGGACCCGGGCGCAGCGGTGCTCACCGCTCGTCAGGTTCTGCAAAACCGCGATTTTACCGGGTGTCAGCGCGGGGATGGGTCCAACCTTCACCTCTTTGTAGTTCACCAGATCGGGGAACGCCTGGTACAGAAACCCATCACGCACCAGCAACAGCGGCCCCATCATCCGCAGGATCATCGCGTCGCGCACGCCACCGAGCGAGCTGCGGGTACCGACCTCGCTGAGCACGCCGCCCGCGATGATCGACACCGCCGTCTCGATCTTTGGCTCCAGGCCCGCGAGCATGCTCGCCATGATGCCGCCCAGCGAGCCGCCGACCATGTGAATCGGCGCCGTCCCGCCCACGTCGACCTTGCCGTCGCCGTCGAAGTCGCCAGCCAGGTCGTCCTTGCCATCCCCGTTGGCGTCGTATTTCCAGGTTCGCACGCCATCAAACGACGCCAGCGTGCGCACCACCTGCATGATGTCGACGGTCGTCTGGCGCACCACGTCGCGGGTGTGAAAGATGTACGAGGTCCAAAAATCAACGCCAGAGTCGACCTGGCCGTCGGCGTTCTGATCGAGCGCGCGCCCAGCCAGGATGGCCTTGCCCATACCTTCGATAGCGCCCTTCTTGAACATCGCCAGCGCGAGGATCTCCTCGACCGGGCTGACGTCGACGCCGTGACTGACCGCGTCGACACCCAAAGTCGCGATGCCGTGGCGGGCGAGGAATCCGGCGAAGTTCATGGCGTCGAACTTGGTGCTGCCATGACCGTGCACAAAGATCGCCACCGGCGCGGGGCCCTTGCGGAACTTCGGCACCATCAGCCAGAAGTTGACGCCCTCATGCCGCACGTACGCCTCACCGGTCTGGGCGTTGAGCTTCCAGACCTGGTCGTTGAGCGAGAGCAGCTTGCCGTCCGCGTCACGGCGCTGGAAAAACTGCGGCGAGTCGATCGTGCCGAGCGCGTGGAAGTCGATGAAGGCGAAGTTGTCGAAGAACACCGCCAGCTCGTCCTTGTCGCTGGTCGGGCCGAAGCTGCTAAATAGCGTCTCGGCCACCGGCATGTACGCGTCGTTCGACAGCACCTTCTTGTACGGACCGTGTTTGCCCTCCTGTAGATCCATCAGGTCCATCGTGGCCGGAAACTCGGTGGCGAGGCGCTTCAGCGGGCCCATACCGTACAAGCCGTCGCGCACAGCGACGAAGGGTGTGGTGAAGACCTGGGTCGTGAAGGTCCAGGCGAAGGCGACGTCTGAAACCCCGAGATCAAGGGCCTTCAGGCACTCGGGCAGCGGCTCGAGCGCCGCGGTCTGGCCGGTGTGGTTCACGTAATCGAAGGGCGACCGAATCGGCTGACCCTGCTCGTCGAGCAGGTTCTTCGTGAGCACAACCGCGTACGTCGTGCCCTGGCGCAGCGGCATGACCGGTTTGGCGATCAGCGTGTTGGTCTCGCGTTCGTAGAAGTTGAGGATCGTCTTGTCGGTCGCGCTGCGGGTGTTGGGGTGGTCCAGCACGCCGTCCATATCGGTGTCCTCACCGGGGTCGAGCACGCCGTTCTTGTTCAGATCTTCCTCGACCTCCTCGAACACCATCTGGCCCAAGTGGCCGCGGGGGTCGTCGGGGTAGTAGTCGGCGCGGTCGAGGGCGAGCGGGAACAGGTCCGCGCCGAGATCGATGGGCATCGGCTTGCAGCGGTCCGCCGAGCCCTTGGTGATGTCGATGACGAGCATCACGTCGTTGCCCGGCACGTAGCGATCGCCGTGGCGGGTGAGGATGTTCTCGACGTCGAGCGGCGCGTCGAAGCTCACCGTGATCGGCGCGAGCGTGCCCCAGCCATCCAACTCATCGAGGTTGGCGCGGGTCTTCTGCTCCCACACCGTCGGCGCGACGAGGCTGGCGTTGATGCGCCGCAGCGTCGGCGAGGTCGCGTCGTAGCGCGTCGCGAAATCGTTGGGCAGCGGGATCTCGGGCAGCGGTCTGTGGAACGTGTCAAAGCGCACCATTGCGCCGGTGCCAGCCGGGGTCTCGGCGAGGCCGGTGGGCGGCGTGGAGACGCAGGCCGAGGCCAGGAGCGCGACGCTCAGCGCGATGGCGGAGCGCAGTCGGGGGGGCGGTGCCAAGCGAGCAAATCGGTACATTTGGGTGTCTCCAACAAGGACTGCGTCTTTGGGCGGACGCGGCGCAAGCTCACGTGAGGTGAGTCCGTCGCTGTTTACCACAGCCGCGGCGTGGTTCGCACCGTACGTGTTGCCGCCGCGCGGTGGCTTCACGCGCGCACGGAGCCTACAGCCGTCCAGCGCCTAGCTCGCCCGTCTGCACGGCCCAAAGGCGCGCGTAGTGGCCGCCCTCGGCGAGCAGCGCTTCGTGCGTGCCCGACTCCACGACGGCGCCGGCCTCCATCACCACGATGCGATCGCAGCGGCGCACCGTGCTCAGCCGATGTGCGATCACGATGGTGGTCCGACCCGCGATAATCCGCGACAAACTCCGCTGAATCGCGGCCTCGGTCTCGTTGTCCACGGCCGACGTCGCCTCGTCGAGGATGAGCACCGGCGGATCGACGAGCAGCGCGCGGGCGATGGCGATGCGCTGCCGTTGGCCTCCCGAGAGCCGATGGCCCCGCTCACCGACCATCGTGTCGTAGCCCTGCGGGAGCGCCAGGATGAACGTATGGGCCTCAGCCGCCTGCGCCGCCGCGACGATGTCCGCCTCAGCCGCCTCCGGCCGACCGAACGCGAGGTTCGCCCGCAACGTGCCGGAGAAGAGCAGCACGTCTTGACTCACCAACCCCATGGCGCCGCGCAGCGAATCGAGGGTGAGGTCGCGCACGTCATGCCCGTCGAGGGTCACTTTGCCGGCGTCGACGTCGAACAGGCGCAACAAGAGCCGCACGAGGGTCGACTTGCCCGCCCCCGTCGTCCCCACCACACCTAGGCTCGATCCCGCTGAAACCTTGAGATCCAGGCCCCGCAGCAGCGGCTCGCGACCCGAATAGGCGAACGAGACGCCTTCCCAGGCGATGTCGCCCTTGGCCCGCCCGAGCACGTGGCTGCCGCCCTGCACGACGCTCTGCGTGTCGAGCAGATCCAGCACGCGGCGGGTGGAGGCCATGGCGCGCTGGTACAGGTCAAACGTCGCGCCCAGACGCGTCAGCGGCCACAGCAGTCGCTGCGTCATGAACACCAGCACGCTGTAGCTGCCGACCGCCATGCGCTGCTCCAGCACGGCGTGCCCGCCCATCAACAACGTGGCGACAAAGCCGACGACGATGACCATGCGGATCAGCGGCACAAAGGCAGCGGAGAGGCGAATCGCGCCGCTGTTGGCGACGCGGTAGGCGTCCGAAGCCTGCCGCAAACGCTCCACCTCGCGCGCTTCGGCGGTGAACGCCTTGATGACGGTCATGCCGCTCAAGCTGGTGACGAGCCGCGCGTTGACGTCGGCGGCACGAGCGCGCACGGCCTCGTAGCGCCCGGCGATACGGGTCTGGAACAGAAACGAGCCCACCACCACGAAGGGCACCGGCGAGATGGCGGCCAGGGCGATGTCCGGCGCCACCGCAAAAAACGCCGCGGAGACGAGGAGCACGGTCGTGGCGACCTGCAGCAGATCGTTGGCGCCGCCGTCGAGAAAACGCTCCAGTTGGTTGATGTCGTCGCCCAGCACGCTGAGCAGCCCGCCGGTCTCGCGCTCCTGGAAGAACGCCATCTCCAGCTGCGCGGTGTGGGCGAAGGCGTCGATGCGCAGCTCGTGTTGCACCGTCTGCGCGAGCTCGCGCCACTCGCGCTGAAACAGGTACTCAAAGACCGACTCCAGCCCCCAGATCAGCACCGTAGCTACCGCCAGCCAGCGCAGCTGCGCGCTCAGATCGACGATGCCGATCTGGGCCAGGGCCGAATCCTTCTGGCGCACCACGACGTCCACCGCAGCGCCGATGAGCAGCGGCGGCGCGAGATCGAAGGCCTTGTTGAGCACCGAGTACGCCGACGCGATCACGACACGACGGCGGTGGCGCCGGGCATAGCGCAGCAGTCGCGCCAGGGCGGCATCGCGGCTCGAGGTGGGTTGTGACGGCAGCAGCGCGCTGCTTGATGACTGCGCGGTGGACGAGTTGCTCAGCGGAGACTCCTTGGCGTGACGACGCAGGATGGCAGCAGCAGGGCCGTCGGCCAAGCGCAGGCGCGGGCCTCGGCGAGACCGCTGGCGAACTCGGCTCGCCGGGATCTGCGCTATTTGCCGATAAACGCGGGCTGTGAGGTGCAGGCGTCGGCATGCAAGCGTAGGCTGCGCCGCGCGAGGTGATGTCATGGTCAAGAACAAGAACAAAGACAAGTCGAAAGACAAGCTGACGGCGAGTGACGTGCGCGCGCGCGACAAAGTGGTCGCGGAAGATGTGCACCACGAGCTCATGGAGGGGCAGAGCACCGAGCTGCTGCGCGAGCTGCATCTGCTCACGCGGCGCGGTGACCTGAACGCGGACGCGCGCCGTAAGCTCAAGCAGATCAACCACTACTGCGCGACGTTGCGGCAGGACATCGAGGCGCTGTTCGAGGGCGACCGCGATCCGGTGCTGCTCGACGCGGGTGCGGGCAACGCCTACCTCGGGTTCATCCTCTACGAGGTGTTCCTGCACAACCGGGAGCGTGGCCACATCGTCAATGTCGACCGCCGTAACGATCTGGTGCAGCGCGGCGAGTCCCGCGCCGAACGCCTCGGCTACACACGGATGAAGTTCGCGCGCGCCAGCGTCGCCGAGCTGCTGCCGGGGATGCCGATTGGAGACGACACACCCGAACCATTGGGCTGGTCGCCGACGGGCAAAGTCGACGCGGTCATCAGCTTGCACGCGTGTGACACCGCCACCGACGAAGCCATCCTCCTCGGCTTGCAGAGCGGCGCGCCCTTTATCGCCGTGGTGCCGTGCTGCCAGGCCGAGGTGTTCAATCTGCTGAAAGGCCAGGGCCGTGGCCACGCGTCGCATCCGCTGTGGCGCCACGCGTGGCATCGCCGCGAGTTCGGCGCCCACCTCACCAACGTGATCCGCGCGCTGGTGCTGGAGGCGTGGGGGTACAAGGTCACCGTCACGGAGCTCGCCGGTTGGGAGCACAGCCTCAAGAACGAGCTGATCCTAGCGCGGCGTCACCAGCGCTCGAATGGCGCGGCGCGGCGCCAGCTACAGGCCTTGATCGACGACCTGCCGCCGCTCGACATGGGGCTGCTGCGCGCGTTGGGGCTGCAACGAACGGTCCCGACCTACGACGCGCCCGCACCCGTCGCACCGGACGATGTCGCCGAGGTCGCCGAGCCCGGCGCGTGACGCCGAGGCCCGCCTGACAAGCCGGAATCTCGGGGTTATCGCGCCGGCTGCAGCAACACGGGCTCGCGCATCAGCACGATCCCGGTCGTGTCTCGTACCCGCTCACGCACGTGGGCCGCGAACGCGAGCAGGTCCGCCGTCGACGCGCCGCCGCGGTTTACCAGCGCCAGCGTGTGTTTGGCGCTGAGCCCAACCCGCCGCCCGCCGTGGTCGGGGTGATCGTAGCCGGGGCGAAGGCCACTCCGATCGATCAGCCACGCCGCCGACAGCTTGACGCGCGCGGTGCCGTCCACCGCCGGGGGGGCAGGGTAGCGCGGCATGGCTAGGGTGGCGCCGTGACGCCGCTCGAGGCCGCTGAGGGCGCCGTCAGCCGCGGTGGTCGGCACGATCGGGTTCATGAAGAAAGAGCCGGCGCTGCGACTGTCGGGATCGGCCGCGTCCAGCACCATACCCTTGGCGCGGCGGATCGCCAGCACGGTCTCGCGCACAGTCGCCAACCGGGGCTGCGCGTCCGGCCTCGTCGCGTCCGGCCTTGTTGCGTCTGGTTGTGTGACGTCGAGCGACGCGGCAGCCGACTCCGGGGCAGGGTCCCGGGCCAGACCGAGTCGATCGCGTAGCTCGCCGTAGCGCAGCGCTGGCGCCCCACCAATCTGGAGCCTTAGCGTGACGGACAGCACGAGGTACCGGCCCGCCGCGCGCTTGAGCCGACTGTCGCGGTACTGAAACGCGCAGTCGGTCGCCGACCACGTGGCGACCTGATCTGTGACCGTGTCGAGCACCTCCGCCGTGTCGAAGGCCGCCGCGAGCTCTTGGCCGTAGGCGCCGATGTTTTGAATGGGCGCCGCGCCAACTTTGCCCGGAATCCCCGACAGGCACGTGATGCCGGCCCACCCTTCATCGACCGCGAACGCGACCAGCGCATCCCACACCACACCCGCGTCTGCACGCAGCCAGACGTGGTCTGCATCTCTGCGAACCACCGTCATGGCCGAACCCACCGGATGCAGCAACCAGCCGTCAAAGCCCCAGCCAGCGGCGTCCGGGTCCGCCGCGATCACGTTGCTCCCGCCGCCTAAAATCCCCCACGCCGCGCCTTCAGACCGCGCCGCACGCAGGGCCTCGCGGGCGTCTTCGACGTGGCGGATCTCGGCGAGGACACGCGCTGGTCCGCCTAGTCCCAAGGTCGTGAGGGTCGCCAGCGGCACGGCCCGTCTGATCGTCAGCGCCACCGGTCAGCTCCGCGACTGCAGCTCTGCGAGCAAATCCGCGCCATAGCGCTCCACCTTCGCTGGGCCAATGCCCGAGATCGCGAGCAGCTCCGCCTCCGAGGTGGGCAGGTTCGCGGCGACGGCGAGCAGCGCCTTGTTGGTCAGCACCACATACGCGGGCACGCCCTCAGTGCGGGCCCGCGCGAGGCGCCAGGCCTTGAGTTCATCGACCAGCGTCGCGTCTGCGCGGGTGGTCAGCGTTTCGAGGTCGTCGTCGGCCACCGCGGTCTTCTTCGCCCCCCCGGCCAGCTTCCGCCCGCCGGCGGTCTTGGCCTTGGTGCTGCGCGTCGCGCGTTTCTTCTTGGTTTTGGGCGCCATCGCGTCGTCATCGAGCTGAATCGACCGCAGCCACTTGCCGCCAGGCGCCCAGCTGCCGCGCTCCAAACAGATCTCGCGATAGGTGATGGTGCGGCCGTCTTTGTCGAAGCTCGACGTGCGGGTGTGCACGATTCCTGCCCGCCCCAGACCGTCGAGCAGCCCGTCAAACGTGCGCCGATCGGCGAGATGCTCCCCCACCGCGTCCTTGTGCACACGCCCAGCGCTGCGCCAACCGGCGCCCGCGAGGCCCCCTACGATCCGCTCCAGCAGCTGCGTTTCGTCGTCCGTCGGTCTGCGGAACGAGCGCGCGGTGCAGTCCTCCGGCGCACACACATCGCAGACGCCGCAAGGTCTGGAGACCGCGGTGTCGCCGAAGTAGCGCACCAGCTCCTGCATCCGACACTGGCTCGTCGCCGCGAAGCGAAAGATGTCGTCGAGCTGCGCCATGCGCCAGGCCAGCTGCTTTTCGTACTGCACACACCACGCCCGGCCGTGCGCGTCGGGCAGGCGCACCACCTCGTCGTGCTGGGTAAACGCGAGCGCGCCATGAATCCGCAGCTTGTCGAGCGCCGCCTCGGCCTGATCGCGCTCAATGCGGACCTGCTGCATCAGCCAATCGCGCGGCACGGGGTGATCACTGACCTCTCGCAGCACGGCGTCCAGCGCGCTCATCGGCGGGTAGCTGCGGTCGCGGAGAAAGTCATGCAGGCGCCGATCCGCCCAGCTATAGAACACGATGGCGCGTGACTGCAGCCCATCACGACCGGCGCGACCGATCTCTTGATAGTAGCCCTCCACCGTCGCCGGCAAGCCCATGTGGAAGACGGTGCGGATGTCGGCCTTGTCGACGCCCATGCCAAACGCCACCGTCGCGACGATGACGTCGAGCTCACCGGCGAGAAAGCGCTCCTGCACTGCGTTGCGTCGGTCCGTTGGCATGCCAGCGTGGTACGCCGCCGCGCGCAGGTCGTGATCTTCCTTCAGCGTCGTCGCCAAAGCGTCGACCTCGCGCTTGCTGAGCGCGTAGACGATCGCGGGGCGCGCTTCATCCGCGAGCAGCAGCCGCGCGACACGCTCCGGCCGTACGCTGGTGCTGCACTCCACCACCTCGATCGCCAGGTTCTCGCGCACAAAACCCCGGATATGCGCGTTGGCAGACGTCATCCCGAGCTGGCGCAGGATGTCCGCTTGCACCCGCACCGTCGCGGTCGCGGTCATCGCGATGATGGGCGGCGTGTCGGGTCCATCGCCGCGCAGCAGCGGCAGGCGCTCGCCGAGCAGCCGGTAGTCCGGCCGAAAATCATGCCCCCACATCGAGATGCAGTGGGCTTCATCCACCGCGATCAGCCCCGGCGGGTCGAGGGCGAGTCGCTCCGCGAAACCAGGCACGCGCAGGCGCTCGGGCGCGATCAACAAGAAGTCGAGTTCGCGGTTGAGCCACTGTCGAAACGTCGCGCGCTGCTCGTCGCGACTGCGGCCGCTGTGGATGCGATCGGCGCGAATGCCGTTCGCGCGAAGCCCGGCGACCTGGTCTTCCATCAGCGCGATGAGCGGTGAGATCACCAGCGTGCCACGGCCGCGAACTAGGCCGGGAAGCTGATAACAGAGGGACTTTCCGCCGCCCGTCGGCATCACCAGCAGGCAGTCTTCCCCCGCGACCACGGACTCACACACGCCGCGTTGATGCGGACGAAACGTGCTGTGACCGAACTGCTGTTGCAGCACCTCAAGCAGGCGGTCGGTGGGTGTGGGCATGTTGGAATCTCTGCGCAGCGAGGGCGGCGAGGGTGTGGCATAGGCGACGGTGGCATGCAAGGCGGGCTCCTTCGGGTTGCCGGCCGCGCGTGTCACGCCGTGTGTACACAATCGCGCCAACCCATAGCTACAACGTCACAGCGAACCAAAATCGTCGGGTGGATGAGATTCACGCCGGAACTTCGGAGGCGGGCTCAGGCGCCACACCCGTCTCGGCGTTCGCTGCCAGCGCGTCGATCAGCGCGCGCAGCTCTGCGTCGGTGACCGGCCGCACCGCGCCCAAGGCGAGGCTGGGATCGAGCGCGAGCGGCCCGATCTGCTCGCGGTGCAGCGCGATCACATGACCACCGACACGCCCCAACATCCGCTTGACCTGATGGAACCGCCCCTCGGTCAGCACGACGCGCACCTGCTCGGGGCTCATCGTCTCCAGCCCCGCCTCACGACAGACTGTGCCATCCGCCAGCACAATCCCCGCGGCAAAACGCGCCGCGGCGTCGGGCTCCAGCGGCCCCTTGAGCGTCGCCCGATAGACCTTGGCCACCTTGCGTTTCGGATGGGTGATGCGGTGGCTCAGCCCACCATCCGTCGTCAGCAGCATCAGCCCCGTGGTGTCCTTGTCGAGTCGCCCTACCGGCGCCAGTTTCGGGTGGTAGAGCGCGGCCGGAACGTGGTCGATCACGGTCTCGTGTTCGTGGCTGGTCGTCGCGCTAATGCACCCCGCCGGCTTATTCATCATCAGGTTTACGTGACCCGGTGCCCGCAGCAGCTCGCCGTCCAGGCGCACCTCCTCACCTGACGCAGCGACCTGCATCCGCGCGTTGCGGACCTCGCGGCCTTGCACTTGCACACGCCCATCGCGAATCCACGCCGCGGTCTCACGGCGTGCAATTCCGGCCGCCATGCTGACGAAACGATCCAGCCGCATCCTAAGACCCCGCCGCGCTGCGAAGCTGCGGCACAAACCAGTCGATCAACGCCCAGGTGAGCAACCCCGTGCCAAGCGCGGTCCAACCGAACTTCTCGCTCGAACCTTGCTGCGAGAGCGCGGCGATGGCGCAGGCCCCAGAGAGTCCAAGTCGCCAATACGGGATGTGCGATGGTAGCCGGAGCTGCGACACCGGCGCACCGACCAGCGGTCGGCTGCGCATCGGGCCAGCCATTGGCGGCGGAGGCGCCGGGCCAAGCGCGCTGGTGGAGTCCGCCCAGGTGCGACCCGACGTCGGCTTGGCTGCGTGGCTCGTGGGGGGGCTCGTTGGCGCCGCCCTGGGCGTCGTCAGCGTCGCCACATGCGCGGCGGGCGGGTGTGTCGACCGACGTTGCGCGCTCGCGGCTCGGGGCGGTGACAACGCGCAGCAGAGCGCGCAGACCACGACGATCGACAAGCTCAGCGGCGTCTGGGCGCGCGACATCCCGACGCGGTGTCTACCGGACATCAGGGTTGGCCCGCTGAGGCGTGCGATGGCGTTCGATTTCCACGACGGTCAGTCGTCGCGGAGTTTGCGAACCGCGTCCACCGCGCTCAAGACCCGAGACGACAGGCTGAGCATTCCACGTCGATTGCGGTTCGCGTCCGTGACCGCGGTCTGCTCGACTGCGACTGACGCCATCGGCGACGACATCGTTGGCGCCGCGACCCCCGGGTTGTCCGCGACCCCAGACTCGGCGCCGACGCGCCGTCGCAGCCGATGAAGCTTGACTGGCGACGTGATCCGCAGCACCGCGGGCATCGGCAGCGATGAGTCGTGGCGCAAGTGCGTCTCTGTCCGGTCCGACAAGACGCTAAGCTCGTCCCGTGTGCCTTCGCCGGTGCCCTCGAAGAGCCCATCGATGCGCGATTCAACCTCAGACAAGGCCTCGATCAGCGGCCGCGCGCCCTCCAGCAACACGATGCGCTGCTGGCGCGCGTCGCCCTTGACCCGCTCACGCTGCAGGATCCCGCGGCGTTCCAGGGTGTCGAGCATGCCCGTCAGCGATCCAGGCCGAATCGCGAGGGCAGCGGCCAGATGCTTGGCGGTGAGGCCATCGGGCGTGCGGGCCAGCGCGGCGACGACCTGCAGCTGGCTCGTGGTGGCGCCGTTCTTTCGGGCCACTTCGCCAACCACGCGCGCCAGCATCTTCGCCACGCGGTCGAGGCTCGCCATCAGATCGATATTGGGCAATTCGTCGACGTCGTAGTGGATGCCGGTGCCCGTGTCAGCCAGACGTCGTCGCCCGCCTCGGCTGCGTCGAACGCTGCTGGTCCGGCCGCGTCTCATCGTTTTGTTCTCCGCCATAGTCACTTCCTCTCTCTTGCCGTGCTCGTCCCTCGGGCGGGGGGCACGTGCGGCGCACAGTTCTACGCAGGCACCGGCTCTACAGTTTCTGCGGGACAGCAAACTTCGCGTGGATTATTCATCCCAGGGGTAGGCAAGGTTATATGTCCGTATGAGGCTAGTCCTCGCACCCCAACGCGTCAACCATTCCTGCGCCTGTCAAGCAGCGGCAACGCGGAATCTGCGAGCGTCTTGTGGCGGCCGAGATCCTTGTGTTCGCGTAGCATACGAAACACCTCTGCGCCATCGTTCGATGTCTGTGATTCTCTCAAAGCTCCGACGCGACTGCGAATTGTTCGGGAGTTCACGCGCAGGAACGGGTTGGTCGCTCGCTCTTGCGCGATGGTCGACGGCACCGCGCAGCCACCCGCCGCGCGCAGCTGCCAAACGGCCCGGATCCGTGCTGCGAGGTCGGGATTGCTCGGTTCAACGGTCCACGCGAAGCGAAGATTATCCATGGTGTATTCATGCGCGCAGCAGACCCGGGTCGTGCCGGGCAGCTGCGCGAGGCGCTGCAAGCTCGCGTGCATGGTCGCCGGAGGGCCGTCAAACAGGTAGCCGCAGCCGCCCGCAAACAAGGTGTCACCGCAGAACACAGCGCCGTCGGTGATGAATGAGAGATGCCCGTTGATGTGGCCCTCCGTGAGCCACACGTCGATGTTTGCGCCCTCGAAGGTGACGCTGTCGCCCTCTTCCAACGGATCGGTGAGCCCGGGAATGTGGTCTCGTGTCTTTGCCGCGCCGTACACCTGCAGGTCGCGGAGTTGGTCGCCGAGGGCGTGATTCACGCCAATGTGGTCGCCATGAATGTGTGTATTGAACACCGCTCTCAGCTGCCATCCCTCTGCGGCGATGCGATCAAGGTACGGCAGCGCGTTGGGGCCATCCACGACGGCGCAGCCACCTGTCCGCGGACTGACGAGCAGCCAGCCCAGGTTGTCGTGGCCCATTGGGATCTGGTGCACCACCAGCGCGCCGCCTGCGATTGGAAAAGGTGCGCTCGGGTGCTGGACGACATGGTTCATTGATCCCTCCGCGGATAGCTGGCGTTCATGGCGTCTCGCAGCCCTTGAATCTCGCGTTGTAGCTGCCCACCCAGGCCGCGCCGATCGAGCAGCATCGCCTGCTCTTTGCGCAGCGCGAGGGTCATCGCGAGCGTTGTGTAGCCTCGCTGATCGACGCCGACCGGCGCCCATCGCCGAAACGTGCGTTGGGTCCAGGAGGAGACGGTGCGCGCGGTCTGCTCGCTCAAGTGGCCGCGATCCGCTTCGTCGAGCAGCTGGCGCCGAATCGCCAAGCTCTCAACCAGCACACAGGCCTGAAAAACGACGAAGACGAGGCCCATCTCGGCGAGCAGCAGCGCCACATCGAGGAGGGCGAGGGAGCCCCCGGCCGCCAGCACCGGATCGAACGTGATGAGTCCATTCCACAGCGCGTGGATCGTCATCGCAACGGCGAGCCCACAGCTGCCGGCGACAATCAGCGTGCGCGTGCCACGAAAACGGGCCCAGCCGAGCGCGGCGCCCACCACGCTCGTCGACATGGCGTGCATCACCGCCGAGAAGAACGTGCGCATGATGACCAGGGCGACCCAACCGCCCGCGTCACCCGCAATGGCGGGGCTCAGAAAATACAAGAAGTTCTCGGTCATCCCAAATCCGAGGCCCGCTGCGGCGCCGTACACGAAGCCATCGGTCATCCCGTCAAAGTGACGCGAGCGCAGCAGCAGCAGCAACACCAGGGCCTTGGCCGGCTCCTCTGCGAGCGGCGCGATCAGCACTGGGCCGACCACCGCCCCCGCTTCGGGCACCATCAGCTGCACCGGCACACCCAAGACCCCGGAGCCGCCGAGCGCGAGAATCACAGCGCCGACGGCACCCCACCCAAACACGGCCAGCACGAGCACGGGCGGCTCTCGCTCGTAGCGATCCATCCACCAGACCGCGATTAGAAACGAGATCATCGGCAGCGCGGCGGCCAACACCGACAGGAGGAGCAAGATGAACGCCATCATGGGTCACTCCCTCACTTGGCGATGGTCGCGCAGGTCGCCGGATCGGTCGCCGTGTCGCAGCGGAGCGCGGCGCCGCAGCTGAGATCATCTGCGCCAAAACATAGGGCGCCCGGGCACTTGTGCTGGCCGATCTTGTCACTGCGAACAAGCCAGAAATCATTGCCTCCCATGCTGTTGCGGATGCTTGAGCCGGCGACGGCGTAGCCGTCATGCAGCGCGATAACCGCGAATCCCTGGGTTTTCCAGGCGGCACCGTACGTCGCCTGCCACACCAGATCGCCGCTGCCTGAGATCTCCAGGAGCCACAGCCCGCCTGGGCCGACGCCGAGGCTGTTGCGTCGCCCCGTCATGACGAAGTTGTCGCCGACGCGTGTGATGCCGTGGCCCTCGTCAGCCTCCTCGCCGCCGTAGCTGCGGCTCCACAGCTGCCCGCCGTTGGCGTCGACCTTCATCACCCACAGGTCGGCGCCGCCCGCGCCGATCGAGTGCGTCAACCCGGTCAGCACAAAGCCGCCGTCCGGCGCGATGGCCACGGCCTTGGCCTCGTCGTCGAAGCTGCCGCCCCAACGCTTGTTCCAGAGCTCATTGCCCGTGTCCCCGGTGCGCAACGCCCAGAAATCCCGGCCAGTCGCGCCGATTTTGCCTTCGGTCCAACCGACGAGGAGGAAGCCCTTGTCCACCGTGGCCACGTCTTCTGGCTGCGTCAGCGCGTCTCTCTTATAGGTCTGCGACCACACCTGCTCGCCCTTGTCACCAAATCGGACCAGTAACGCCTCGCGCGCCGCCGTAGTCCCTCCGGCCGCCGTGTACGCCGCTCCGGCGATGACGCCGCCGCCCGTCGCCGATCGGGCGATGGCGTAGGCGATGCGCGGCAGCTTGCTCGTGTCGGCGTGGGTCCGTTGCCATTGCACGGCGCCAGCTTCGTCCAGCTTCATGACCGCCATCGCGCCGTGTGCGACCAAGTAGCCGCCACCCGTCGCCGACGTGACGTCTGCGGCGCCGAAGCCGGCCGTCGGGCCCAGGTCGGTCCCCCAGATGAAGCGCCCGTACTTGTCGACCTTCGCCGCCCAGCCGCGATTCGCGCCGGTGGCGAGCGAGTCACTGCGGCCGGCGAGCACAAAACCGTCGTCTGGGGCCTGCACCAAGCTGAACGCGACGTCGTCCGCGGTGCCGCCCACCAGGGTCGCGAACTTCTCCGCGAGCGCGCCGCTGCAGAGGTCGGCCTTTGGCTTCGCCGGCGCGTCCGATCCACAGCCGCTCAGTGGGCCGAGGCTCAGGAGAACCACGTGCAGCCCGACCAGGACGGCGGAGCGGCGGGGCTGCAGGCGCGGTGGTGCCATGATGAACCTCGTGAGCGAAGGGCGACTAGTGACCACGCCAAGCCTTCAGACCGAGGATGACGACACCCACGGAAGAGACGGACAGGCTCAAGGCGACCGGTAGCAGCGCCGCGCCAAAAGTGAAGGTGAGCGTCGACAGCAGCGTCGGGAGCTGTGGGACCGACGCAGACAGCAAAAACGCCGCAGCGTGGGCCTCCGCGACGTGTCGCGCGGTGCGCAGCTCGGCCGGGGTGCGCGCCATCATCTTGTCGAAGAGGCGCTGATGCACCAGCAATCCCGCGGCGATGGACAGGGCGCTGACGAACACCAACAACCACGCCATGACCGACAGCTGCGGCCGCAGCACGGCGCGCAGTCGCTCAAACTCGGGCGGCAGCAGCAGCAGGCGGGCGGTGGTCTCAAACGCCAACGCTGCTGGGGCGGCGACCGCGGTCGCGATGACGAGGGCGCGGGTCTGCGTGGTGGTCTTGCTCATCGCGCAGTTGCCTCCTGCGCAGTTGCCTCCTGCGCAGTTGCCTCCTGCGCAGTGGCCTCGTTCGCAGCGGCCTCGTTCGCAGCGGTTGGGGGCGCCGGGCGCGGCACTAACGCGAGCGCGTCGATGATCACCTCAAGGCCAGCGCCGGTGTGGTGCGCCGTGGTGCTGATGTGTCGCCGCCAAGCTCGCCCGCCGGGTTGGCCATGAAAGAGCAGCAACATCGGGCGTGTCAGGTGGTGCAGGCGGACCCCTTCGGCCAGCATCTTCTCCACATAGGGCAGGTGTGCCAGCACGGCGTCATGGCGCGTCAACGCCGGATTCTCGGCCTCTCCGTAGAGGCGGGTGTCCGCGTCGTGCAGCGTCCAGGGCGTATCCCAGGCCGCGCGGCCGACCATGACGCCATCAACGTGGGCGAGCTGCTGCTGCGTCGTGGCGAGGTCGAGGATGCCGCCGTTGATCTCGATCAGCAGGTCCGGTCGCTCCGATTTGAGGCGCCAGACTAGGTCGTAGCGGAGCGGTGGAATGTTGCGATTCGCCTTGGGGCTCAGGCCTTTGAGCCACGCTTTTCGGGCATGCACGCTGAAGCGGTCGCAGCCGGCGTCCGCCACGATGTCCACGAAGTTGCGCATCGACTCGTAGGAGTCCTGGTCGTCAAACCCGAGCCGGTGTTTGACGCCGACGGGCAAGGGCACCGCCGCGCGCATGGCCGCCACACAGCGCGCGACCAGCTCGGGCTGCGCCATGAGGCACACACCGAAGTTACCGCGCTGCACCCTGTCACTTGGGCACCCGACGTTCAGGTTGATCTCGTCGTAGCCCCAATCCGCTGCGATGCGAGCGCATTCGGCCAGGGCGACCGGGTCGTCACCGCCGAGCTGCAACACGACGGGATGTTCAGCGGCGTCGTAGCCGAGGTGTTGCGATTTGTCGCCGTGCAGGATGGCGCCCATGCTGACCATCTCGGTGTAGAGCAGCGTCCGTCGTGTCAGCACCCGCGCGAACGCGCGATAGTGGCGGTCGGTGCGGTCCATCATGGGCGCGACGCTGAGGGGGTGCGGCGCGGCGCGCGATGGCGACCGCGATGCCGTCGTCGATGTGTCCGTTCTTGTCACCACGACCTCCGGCGCCGCCAACCAGCGACGCCCAGCAAGATCAACGTCAGGGCCGTCGCGCCGAGGCCGCCGAGCACCAAGGGATCCGAGTAGCGCAGCACGACTTGTCGCCGCCCAGCCGGCAACGCGACCGCGATCAGGCCCTCCCCATCCGGTCTCCCGTCCGCGCCGATGTGTCCGGTATGGCGTATCGCTTCGCCAACGCTGCTGCCCCAACCCCTGTGGTAGTTCTGATTGACCAACAAGCGCGCCGGGCGCTCCAACGCCACGTCGAGCACGATGCGATGGGGCGACCAGCTGACCTGGGTCACCGTACCCGCGCTGGGGAGGTCGAGGAACGCCTCTTGCGGTCGGTCGGCGCGCAACCCGGGCGCCTGCGGGAACGGTTGCTCCTCGAAACACGACAGGCTGCCACGATGCTGCGCCGGCCAGACGTCGGCGACCCAGCGATTGCCGATGCCCTGTTGGAAGGGGCGCACCACATGCCGCGGCGTCTCTCGAATGAACACCTGCTGCAGTCGGCCGTGGCCGAAGGTGGCGAGCTGCCAGCAAGGTCCGAGCGCCAGCCCCAGCGTCAGGAACGCCGCGCCGCCACCCGCCAGCCGCACCGCACGGTGCGCGGTGTGCGCCGCGCGCCCGGTCGTCAGCTTCGGGCCAAGTCGGTCGATCAGACCCAGCAGCCGCTCCTCGACGACGCTGATGCCGACGCCTGCGCCGATGGCGATGAAGAACCCAGCGAAAATCCCGAATCGGAAGGGGTTACGCAGGTTCTCCAGCACCGGCATCGCCTTGAGCAGCGGAAACAGGCTCAGCCCCTCGCTGCGACCCGTGGCCAGATCCAGGCACACCACAGTGAGCGCGAAGAGCCAGGGTGTGCGCTTGTCACGACCGATGAGCGCGACCGCGAAGAGCAGCGCTGCGCCCATACCAACTAGGCTTGAACCGTCATTGGTGTAGCCCTGTTTGCTGCCCTGCCGCAGCAGCATGTTGAGCACGTGCCCGACGCTGTAGTTGTCGACGCCATGCCACACGCGCGGGTAGCGAATCAGACTCTCCGCCACCGGCAGGATGCGCCAGAGCGTCAGCCCCAGCGTGATGGTCGCCATGAGCCCCAGGGTCGCCATCGGCCGCCACCACGGCAGGTCGTCGATGTCGTGCGCGCGGCGCCACAGGCTGATCCCGGTCCGCAGGAGCACCATGAAACCGAGCAGCACGCTCACGAGCGGCGTCGGCACAGCGCCGCCTTCGAGAAACAACAGCGCCATCACGAAGCTGCCCGCCACCGCAAAGCGCCATTGTCGCCAGCCCCGCTCCAGACAGAGCAGCGCCCAGGGCAACAGCTCAAAGCTTAGAAATACGGGCTGTCCGTCGTGAAAGAGCTGCACAAACCGCCCCGACAAGCCAAACAGCACGCCTGCCGCGAGCGCGCCAAAACCGTGCGCACCGCGATGCCGCGCGTAGAGAAAACCACCCTCCAGGCCCAGCAGCACAAAGAGCAGCGACGCGATCCGCTGACCTGGCATCAGCCCGAAGAGCGCGGCGCAGAGCTGCGTCAGGCCCACCGGCGTGCCCTGCAGGTTGCCGATCGCGGGGATCCCGCCGCAGCTGAAGGGCTCCCACTGCGGCAGCTGACCGTAGACCGTCCAGCTCAGCCAAGCGCTCGTGGCGTGTTGGTTGAAGTAGGCCCAATCCTGCGCCTTGCCGACGTGGTACGGCAGCGCCAGGGCGGGCCCGAGGAACCAAGCGGCCAGCAGCAACCAGAAGCTCCACCGCACCCAGGTGATGTCCACAATCGCGCGGCTGACGCTCCGCGCGGTCCGCAACAGCGGGCGATCAGCGTGTGACAGGTCGCGGTCGGGCGGCATCGGCACAGGCTTCCTTGGCTAGTGTTGGCGTGGGCGCAGCGGCACCACGGCGGCGCGCAGGGCTGCGGTCGGGGCCGCGGTCGTCGGCGTGGTCGTCAGCGTGGCGCTGGCGGCCAGAAAGTGTGGATGCACGAAGCCAGCACCAGCCGGGATGCCCACGTGCGGCCATCTGTCATGCACCGCCTCGTCGTACAAGGCCCAGATGTGGCTGCTCGGGAGCTTGTGACGCCGGGCCAGGGTGCGCTCGATGTGGGCCTGCACGTGCCAATGGTAGTCGTCTTCGGCCGACCACGGCGCTTCGGGAAACTTGCGCGCACCGTACCCACGCCAGCGATTCTCGTGACCGGCGATCTCGACAAAAATCTGCCGCCGCTGCAGCGCGTTCATGCTGTAGCGCTGCTCGCCGACCGCCACGAGCGGCGCCAGCGCGGGCACCGACACGACGCCGACGAGCGTCCAGACGCCAATACACGCAGGCACCAGCAACCAGAGCGGGTGGCGTAGCAGGCTCACAGAGGGGTGCACGCGTCGCCGCCACAGACATCCTTGATCTCGCCGGTGTCGAGAAAGTGCATCAGCTGCGCGTTGTGGTGATCCAGATAGCGGATGCGGCCGTGCGGGTCCTTGAGGGTGCAGGCGGCGAAGGTGCCCGTCGTGCTGCAGTGCTTTTCGCCCCAACATTGGCCCTTTTCGCCGCAGAGCATGCCAGGAAGCGTGGTGTCATCCGGCAGGTTGCCCGGCTTGGGCCACGGGTTGCCGATGTCGTAGTTGACGATGCCGGAGCCCTTGTAGGGGTAAGCCTGCGTCTTCACCAACGATACGTCCTTGCCGTAGTTCGCCATCAGCTTGACGCCGATGGCCGTGCGCGCGGTCACCTCGTTCGTCACCAGCGCGACCTGCCAATCGCCTTTGGCCGACGCGAGCAGCACGTCATGCGCCTGATTGCCGGCGAAGGGCTCGGCCTTGATGTGCCGGTAGTAGCTCGCCGGATCGACCTGATCCCATAGGATCTGACCCGACGCCAACAGCAGCGCGCGGTCGATGCTCTCGTTGTAGGCCGCGATCATCACGACAAAAAAGGGCGCAAAGTCGACCGAGCGGTGCAACAGCAGGCTGTAGTTCTGACCGGGTACGCCGAGGTGCCCGCGCGCGACGTCCGTGCTCAGCGCCATGTACGTCGCGCCGTAGATGCCGCCTTGGCTAATTCCCGTATAGTAGAAGCGTTTCTTATCGATGCTGATCGCCACCTTCGCGCCGGTCGCCTTATTGACGGCGTTCTTGACGTGGTCGAGCGTCGCGAAACGCTCCCGCATCGCCCGCCCCAGGAGCAGCGCCTCAAGAAAACCTTGGTGCATCCGCTCCGGTAGCATGTAGAAGTCACTGAACTCGAAGACCATCTGCGTAATGGGCGACTCGTCTTCCTCCGCCATGCCGGTCCAATCGCAGGCGAAGTGGATGACCTTGTAGTCGTTGCCGATCTTGCGATTGAAGCCGCCTTTGACTTGGCTGCCGCGGCCCAACAGCCCATGACCGTATTGCACGATGCCATGCGGCGATCCATCCATCGCGCTATGCGGGACCGTGACCCAGAACGTCGCCTTGCGCGTGCCCGTCTTCTTCGGCCGGCCCTCGGCGTCGCGGGCCAAGCGCTCACTGGTCGCCAGCGGCTCGAACATGCCCTTCGGCAGACGCTCGCCAACGGTGAAGGTCTCCAGATAGCTCGGAACGGTCATCTCGCCGGTGAGCAAGAGGGCCGTGTCGGGGTGCTCCTGCGGGGTGAAGGACTCGACCTTCGTGATCGTCAGCTCAGCGCCCAAGGGCAGCGCTTTGAGCTCGGTGTCGCGCATCTGCAGCATGTCGCTGTGCATCATCTCGCTGCTCGCCGTCACAAAATCCCAGGCCAACACCGTGTCTTCTCGGGCGACTCCGTCTTTCTTCAGCAGCGCGAAGAGCGCGTCGAACCGGGCTTGTCGCGGCGCCAGGAAGGTCCCCTTCGTCTGGTTGTCACGCAGCGCGGCGAACGCTGGGCTCGGCGCGATGGCCTCGCCCTGGGTCGTGGTCAGCTTGCGGAAGGCCACGACGTAGCGGGTCGCTTCCTTCAAAATGACGCCGGGGCGGACGAAGAGCGCCCGTTTGCTCGGCACGCCCGCGGTGCTGTCGAGCTCGGCCCAGGTCGGCACGCGAGCGACGCTGCCGTCCTTGGCGACCTCCAGCAGAACGACCTGCGCGTCGGCGGCCAGAGAGGGGCTCAGGTTGGTCTCCGCGCCCATCTTGCTGATGTCGATGCCGGGAAAATGGACCAGCAGCATGGTGGACACGGCGTAGCCATCCCAGCGATTGAAGCGCGTCGGCAGCACGTGTAGCCCTTGCAGGTTCGCTGGCAGGGTGGTCTGGCCGAACTGGAGCCGCACGCCGGTCTTGCGCTTGGCGTCCGGGGCGAGGAACCGGTTGCTGGGCCACGGCAGGGCGCACCACGACGGCTGCAGCGGGTCGCAGTCCGGGTTGGGATCGACCGCGGGCAGGCCATCGACGCCAGTCGTGGCGTCTGTCGTCGCCGCTGCGTCACCGTCGGTGCTGCTCACGCCGTCGGTGGCGGAGCCGCTCGTGTCGGTCGCGCTGGCGTCGGCCGTCACGTCGCCGCTCGTCGCATCAGCCGTGCTCGCGGCCTTCTCGTCGTCGCCGCCGCAGCCTGAGATCGTGAGCGACGCGAGCGTCGTCAGCAAGAGCCCTAGCGCCAGCGACGTGTTCGCCTGGCGCAATCCGATGCGGGGAGCGCCCTGTCGAAACGATACCTGGAGCATGCATCACCTCTCGTCGTGGTCTCGGCCTGCGAAGTGCCGCCTTGTAGCACGGCGGCGCTTCTGGCCGGAACCATCAATACCTTCGATCGGTTGTAGATCTAGCTAAGTATCAGATCGCACACGGTGTTATCCGTCAACTAATGATTTCGATCACTTGCGGCCCGCGGCTTGACCGCGATCTCCGTTCCGCGTAGCCGTGGTCCAGATCAGTAACGATCACAAGCATATCTGAGCCGAGCTGTCATGTTGAGCCGCCGAAAATCGCTGCCGACCACACGTTTTCGTCCGACAGGGCGCGGACCCCTGGTGGGCCTGGGTACACGTCGCCTCGAGCGGCGACGGTCCGGTGTCGGTTGGCGCAGCGCCTTGGTGCCGCTGACCCTCGCCGCCGCGGCCGCGTCTTGGGTGTTGGTGATCGGCCCTGATCTTCGGCCTGAGGCGGCCACGCGCGTCGCGAAACCAGCGCTCAGCATCGCGGCGCCGACGCCCGCGGGCGGCGTCCATCACCACGGCGGTCAGCGGCCGGCGGGTCCGGGTGGCGTGACGGCACCGCAGCTCGCGCCGGTGCAACCGCTCCCCAACTCGCTGCAGACCCACGCCCCCATCAGCCACGCGCTGCTGAGCGCGGCTCGCGATCACGTGGCCCGCGGCGTGCACGCCGCGTGGGGTTCTGTACCTGACCTCGAGGCCGTCAAAGGCGCCGATGTCGACCTCGTGGAGCGTGGTCTGCACCTCGCGAATTTCCCGCTCCGCGAGGCGATTGTGCGCCACCGGTTCAAAGCCCCTCGCCGCTACGGGCTGCGGCGTCGGCCGCAGGCGAGCCCCGCCAACAGCAAACGAGCGTTGACGACCAAGACGCTGCGCGTGTTCCTCGACCGCTTCGCCGAGCAGCTGCCCACGCGCTGGGACGGCGGCTCTGGAGACAGCTATCGAGCCGGAGATCTGGTCTTGGTGCAGGTACACAATCCGCGCGCGCGGCAGCGGCGACAGATGTTTGCGGTGGTCAGCGACCGCACCGACGCCAACGGGGTCTCGCTGCTGATTACGCTCGATCCGCGTGAAGGCGTGGCCCGGGAGCGCAACGTGCTGTCGGCGTATCAGGTGCTGCGCCACTTCCGACTCGCCGCGGCTCAGATCGCGGATATCCGTCAGACGTTGAACATGCCGCCGCGTGCCAGGCGCGGCCGGCTGCTGTAGGCGACGTGGACGCGCCTTCGTCGGACGAGCTCGCCGCCGCACGCGCCCATCGCGACGCGCTGGGTCGATCCGATCGATTCTACGACGATCCACGTACCGGGTTTCCCGTCCAAACCGCGCGCCACCATCTCGCGCGCGGGCGCTGCTGTGGCAACGCCTGCTTGCACTGCCCCTACGACTGGCAAGGTGTCGACCCGGAGCGGTTTGATGGGCTACAAGACGCACGCGCGCGCTGGCGCCTGCGGTCGCGCCTGGTCGCCGACCACCTCAGTCGTGACAAAAGCAGCCGCGGCGACGCGGATGCGTGAGCGCGACCCCGATTCGGGGCAGTCGCGCGCGCCGGGGTCTGCTACGCTGCGCGACGAGAAAAGGGAGTTCACCATGCCTACGTGTCGTCTGTGTACCGATGTTGCCCTGTCGTCCGCGTCTCAGGTGCGCGCACCGGCTGGGTCCGTCCGGCGCTTCTGCGCGGCGACCCTGATCGCGCTGCTCCTAGGCGCGTTGGTCGCTGGCTGCGGCGGCGATGAAGGCGTCGTGGCGGGCCCTGCCGCCGATGTGTCGGTCAACAGCGATGGCGTCGGCCCCGACGGTGGCGTCACCGGGGACGCGACGACGGACACTGTCGCCGCCGCCGACGGCGCACCGGGGCAGGACGTTACCGAACTAACGGACGGCGGCGCGGCAGGCAAGGCCGTTGGCGCCGCCTGCACGACGGCCGCAGCGTGCGCCTCGAAGCTGTGCGCTTGGGACCGCAATGGTCAGGTCTGCGCGGCGCCGTGCGTCGCCGGCAAGTGTGACGCTGGCTGGATGTGCGGCGCCAGCGACCCGTCCGACACCAAGAGCGCTCAGGCGTGTGTCGGTAAACACCTCAACCTCTGCCGGCCGTGCGAGACGGTCGCCGACTGTGGGTTGGGAGGCGGCGCGTGCCGCAAGTCCGCGGACGGCGCCGGCAGCTTCTGCGCCACGGCGTGTGCGGTGGCGGCGGATTGCCCGAAGGGGTTCACCTGCGCCGACAAGCAGTGCGTGCCGACCGCCGGTGAGTGCCTCTGCTCGGCGTGGGCGATCCACGTCAAGGCGGCGACGCAGTGCCTCGTCAAGAACTCGGAGGGGGCCTGCCCAGGCACCCGCGCATGCGGCGAAAACGGCCTGCCAGCGTGTGGTGGGGCGGCGCCGACGGCCGAGCTGTGCGATGGCAAAGACAACAACTGCGACGGACAGACGGACGAAGCGCTCACGTTCGAAGCCTGCTCGCAAAAAGGCGACGCGGGGATCTGCTACGGCAAAGAGGTCTGCACGGACGGAAAGCTGATGTGCGGCGCCGCGATGCCGGCCAAAGAGATCTGCGACGGCAAAGACAACGACTGTGACGACAAGACCGACGAGGGATTCGACGACCTAGACGGCGACAAGATCGCGGACTGCGTGGACCCCGATGACGACAACGACGGCGTCCTCGACGCCGCGGATAACTGCACCGCCACGGCCAACCCCGATCAGCTCGACACCGACAAAGACGGGCTGGGAGACGCCTGTGACCCCGACGATGACGGCGATGGGGTGTTGGACGCCGCCGACAGCTGCACGCTCGTGGTGAACCCCAATCAGAGCGACAACGATGGCGATGGCCAGGGCGACGTGTGCGACGACGACGACGACAACGACAAGGTGCCAGACGGCCAGGACAACTGCCCGCTCGCCGCGAACGCTGACCAGCTCGACACGGACAAGGACGGTAAGGGCGACGCGTGCGACAACGACGACGACGCGGACGGCGTGGCTGACTTGAGCGACAACTGCACGTTGACGGCGAATAAGGACCAGCTCGACACCGACAAGGACGGCGAAGGCGACGCCTGTGATGCCGACGACGACAACGACAAGGTGCCTGACGGCGTGGACAACTGCCCACTCAGCGTGAACCCAAACCAGCTCGACACGGACAAGGACAAGCTAGGTGACGCGTGCGATGACGATGACGACGCCGACGGTGTGCTCGACCTGACCGACAACTGCACGCTGACGGCCAACAAGAACCAGGAAGACAACGACAAAGACGGCGAGGGCGACGCGTGCGACGAGGATGACGACAACGACACGGTCACCGACGGCAAAGACAACTGCCCGATGATGGCGAACCCAACGCAGGCGGACTGGGACAAGGACGGCAAGGGCGACGTCTGCGATCCGGACGACGACGACGACGGCGTGCTCGACGTGGACGACAACTGCCCCTTCAAGGCCGGCAAGGATCAGACCGACACCGACAAGGACGGCATCGGCGATCTGTGCGACCCCGACTCCGACAACGACGAGGTGCCGGACGTGGCGGACAACTGCCCGAAGGTGAAAAACAAAGATCAGACGGACACCGACGGCGACAAAGCGGGCGACGCGTGCGACGACGACGACGACGGCGACGGCGACCCTGACGTCACGGACTGCGCGCCGCTCGACAAGACCATCCACAAGGGCGCGACGGAGATTTGCGACGGCAAGGACAACGACTGCGACAAGGACATCGATCCCGAGGACGCGTCCGGCTGCAAGGTCTACTACCCAGACACGGACAAGGACGGCTACGGCATCAAGGCGCCATCGCGCTGCCTGTGCAAGCCGGACCAGGTCTGGACCGTCACCGACATCAGCAAGATCGACTGCGCGCCGCTCGACAAGAACGCGCATCCGGGCGCGGTCGAGATCTGCGGCGACAAGATCGACAACAACTGCGCCGATGGTGTGGATGAGCCCAACGCACAGGGCTGCAAGAAGTACTTTGTGGATGAGGACAAGGACGGCTTCGGCGTTGGCACGGCGCTCTGCTTGTGTGCGCCAGTCGGGACCCGCAATGCGCTCAAGGGCGGTGATTGCTACGACAAGAACAAGCTCGTCTACCCCGGCCAAGCGGCTTGGTTCGCGACGCATCGTGGCGATGGCAGCTTCGACTACAATTGTAAGTCCGGCGCGGAGAAGCAGTGGGGCGATTCGGGTAGCTGCAAGACGGCGTGTTTCGGTACAAACAACGGCTGGAACGGCACCGTGCCGGGCTGCGGCGCGAAGGGAACTTGGCTCGACAAGTGCACTATCGGCTGGTTCAAGTGCGATCACGCCACGAGCGGCCGTACCCAGACTTGCCACTGATGACGTCGCCTGTGGTTGTGGGCCGCCTCGCGCCGAGTCCCACCGGTGTGCTGCATCTCGGCAACGCACGAACCCTGCTGTGGGCCTGGTTATCCGCCCGATCAGCGCAGGGACAGGTGCTGTTGCGCATTGAAGATCTGTTGCCAGGCGCTCAGGAACACCTCGCGTCGGTGCTGTCGGACCTGCTTTGGCTCGGCTTGGATTGGGACGCGCCCGCTCCTCGGACTGAGGGAGCGGTTGACCCAGGGGAGCTGCTGCCTGCCGCGGCTGGGTTGCCCGCGGTGGTGCTCCAGAGCGAGAGATTCGAGCTGTATCGCCGGGTCATGCAGCGGCTGACCCGGGCCGGGATGGTCTATCCCTGTATATGCACCCGCAAAGACATCGAGCTCGCCAGCCGCGCGCCGCACGCTGAAGACAAGGGACGTCCGTACCCCGGCACCTGTCGGGGACGATTCGCCGACGAAGGCGCCGCGATCCGGTGGGAGGGCGCCAACGCGCTGCGCAGGGGGCGTCGGCCGCTGGGATGCGCCCTGCGGTTGCGGGTCCCGAGCGCGCCAGTGCTGTTTTCAGACCGGATTCATGGGCCGCAAGCGACACGGCTGCCCGACGACTGCGGCGATTTTGTGCTGCGGAAGAAGGACGGGGATTACGCCTACATGTTCTCGGTGGTCGTGGATGACCTCGCCATGGGCGTCACGGAGGTCATCCGCGGTGACGACCTGCTCGACTGCACGGCCCAGCAAGTCGCCGTCTACCAGGCCATCGCCACGCACTGCGACGCGCAGGATCTTGGCGGCGCCGACCCTCGTAGCCCCATGCCGTCGTGGACCCACGTGCCCCTGGTGTTGGGAGGGGACGGTCGACGCCTAGCCAAGCGCAATCGCTCGGTGCACGTGCAGCAGCTGGCCGCCGAGGGCGTGAGCGCTGGTCGTGTGCGACGTTGGTTGGCGCGGTCGATGGGCCTGCCGGATAGCGGCGATCTACGTGACTTGGTCGCCGCTTGGCCATCGCATCGAACGGTGTCCGATCCCGTGGTGTTTGTGCCGGCCGATCTCGCCTAGCGCCGCCCTGTGCCCATTCACGCCACTGCGCGCTAGTAGTTCGACAGGTGGAAGCGCCCCGCTTTCACCGTGCCGGCCGCGACCTGTCGCTTGAGCGCGATGAGGTTCGCGGGCACATGCGCGCTCAGCTGATTGAGCTTAGCGGCCCACGTGTCGAGCTCATCGGAGCCGTCGAAGATCGCCTCGATTAGGCGCCACGAGGACACCACACCGCGGTCCAGGGCCTCATACGCGGCGATCTTGCAGACCGCATCGGCGTCAGGGTTCGACTTGCCCTGCTTGGTGCGGGCGATGGCGGAGTCGACGGCGTAGCAGTCAATGATCAGGTTGGACAGGCCGATTAGCGTCTCCTGCTCTTTGCTCAGCCCAATGCCGTACTCCGACGTCGCAGCCTGAAACACCGTCAGCGAGAGCCACTTGAGCCGCTGCAGCGCGAACTCCGCGCGGGCCAGCCCGTCGTCTTCGGGCAGACCTGGCACGGAGCCCGTCGCCAAGCGCTTCTCCAGCTCGCCGATGCCGGACTCCGCGTCGAGACGACCGGTCATCACGCGCTTCATCAGCGTGCCCGGGATCAACAGCCGGTTGATCTCGTTGGTGCCCTCAAAAATACGATTGACCCGGGCGTCCCGCACGAACTTCTCGATCGCGTAGTCCTCTACAAACCCGTAGCCGCCGTGCCACTGCAGGCAGCGATCCAGCGTGCGGTCGAGCATCTCCGACGAGTACACCTTCGAGATGGACGCCTCGATGACGTACTCCTCGACCGCGGTCATCAAGACCTTGGGGTCGTCGTGGTCTTTGCCCTCCAGCCGCGCGTCGATCATGCCCGCGATGCGGTAGTTCAAGGACTCGGCGAGGTAGACCTGCACCACGCTGTCCGCCAGCATCTCGCGGATCGCGCCGAAGTCGATGATGCTGGTCCGGAACTGCTTGCGATCCGTGGCGTACGCCATCGACTCTTTGAGCGCGCGCTTGGCGGCGCCGATCGTGCTCGCGCCCAGCTTGAATCGTCCGAGGTTGAGCGTATTGAACGCGACGTGGTGGCCTTTGCCGACCTCACCGAGCACGTTCTCCACCGGAATCAAGGCGTCGTTGTAGATGAGCTGCCGTGTCGATGAACCACGCAGGCCCATCTTGTGCTCCTCGTTGCCGGTGCTGAACCCTTCGGTGGCGCTGTCGACGATGAACGCCGTGAACTTGTCGCCGTCGACCTTGGCGAAGACGATGCCGACGTCGGCCCACGCCGCGTTGGTGATCCACTGCTTCGTGCCGTTGAAGAGATAGTGCGTGCCAGCGGCGTTGAGCACCGCGGTTGTGCGCGCTGCGAGGGCGTCGGAGCCAGAGCCGGGCTCCGACAAGGCGTAGCAGCTGATGTACTCGCCGCTGCCGATCTTCTCTGCGTACTTCTTCTTCTGCGCGTCCGTTCCGAACAGCAGGATCGGCGCCAGGCCGATACCTGAGTGCGCGCCATAGGTCACGGAGAAGTCGCCGTTGGAGCCGAGCTTCTCGCACAGCATCAGCGCCGTGCGTTTGTCCGCGCCGAGGCCGCCAAACGCCTCGGGCACCTCAACCAGCGCAAAACCAAGCTCGCAGGCCTTGCGCAGCACGGTGACCATGGCGCCGGCCGCTTTACCCTCGTGGCTCTCCAGGTACCGCTCCTGAGGAATCACCTCCTTCTCCATGAACAGCTGCGCTTGCGCCGCGATCGAGAGCTGAATCTCGTCGAAGCGCTCAGGCGTGAACAGCGGTCGCGAGCCCGCGGGCTCAAGCAGAAACGCGCCGCCGGGCGCGACGATTGTGGTGGGATTCGTCATGGTGTCTCCGAGTGCTTGAGGCGTGCCAGGTGCGCTTTGACCGCGGCTGGTGTGGAGCGCGAGAGGCGGCGAAGGCTACGCCCACGTGCGCGTGCTGACAAGGCGAACGCCCTGCCGCTCGCCCCTGCGCCGCCGCGTTGACCGCGGCCATGAGGACGCTCCTGGGTGCCAAAAAGCCCTATTTTGCGGGGCGCTGGCGTGGTCGGCGGGCCATGAACGCCTCATGGCGCGGGGTGAGCGAGACCGACGCGGCTCGGCGGGTTAGCATCGGGGCGCCGACGAAGCCCAGCGCAGCGTCACCATCCCGCGTCTTCGCGGCGGAGCCCAACGATGCGCCTCCCACGCCTTCTCCCCCTCATCGTCTCTGCCTGCGCGCTGCTCCAGCCCGGCTGCAAGGCCAAACCTGCGCCAGCGGCACCACAGGAGGCGCCCCACACCGCGGCCGAGGCCATCGCGGCGGTGGGCCACGCCGGCGAGCAGTTTGGTCTGAACCAGATGGGCGTGGCCCTCGCCCTGGGTGTGACGTCGGGCGCTGCTGGCGCCGCGCCAACCGGTCGCACGGTGGGAGCTGTCATCCCGACGCCCGCGCGCCAGCGTCGCGCGACGGGCAGCCGGGACGCCGTCGCGACCGCCCACCCTCTCGCGACGCAGGCCGCACTACAGACCTTGGACGCCGGCGGCAACGCCGTTGACGCGCTGGTCGCCGCGAGTTTTGTGCTCAGCGTCGTCACGCCACAGTCGACGGGCATCGGTGGCGGTGGTTTTGCCATCGTCTGGCCCGGTGGCGGCAAGCCGGCCCACGCCCTCGACTTCCGTGAGCAGGCGCCCGCCGCCGGTCTGCGCGCGCAGTACCTCAACGAGAAGGGCCACGCTGTCGCGAAGCGGTCTCGACGCCACGGTTTGGCGGTGGGCGTGCCCGGCTACGTGGCGGGGCTCTGGGCGCTGCACAAGCGCTGGGGTAGGCGACCGTGGGCCAGTCTGGTCACGCCGGCCGTCGCCATCGCGGAGCGCGGCTTCGTCATGGGCGACGCCGTGGTCGCGGCCGCCGACGCCACTTGGAAGGTGCTGCACCCGCACGCCAAGGCGCTCATCGGGCTGCGGGGCGCCGCGCCCACCAAGGGCGCGGTGTTGCGGCAGCCCGCGCTCGGACGGACCCTGCGTCTGATCGGCATCGACGGACCAATGGGGTTCTACGCCGGCGCTGTGGCGGCCGACGTTGTCGCCACCGTTCAGGCGGCCGGCGGCCACTTGTCGCTGACAGATCTCAGCAGCTACGCACCGCGGTGGCGCAAGCCGCTCGTCGGCAGAGCCCTGGGCCTGGATGTGCTGACCATGCCGCAGCCCTCGGCTGGCGGCGCGCAGCTCGTCGCCATGGCGGAGCTCATGGATCGGTTCACCGGCGCGGGCGCGCAATCAGGCCGTAATACCGGGGCCAAAGACGCGGTTCGCGGACGGCTGCGCGCCCGGAAATCGCAGCCGGTCGTCGCCCCGGGCGCGACTCATCTCCGCTTGGACCCGACGACCCAGCTCTCCGTCGCCCATGCGCTGGTCGAGACGATGCGCCGCGCTTTTCAGCTGCGACTCGCCTACAGCGGCGACACGCTGACGCCCGCCGCCGCGCTCGACGACGTCTACCCTGCGGCGGTGCGTTCGAAGCTCGCGTCCACCTTCGACCCCAAGCGAGCCACGCCCACCCCCACTGGCGCTGGCGGCAAGCTCGAAGGTCACACCAACACGAGCCACGTCTCCATCATCGACCGAGACGGCATGGCGGTGGCCTCGACGCACACCATCAACCTGCTCTTCGGCAGCGGCATCGTCGCCGCCAAAACGGGCGTGTGGCTCAACAACGAGCTCGACGACTTCTCGCTCACCCTGACCGAGAGCAACGCCTTCGGCCTCGCTGGCAGCAAAGCCAACCTGTTTAGGCCGGGCGCGCGGCCGGTGTCGTCCATGACGCCGACGATCTTCCTACTAGCCGGCAAACCCGCGCTCATCATCGGCTCGCCAGGCGGCACGCGCATCCCGACGGCTGTGTTCCAGGTCGCGTGGCGGACGCTCGTGGCGGGTCAAACGCTGCGTGCGGCAGTGGACGCGCCGCGCCTGCACCACCAAGCCTTTCCCGATGAAGTCTGGGTTGAAGCCGGCGTGGGTGAGCAGCGCTGGCGCAAGGGGCTGCGAGCCCTCGGCCATCGGGTCGTCGTCAAGGAGCCGTGGTGCGACGTTCAGGCCGTGCGGATCCGGCGCGGTCCGGCCGGGCAGGGCAGGGCGGCCAAGGCCGGCGGTCCTGCCAAAAACGGAGGTCGCGCCAAGCCCGCTGGCCCTGACGACAGCTGGCAGGTGGAGGCGGTGAGCGACGGCCGCGCGGGCGGCAGCGCCGGGGCACGCTGAGCTGGGGCACGCTGAGCTGGGGCAGGCGCTAGGCTGGCGGGGCTAGATGCCGGCCGCGGCCTTCAGCATCGCGACCGTGACGGACTTCGGGCGCTCAAGGCTCAGGCCCATGGCACGATCCCACACGATCTGCGCGGTGATGCCCATGGCCCGCGAAACGCCGAACAACACGGTGTAGAAGTCAGCTTCGGTGACGCCGTAGTACACCTGCAACGCGCCGGAGTGGGCGTCGACGTTGGGCCACGGGCTCTTCGCCTTGCCGTGCTCCTTGAGCACGCCTGGGACGACGTCGAACACGCGATGCACCGTCGCCACGACAGGGTGGCTGCCCATCCCCTTGGCGAGGCTGTACTCGCGCTGGGCGACATAGCGGGGATCTGTATTGCGAAGCACGGCGTGGCCAAAGCCAGGGATGACCCGGCGGGCGTTGAGCGTGTCCCACGCGTACTGGCGGACCTGCTCCTCGGTCGGAACGTTGCCGCCGAAGTGATCCATGAGCGTGACGATCCACTTCAGGCACTCTTGATTGGCGAGTCCATGCAGCGGGCCGGCGAGGCCGTTGATACCAGCCGACACCGACAAGTAGACGTCCGAGAGCGCCGAGCTGACCACGTGCGACGTGTGCGCGCTGACGTTGCCACCCTCGTGGTCCGTGTGGATCAGGAGGTACAGGCGCATCAGATCTTTGTAGTCGTCGTTGTCGACCCCCATCATGTGGGCGAAATTGGCCCCCCAATCGAGCGTCTGATCAGCCTCGATCCGATCGCCGCCCTTGTACGCGCGGCGATAGATGTACGCCGCGATCACGGGCAGGCGGGCGATGAGATCGAGCGCGTCTTCGAGCGTGGCCTGCCAGTAGTCACCCTTGCCGAGGCCGGCGTCGTAGGCGGCGCTGAACTTCGACTCATTAGACATCGCGGTGATGGCCATCGAGAACTGCACCATGGGGTGGGTGTCGATCGGCAACGCGTCGAGCGCACCGAAGACGTAGGACGGCACCACCGCGCGCGCCTTCAGGTCGGCCTCAAGCTCAGCGACCTCGTCTGCGGTCGGCAGATCACCCGTCAGCAGCAGGAACCAGAGCCCGGTCGGATAAGCTTCGAGGCCCGACCCCGGCTTCGGCAGCGCGGCGCGCGCCTCGGGGATCGTGTACCCACGAAAGCGAATCCCCTCGTCCGGGTCGAGGTAGGAGGTGTCGCAGACGAGCGCCTTGAGACCACGCATGCCAGCGAGGGCCTTGCCGATGGTCGCGTCGCCGATGACGACGTCGCCGTGCTCTTTGATCAGGGTGCGAACGTCCTCGCGCCAGGCGGGGATTTTGTCAGCCAAACGGCCCTTCAAGGTGCTCATGCGCTGTCCTCCACGATCGAATGTTGCGGCGTCTTATGACGTCGCGAACGGTCTAGCCCAGGGGTGCCACGGGGTCAACCGATCGCGCTAGCGGCGCGTGTTTTGGGGCTGCACCGCCTATCGTGTCGCGGGTGTCGCGGTCGCTGGCGGCACGACGGTGTTCAAACTGTCGCTCGCGCCGCCCGCCGCATCCTGCAACGCAGCAAACTCGGCGGTTCTGCGTGCCAAGACAGACCGTAGCTTCGCCAGCCGCGACAACAGCCGGGCGCGCGCCTGACCCACCGGCGCTCCCCGCAAACGCGCCTCGGCGGCGTCGAGGCTGCCTTGCTCGAGCAGAATCTCGGCGTGGCGCAGCTCCCCACTTCCAGAGGCGATCGTGCGCACACCCGGACGCACGGCCGGCCATAACGTCGATGGCGGCGCGATCAGGGAGATGTGATCAGCGTGCCGGACCAGCGGCTCGACCAGCACCACGCCGCGGGTCGTCATCCCGACCAGCCGCATGCCGTCCGGCGCCCAGGAGAGATCCTGGTGGATGAGATCTCCGCGCACGAGCTGCACGTTTTCGCCCACGCGCCAGTCCAGCCAGTCATGTTGCCGCCGCCAGCTCGCGAACTGGCTCTGGGGCTGCCGAAAGGTGGCGAGTCCTTTGAGGTGCGGGCAGGTACCTGGCCGCTTGATCGGCAGGAACACGCCGCGACTATCCCGCATCCAGCGTACGCCGAGCGGGTGGGCCGGCAACGGCCGCTTGTTGAGACGCCCGACGCCGTCGCCGCCGAATCTGCCGTGGATCGTCAGCGTCGCGCCCAGCTGGGCGGTGTACCGCGTGTTTGGCGAGACGACGCGGTGACGAGCCGGAAACGTCAGGTCGTGCGCGCCCAGAATCTCCTCGCGTCGCAGCGAACCCTTGGTCTCGCGCAGTCGAATCCGGCGTAGATGGGTGGGCTTCGTGCAGCCTTGGCCTGCACGCCACGGCACGCCACGACCAACCACCACCGTCACAAAAGCCGCCGCTTCGTCGCCGTGGCCGAGCACCTCCACCACGTCTTCGCCGCGATGCAGCCGGATCGTCGCCAAAACACGCGCTTTGGCTGTGTTCACCGCGACGGCGCTCACGGTGCGGCTGCGTCCCCCGCCGTGTACGACGTAGAGCCAGTGTCCATCGGACGAAAAGGCGTAGCCGCCGACAGCGTCCGCAACAAAGACGCGGCGCCGCTCGAGCGTGTAGGCGTCGGTGATCACGACCTTTGTGCCGTTGGTCGTCGCGACGTAGACGCGGTACGGAGCGTTCTGGACCAGCTGTTGTACGGGGTTCGGCGGCGGCTTGTCGTGCGGTTTGGTCTGGCCGGAGGCATCCATGCGATCTAGCCCGCGCCAGTCGACTGTTGGTTTGTCGACAGGTGCCGGCTTCGCGGCCGGTCCAGACTTCGCGGCCGGAGCCGGCTCTGCGGCAGGCGCCGGTCGCAGCGGCGGCGCCATCGCGTCGGCCTGCCCGCCAAGCCACGCACCCGCCCACAGCGTCATGCCCAGCGCCCAGCGCGTGCACGTCCTTGAGCGCCGCACGGTGGTCCCTGCGCGCGAGGTGGTTCGATCCACGGCGGCGCGCGCCTGGGCCGGCTTCGGCGCCGTCAAGGTGCGGGCAACTTGCCGGGTTCGGCGCCGCCGGGTGCGCCGGCAGGCGGCAGACCGACGCCCGACAGGTCCTTGAACTGGCTGGTCAACATCCAGTTGTAGGCGTAACTCACCCATTTCCAGACACTCAACTGCTTGTGATTGTAGTGGTCGATCGTCAGCCCCGGCGCGTAGATCCGCCAGATTCGGATCCGGAGTTTTCCCCCGGGGAGTGGGTCAAAAGCGCCGAGCTTGCTGAAGTCTGGCAGGTCGATCTCGGACACATCGCCCTTCACGTACAGCTCCCACAACGTGTTGTAGTTGAAGTCCGTGATGCGAATCATGTGGAGCGTCGGCACCACCCCCGGCGCGGCGGTCCACTTCAACTTCTTGCCCATCGGTCCATTGATCTGCGGCAAGACGAAGTACGGCAGCTCCAGGTAAGGGCCCATGACGATCATCGGCTGACCAGCGGCCACCGTGCCCCCTGAGATCAGCGCCACCGCCTTCAGGTCGACGGACAGGTCCTTGACGGTGACATCGGCGGCCTTGCCGCTCAGATCGACGCTCACCCACGCGCCGAGACCGCCGACGGCCTGCACCCCCGTGCTCGTACCGACGACGGCGTAGAGCGGTCGCAACAACTTGGTCTGTACCGTCGTCATCACGCCGTTGCTGTAGTGCTTCATCGTCCCAGCGTCGCCAACGACCCAGAAGTCGTCGCTGGTGTTGCCCCACACGGCGTGGAAGGTGTGTGGCGTGAAGCTGGTGATGAGCTGCCACGTGATGTTGGTGGCCTTTGGCGCCAACGTGCCGCGCACCACGTAGCCGTCATCGCCAACCACGACGATCGCGCCGTCGTTGCCTTGAAAGAGCGCGCGCAGACGCGGTGACTCCTGCCACACCCCCCATGTGTTGGGCTTGGGCTTCGGTGGCGCCATCGGACCTGTGAGCGGGCCGGTCCACGTCTCCCCGTCCCAGTGATACAGCTCGTTGCGACCGCTCAACAGCCAGACGTCGTCTTTCGCGCGGCCGTGGATGCCGCGGATGCGACCGGCGTCAACGGGTGACCCAGCCGGTGGGAGCGCCAACGGGGTCGGTGAAGCTTGCCATCCGGTGAGGTTGTTGCGCCGCAACAGGGCGCCGCCTTCGCCACCCGCCCAGCCGTCCCCGCTACCGTCGGGGGCCATCCACACCGCGTACAGGTCGTGCTGCACGGGGCTCTGCTGCTGCGTGAACGCCGTGCCACCCCAGACGCCGATCCAGCCCTTGTCCCCCACCGCCACCGTCGAGTAGCCGTCCGACGTCGCCGCGTTGACGGGGACCGCCCAAGCCTCCGCCTTCAGGGGCTTCGCTTCGCCCACTGGCCACCACGCGAGCTGGTCGGCGTCCGCTGGTTTCACGTCCTCGCGGGCCGCGATGGTGGTCGGCGCACCCCCCGCTGCGTTCGCTAATCCGCCGTATAAGTCGTAGTTGAGGTTGGCCAGCACGCCCGTGAACGACCACGGCTGGCGTGGCAGATGGATGACGTCCGTACGCAACATCGTCTCCACATTCGCTAACTGGATATAGCCCTCTGGGTCCAAGTTCAGCGCGGCCACCATGTAGCGCATCGACCCCTTCACGTCGTCGCCCATCGGGATTCGGTCGAGGCGCACTCGGACGGTGCGGCTCATCGGCGTCGTCAGGGTGACGTTGACGTTCTCCACCGTGGCACCAGGGAGCACATGGACCCCGCGGGTGATGCCCATCATCAACGGGATGAAGTCGCCCGAGCCCTTCTCGGTGTACCCTGAGCGGCAGTACACCGCGAGGTCGCCGAGGCGGCTCTTGATGGTGAACTTGCCCGATCCATCGGCGACATAACCCACCCCCGGAGCCGGATTGCCGCCCCACATCGAGGGCGAGGACGTCTCGCACCGGGTCTGCGCGACGCCGATCCGCGGCGTGCAGCGGAAGACCGGGGCGTTGGTGGTCAATGACACCGCGCGGCACTCGAAGTCGCCTGGGCAGTCGCTGTCGGCGGTGCAGCTGGCCAGGCAGTAACGCTGCGGCGTCGCCATGGTGCTGGTCGCGGGCGTCGGTCCAGAGATAGCGTCGCCGCCAGCGCCGAGGTCGAACCCTTGCAGGGGATCGCGCAGCAGCTCGCAGGTTTGACC
>CALENB010000040.1 GCA_937910235.1 uncultured Myxococcales bacterium | reverse complement strand
GGTGTTCGCGAGACTGCCTGGTCTACCGTCATGGACGAAACGATGATCGAGGCCTTTGACCGCAGGGTGTCGCCGATTGTCCGCTTGTGCCGCACCATCGCGTTCTCGGCCGGCCGCTCGACATCCACAGCCCCTGTCAGTCCGTTAATTGATAAGTGGTCATACCTGACCCTCGCCTTTCGGAGACACCCATGAGTCATGACGTCGACAGCCCTGCCCCGCCACGCGCAACTCGGCAGCATCGCGCGCTGCTGGCCGTGGCCGCGCTGAACGTTCTGGCGATGGTCGACGGCGTGTACTTGACGCTCGTGCACATCGACTTGGAGGTGGGTGCCCGTGGACTCGGCGCCATATGCCACGCGCTGGCTCGCCAAGGGTGCGCGATTACCGGGGGGCCGTACGGTGCGTTTTTCGGTGTGCCGACTGCGTTGGTCGGCTTTGCCGGCGCGGCTGCGACTTTGGTGCTGAGTTTGTCGACTTTTCGCTGCGCTCCGGCGCTGCGCCGTCCGTGGCTGCTAGGGCTGCTCGCGCTCTCAGGTGTGAGTGTGGTGAGCTCGATCGGCATGGCGCTGGTCTCCGTGATGGCACGCTCGTATTGCCCATTTTGCGTGTTGTGGTACGGCCTGAATTTTGCCGTCGCCGCAGCGGCCATGGTGGCGTGGGGCGCTCGAACGCAGTTTGGGCCGGCGGTTTTGGACGACCACGCGGCGAAGCCTGAGCGGGCTGGCGTGGCTACACTTGTAGAACCACCCACTCTTCCGCGCGTGGCGTTGCGGGCCAGCGTCACATTTATGGTCTCGCTTGCAGCAGGCCACATCGCCTATGGCGCGGCCCTGGCGCCCCGTATGGCGGAGCGCGCAGCGCAAGTCGCCCGCGACATTCGAAAGCTCAAAACAGAGACGCCGGTGACGATTCGAGTGAACGGCGTGGTGCTCAAGCCGACGGCGGAGGTGAACCTCATCCTATTTAGCGACTTCGAGTGCCCGCACTGCAGAAAGTTGTGGAAGCGACTCGGCGAACTCCCCGGGCTGACCGAACGTAAGCTCCAGGTCACCCACCTCCATTTTCCCCTCGACCCGGCGTGCCACAAAAAGATCGGCTACGCCTTGCACAAACACGCGTGCGCCGCTGCTTGGGCTGCTGAATGTGCGCGGGATGCTGGGCAGTTTCAGGCGTATGCGTCGTTGCTCTTTGACCAACAGCACGCGCTAGAAAACGACGACCTGCGCTCCTATGCGCAGGCTGTGGGGATGGCGTTGGGCGCATTTGACAGCTGCATGGCGTCGACAGCGGTGCGCAAACGCGTGGCGGACCACCTACAGGCCGGATTCGACGCGAAAGTGCGTGGAACGCCGATGCTCTTTGTCAACGGATTCTCGTTCCCCGTGAATCTACCCGCGCCGCTGCTCGTGGGCGCCATCGAGGTCTTGCTGGCGAAGTGAGGGCGGCACCTACCCTTCTGCCGTCTTCAGTTCCGCTGACCTCGCGGCGGTGCCACGGGGACGCTCTCTCGCGGAGTTCAAACGTAAAGACGACTATTTGCCCGGAAAACCAAGGGATACGCGCTCGTGAGCGACACGCTGAAATCCCTGGCGGCGCTGTACGCCGGCATGACCGGGTTCAACCTGGTGACCTCGCTATACCTCTGGTGGTCGAGCCGCCATTGAAGCTCAGCGGTTCACCGTAGATCTCGCGGCGGATGAGGTCTGGATGCTTCACGTTGCGATTGGGATCGAGGACGAGGCGCGAGAAGCCGCAGCGCACGCCGATGTTGCCCGTCAGCCAGACCAGCTCGCGAACGACGTCGGGCGCGGCGATGTCTTAACCCCAGTGGTCATCGAGCCAGCGCTGGTCGGCAACCGTCGTGGTCAGCGGCGCCGGCGCGACGTTGGAGGCGTGCTCACAGGTGACCAACCAACGGCGACCCTAGCCATCGGCGGCACCGATGACTGACCAGGGTGCAGGCTGCGTCATGAGCGCTCCGAGGCGAGAGAGGTGCGATGACCTTCGCCTTCAGGGGCTGCGCTCAAGGAGGGATGACGCGGCGTCGCGTACCTGAGGTACCGAGTCGTCGGCCAGCGTGTCGATAAGCTCCCAAATGGAGGCGTCGATGGGGCGCACGGGCCAGCGTTGCAGCACAGCCAGCGCGTTGAAACGAACGGCGATGCTCGGCGCAGCGAGGCGCTCGCACATCAACTCAGGTTGCCCGCTTGGTATGGCGATGTAGGCGACGATCAGGGGTAGCAGGTTCGCTTCGAGGGCATTCGGGACCGTGAGCCGCCGCACGACCGCGCCAGCGAGCTGGATGACTGGGACTGTGTGGCCGAGCTGGTCGGCGAGGAAACGTTCAGTCGGGCAGTGGCGAGCTAGCCGAGCGCCGTGAGGCCGCGGGGAGGGACAGCTGCGCTCGAATCACGGAAAAGCTTGAGTTTATCGCAGGATAGTGGTGTATGAGGGGCGGCTCAACCTCCTATCGAGGCCTTCTCATGTCGGGGCAAACGTGAGCTGCGCGCTGGTCACGGACCCTTGCTCCTCGATCAGCATGGCCGACGACGCGAGGAAGGTCAGCTCGGCGTCCTACTGGGTCTACGCGTTGTAGTCAAAGTCACTGTTGATCACGAACATGGGTCGTTCACGGCAAGTTGGGTCGACACGGGAGAGGGTCGACACGGGAGAGGGTCGAGATGGCGAAGATCTGCCTTGTTCGTGCCCGGACGGCGTGCGATGCGCAAGCCCACAGCGCCGAGGTGCGTTGGGCCCAGGGCCATGCCAGCAGCTGGGCGGCCGACCTGACGCCCTACACGAATAAATCAGGGGGTCGCTGTCTCATGGATGCTGGCACGAAGGGCATGGATGCTGGCACGTAGGGCATCACCGCGTGTGTCCGTCCCGTGCGCCGGAACGCCACTGCCGTTTCGCCCGCCTCAAATCTGCCTCAAACTTCTGCCTGAAACCGGACGCCGACTGGTGTTCAGGCATTGGGCAAGCCACCCTGCAACCGCATCCGGCCTGCGCCTGCGCCTTTGCCGTCGCAGCACGCCACCGGCCTTGCGCGTTCACTGCGGAGCTGTATGTCGATCCGCCATCTCGACACCTACGAAGGCGCGTTCATCGGTCGCGCCGAGCCGCTCGCAGCCTTCGCGCGCCACTTCGCGACACCAAGCGCCATGGTGTGCCTTTGTGGCCCCGCAGGGGTCGGTAAGACGCGGCTCGCGCTCCACGCGCTAGACACCGCGGGGGGGCCACGCTGGTCGGTGGACCTCAGCAGCGCGACGACGTTGTCGGATGTGGTCAGCGGTCTCTGCGACGAGCTAGGGCTCGCCTTGCCGCAGCCCGACGACGCGGCCACCCAGCTCGCCGATGCCCTGTCGACCTGGGATTCCGGGGCGATCGTGCTGGACAACGTGGACGGGCTCGTCGCCTGTGGGCTCGATCTGCCAACCTTCATTCGGCCCCTCCAGGCCCAGGCTCCTGGGCTGCGTTGGGTGCTGACCAGCCGTCGCACTGTCGTTGGTACTGGCGTTGGCGCCGCCGTGCGTGAGCTCCGTCTCTCACCCCTCACCGATGCCGAGTCGGCAGACCTCTTGCGGAGTCGTGTGGCGACCATCGCGCGGCATCGTGCCACGCAACTCCAGGAGGCGGGGCTCCGCACCCTGGCCGCCGCGCTCGACAACCTGCCGCTCGCGTTGGTGTTGGTGGCGCCGCGTCTACGTGTGAGCGACCCGGCCGAGCTCGTCGATCGCTTGGCGCACAGCATCGCGTGGCTGACATCGTCCACCGAGCCGGCGCAGCGAAGGCAGTCACTCGACGCCGCGCTTGCGCTGTCGTGGCGGGCGTTGAGCGCGAGCGCTCGTACGGCGCTCATCGCGTGCTGTGTCCACCAAGCACCCGCGCGCACGCAGCGAATCGTTGCGATGTGCGGCGATACCGGCGCGGCCGACGACGCCTTGCTGTTGCTGGACATGGGATTGCTGCGAACGGCGGCGGCGGACGGTCCGCCGCGCCTCGCTCCGTTCGAAACCGTCCGCACGTTTGTGCTCTCCCACGCCGACGCAGAAGCCGTGCGCGCGATCCGGCTGGCCCATGCGCGGGTGCTCGCTGGTGCCCGCGGCGAAACCAAGACGTGGCTCCTGGCGTCGTACTGTCAGGTTGGCAACGCGCCCGTTGCGGATCGGCGCGACTTGAGCGCTGCGCTGGCGTTCGCGTCGGGACTGACCGTTGCGCCGCCGATGCGTCTGGGCACCGCTGCGGCGCGCTCAGAGGCCGTGGATTCAAGGCGCTTGTCGCGCGACTTGGCGTTGCGGCTCTCCTTTGTCGCTCGCGGATTCGGACCCTTGGATGATGTGTATGGGCTGGCAGACCAGGTGCGCGCCTCTGCCATCCTTGCCGGCGATGACGAGGCGGCTGCGCTGGCCGAGCTCGCCCGTGGCCAAGCGATGTTGATGGATGGCCACAGCGCCGAGGGTTGGCCGCTGCTTGGGCGACTGGCTGAACAGGCCGAGCCAGGGACCGCTCTGCAGATCAGCGCGCTACAGGGGAGTTGGCTCGGCAAAGTGTCCGCCCTCGGGTTAAGCGCCGCCGAGGACGCTTGGCAGCGGCTATGCCTCGCTGCGCCAGACGCAATGCGCGGGAGTCTGTTGGGCGTATTCCTGTCTGCGTATCGGTCGCTTGCACGCGATGAGGCCGCGTCTGCGATCGCGTTGCTCGAAGGCTATCTGGGGGACCACAACTCAGCTGAGGCGAAGGACCGGCTCGATATCATGGAGGCCCAGTTGGCCATGGCGTGGCAGGCCGCCGACCAGCCCGAGCGAGCGCTGCCGATCATCACGCGGCTCCTGGCTCACGGTCATGTGGCTAAAACCCCGAGAAATCAAGCTCATTTGCATGTTGCGCGCGCGCGCTGCCTGATGCGTTTGCACGACGACGCACGAGCCGAAGAGGCGCTACGCGCGGCGGAGCGGGCCGTGCTGCGGGTGGGGAGCCTGCATCCGCTGGCGACGCTTCGCGTCGCCCGCGCCGAGATCGAGCTCGCCACCGGACGGGGTCACCACGCGTTGACGACGCTGGAGTCGGTCGACCGGCAGCGCGCTGGGTTGGACGACGTGCGGCTGACCACTCGCCGGCACGCCCTGCGCGGTGTGGCCTTGCTGATGACGGGGGCGGTCGCAAAAGCCGGCGTCGCGCTCGGGCATCCCCCGGCGTTTGCGCTCGAAGCGAGCGAGGTGGCCTTCCGGCCGTGGATCGACGCCGTTCATCGCCTCCAACGTGCGGTGGTCGACGCGCAGCAGGCCAAGCGCTGTCCTCCTGACGCGCTTGCGGGGTTACTTCTGGATCTCATGCCGACGTTGCCTGCCTCGTCGGTCGTGCAACCCGCTGGCACGCCGACAGAATCGCTTCGCGCCCGCATCGGTCGGGCGCTGGTCGCACGCTGGTGGCCGGACATTGCGTGCACCGTGCTCCGTGTGGCCCCGGATGGGAGCGCCTTCCAACTCGACGACACGGCCGTGGTCGCCCTGGGTCGACGCAAAGCGCAGCGCCGCCTCCTCGTGGCTTTGGCCCAACAGCACCGTGACCACCTCGGCGCCGAGGTGTCCATCGCAGCGCTCTTTGCCGCGGGTTGGCCGGGTGTGAGCGCCGTGGGCGAATCGGGGCGGGCGCGGGTGCACACGGCGGTCTACACGCTGCGGCAGCTGGGCGTCGGTGCGGCCTTAGAGACCTGCGAAGGTGGCTACCGCCTCAACCCCACCGTTGCGGTCGTGCTCCAGCCCGTCGAATGACGGACGAGCGGTCGGCAGCGCCCGGAATTCCGGCCTCAGAGCGCAAGGTCGCGGCAGCTTTGAGGCAGGTTTGAGGCAGGTTTGAGGCAGGCGCAGCGGCGTTCTTGCGCCGAGCCCTATAGGCTACGGTCTGCACAAGGAGGCGAGCGCCATGATGACCGCAGCACACCCCAACACCACGATCGGCGAGTCAGCGCGCTGGCGCACGTCGGGTGTCTTGCTCACGCTGGTGTTGTCCGCCTGCGGGAGCGAGAGCGCGTCGCCACAGCCGTCCATCGCAGACGTGTCGACCTCCGATTCCTCGCAGCCTGCGGCAGACATCGAGCCAGGAGATGCCGGTAGTCTGGACGCGCTGGGTGACGACGACACAGGCACGGCGCCAAGCGACGGGGTTGGCGATGCACGGGCCGCCGATTCGAAGACACACGCGCCTGACGCCAGCGCGCCTGACGCCGGCGCGCCTGACGCCAACGTGCCAGACACCAGCGCGCCAGACACCAGCGCGCCTGACGCCAGCGTGCCAGACACCAACGTGCCAGACACCAACGTGCCAGACACCAACGTGCCAGACACCAACGTGCCAGACGCAGGTCCTGCAGACAGCAGCACACCGGACACAGGCACGCCAGACGCCAGCGCGCCAGAGACGGACACGCCGGACACCGGAACATCAGACGCGGGCACGCCGGACGCTGGCACAGGGGGGGATACGGGCACGCCGGACACGGGGACGCTGCCGGACGCGGGCACGGCGGATGCAGGGACGCCGTCGGACGCGGGCACGCCGGACACGGGGACGTCGTTGGACGTAGGCACGCCGGACGCAGGCACAGCGGATACGGGCACGTCGGACGCAGGCACCGCAGACACAAAGGACCTCCCGCTGCCCGATGTACCCCTCCCCTGCGGCGGCACGTGCGTGGGTCTGGAGGATGGTAACCCCTGCACCAAACCGGAATGCGTCGCTGGCACGTGCGCGCTGGTTGCGGTCGCGATCGAGCAGGTGTGCGCTGACGGCGACGCGTGTACGGATAAGGACACCTGCGTGAACGGGGTCTGTAAGGGCGTCAGCATCAACTGCGACGACGGCAACACGTGCAGCGCGACGAAGTGCGATGCCCAATCGGGCAGCTGTGTGACCCAGCCCGTGAGTACAGGGACGGCATGCGGCAACAGCGTGACGGAGACCAAGTGCAGCAACTCGAAGAAGTCGGTCATGCACAGAACCAGCACGGTGGCCTGCAATGGCGACGCCACCAAGCCGGGCTGCGTCACGACGTGGAGCGAGTGGACGCCGAAACAACTATGCAAACCAGCGGTGTGCGAGCTCGTCCCCGGCGGCGCGAAGTGTGGCGCGACGGCGCAGCTGCCCGACCTAGTTTTCGACGTCGCGCAGACCGCTGGAACGCCGAAAATCAAGCCTGGCGGCGCGTTCACCGTCACCTATCGCGTGAAGAACGGCGGCGCCGCGACGGCCAGCCAGGCGACCAAATTACAGGTGCGCACCAGTCGCAGCGCGACGCAATTGGTGGGGGGCAGCCTCGTCAAGACGATCGACGTGCCGACCCTCACCGCCGGCGCGGGATTTCCCAGTTCGGGGACCCAGTCCTTCACCGTGACGCTGCCAAACAACGCCGCTTATGGGCAGTGGACGCTGTGGCTTATCGCCGACGGCACCACGGCGCTGACGGAGTCCGACGAGACGAACAACGTCGCCAAGCTCGCGTTTATCGTCGATTGCGCGCTCGTGGCCGCCAGCTGCGATGACGGTAAACCATGCACCAAGGATGCATGCGACCAGACCACCGGCGCCTGCGCGTCGACCACGGTGGCTGATGGCGCCAGCTGCTCCGATGGTGACGCGTGTACGTCCGGGGACACATGCGGCTCGTCGACCTGCAGCGGGACGCCGAAAGCCTGCAACGACGGCAATGTGTGCACCGCTGACACCTGCAATCCGAGCACGGGCGCGTGTGTCGCGACGTCGCTCGCGAGCGGGACGGCGTGCGGCGCTGGCACCCAAACCGAGGTCAAGTGCGATGACGCCGTGCCGACCCTTGTGCTGCAGCGCGACGGAAAACCGGGCTGTGATGGCAAACCGGCGAAGCCTTCGTGCGGAACGGTCTGGTCTTCGTGGACGACGAAGACGGTCTGTCCTTCCGGGCAAAAATGCCAGGTGAGCGGAGGCACGGCGGCGTGCTCAGCGGCGGCTACCCTGCCGGACCTAATGGTCGACTATGCGGTCGTGAGCCCGAGCAAAGTCTCGCTGGGCAGCGTCTTCACCGTGAAGCTTCGCATCAAGAACCTCGGCGCTGCGGCCAAAGCCACCAAGGTGATGCTGGCCATGAGCCGGAGCAAGACCGTGCTCACCCACGGGCAGCAGGACGCCTTTTTCTGGACGCCCGACTTGGCGGCCGGCGCGACCTATCCGGTGACGGGCACCATCTCGAAATCCCTGGTGGCGTACACCTCGCGGGGCGTCGGGCAGCTGTATCTCTGGGTCCAAATCGCCGAATACAACAAGGAGAGCGACACGGCCAACAACGTCGTCAAGATCGGCTATCTCGTCGACTGCGCGACGAAGCCGGACGACTGCGATGATGGCAATACGTGCACAACCGACACCTGCGACACCCAGGCCGGAACCTGCAAGCACGTGGCCACCGCGGCAGGGGCCAGCTGCACCGACGGCTCCACATGTTCGAACGCCACGTGCGCAAATGGATCGTGTGTGGGCACCAACGCACCCAACGGCACGGCGTGTACAGCCACGGCCGCGGCGTGCGGAGCGAAAGCAACCTGTCAGAGCGGCAGCTGCCAGGCCAGCGGAGGCGTGAGCTGCAACGACGGTGACGCTTGCACGCTCGATGCTTGCCAAAGCGGGGTCTGCCAACACCGGCTCGTCGCTGCCTGCAAGTGCAAGACGAGCGTGTACCTAGTGCCGTCGAGCGCGTTCATCATCAAGACGAACTTCGGGCAGTGGGGCGCCAAAATCACGTCGTCGAATCCAGGTGACAAGTGGTACGAAACCTCGGGAAACGTCTACGCGCGGCTCAAGGTGACGTCGAAAGCTGGGTCCACGCAGGTGACGAAAGCGGACCTCGTGAGCCCGTGGATCCAGCTGCCC
>CALENB010000039.1 GCA_937910235.1 uncultured Myxococcales bacterium | reverse complement strand
GGGGCTGGCAGGCGCGGATTTCCGGCCGCTGCGGGCGGCGCATCGCCGGCAGGAGGGCGGATTGTTGACCGGTAGCGCCGCCTCCGCCGCGCTCCTCGAGGCCGGCTGTCCTCGGCTTCTAGCGGTCGCGAGCAAATCTCTTTGAGCATTGACGCCGCAGTCGCTACCCTCTGCTCGCGCGGCGTCCTACCGTGTCCCCCCTTCGCCCAGTCGACGAGCCCGTGTCCGTCGAGCACCTAAGGGCCCTTGTTAGGAGATCCCCGTGATGTCAGGCCTTCGCCGCTATCGATCGCACCCGGCTCGATCGCACTTCACCAGCGCGCCACGCACCCACAGCGCGCGCCTGTCATTCGCCACATCGACCGGCGCCGCGCTGATGTGCGCCATGGTCCTCAGCGTCGGCTGCGGCCAGACAACCGAGACGGCCGATCCCTTTCAGTTTGAGGACACCGGTTTGGGCGGCGTCGTCGACACCGGCGCCGGCGCGGTGACCGACACCACCCCAGCGGGCACGACAGATGGCGCGGTGGCGGGCTCAGACTCCGCCGCGACTGGTGCCGACGCCACGAACCCAGGCTCCGACGCTGGTGGGCCCCCCGCCGACACCGGTGTGCCAGCGGGCCCCGTCTGCGCGAAGGCCAGCGCGTGCAAGAAGGATCACCCCGATCTGCCGTACTGCGAGCTCTCTGCGCAGGTGTGCGTCGAGTGCCTGTTGGACTTTCACTGCAAAGACTCGACCAACAACTGCAAAGACAACAAGTGCGTCGATGTCAGCTGCGTCCCCGGCTCCGCGGTCTGCACCAACGGCACCACGCTTGAGGTCTGCAAGGCCGACGGCAAGGGCTTTGAGCTCAACCTGTGCCCCGACTCCGCGCCCGTCTGTAACCAAGCCAAGTGCCGGTTCTGTGAGCCGCAGAAGAGCTACTGCAAGGCCCCTGATGCCGGCGTGCCCGAGAGCACGGTCCTGCTCAAATGCAACGCGACCGGCACGGACGCCGACATCGTTGAGATCTGCAAGACCGGCGAGACGTGTGTGGCCGGCAAGTGCCTGGTCTGCACGCCCGGCCAGAAGACCTGTTTTGGCAACAAGGCCGTGGCCTGCAAAATCGATGGATCGGGCTATCAGTCCGACAACGACTGCGACTCGAAGGGCTTGGTCTGCCTCGCCGGTCTGTGCGTGAACCCGTGCGCCGGCGATCTGAAGAGCAACACCAATGTCGGCTGCGACTATTACGCCGTCGATCTCGACAACGCGCTGGTGCCTGGCGCTGGTGGCAAGGTCTACGACGCGCAGAACTCACAGTTCTCCGTCATCGTCTCGAACACCAAGGCGTCCGAGGCCGTCGTGACGGTGACCGAGGGCTGCACGGGCAAAAAGGCGAAGTACAAGGTGCTGCCCAACGGCCTCAAGATCATCAATCTGCCGGACCCGATCTGGAAGATGAAGCCCGCGAACCAGGACGGCACCAACATCAACTGCAAGGCGTATCGCATTCAGTCGTCGCAGCCGATCGTGGCCTATCAGTTCAACCCGCTCTCCAACGTCGGCGTGTTCTCGAACGACGCGTCACTCCTGCTGCCGTCGAACGTGGTGGGCAAAGAGTACTGGCTCATGACGCGCCAGCAGACCCATGGCGACCTGCGCGGCTACCTGACGGTGGTCGCCGTCCAGGCCGACACGATCGTGGATGTGCTGGTGACGGCGAAGACCCTGGCCGGTGTCGGCGGCGGGCAGAGCATCCCGGCGGGTCCGTGGACGGGGATCAAGAAGTTCAAGCTGAAGAAGGGCGAGGTGCTCAACATCGAGACCGACGAAAACGGCGCCGACCTGACGGGCTCGTACATCAAGGCCGACCAGCCGATCGCCGTCTTTGGCGGCTCGGAGGCGAGCAACTCCCCGAACACCAACAAGTGCGTGAAGGGCCCCGGCGCGCCAACCGGCACCTGTCAGTATCAGGGTTGGACCTGCACCTCCAACGACGACTGCCCGATCACCTGCTGCGCGGATCACCTGGAGGAGCAGCTCTTTCCGACCTCGTCGTGGGGCAAGCAGTTCCTGGCCACGAAATCCCACCCGCGCGGCAAAGAGAAGGACTCGTGGCGCATCGTGGCGGGGAGCAACGGCACCGTTCTGCAGACCGTCCCGCCGCAGGTGCCGATCCCGACGCTGAATCAGGGGCAGTGGTTCGAGTTCGAGTCGGACCAGGACTTCATGTTGATCGCCAACCAGCCGGTCGAGGTGGGCCACTTCCTCGCCTCGTCGCACGCGCCGAACCCGAACAACGATGTGTGCAACACCACGTATGGCTTTCAGAAGGTCTGCACCAACATGGACAAGAACTTCAAGGCGAAGCTCGCGTGCAAAAAACACGCGGATTGCCCGAACATCCCGGAGCCGACGGACGCCAAGATCGGCGATCCGGCCTTCATCATCACGACCAACGTGCAGCAGTACCTCGACGACTACGTGTTCCTGGTGCCCAACAAGTACTCGCAGAACTACATCAACGTCGTGAAGCAGCCGAACACAACGGTCACGCTAGACGGCGCGCCGCTGGCCGCGTCAGCGTTCAAGGGCTTCGCCAATAACCTGTGGCAGGTCGCCCGACTGCCGATCGCGCAGGGTGCCCATCGCCTGAAATCGAGCCAACCCGTCGCCCTCATCGTGTACGGCTGGGACAACTACGTGAGCTACGGCTACCCGGGCGGCGCCGCCATCGCGGGTGAGAAGTAGTCGGTCCGGTGCTGCGCCGCGCAAGACGACACAGCTGGCTGATGTGGCCGTGCCTCGTCGCGCTGCTCTGGACCTCGACGGCCTCCGCCACGGGTTGGCGCAAGCTCTACGCCAAGGAAGGTGTGACGGTCACGGCGAAAGATCGCCCGGGCTCTGATTTGCCAATCTTGCGGGGCGTCGGCGTGCTCGCCACGAACCTGTACCTCCTGCTCGCGATCGTGGACGACGTGCCGCGGCACAAGGAGTGGGTCTACCGCCTGGAGACGTCAAAACTGCTGTCCCGGCCTGACCCGCTCCACGCGCGGGCCTATCTGCGCTTTGGTTTTCCCTGGCCGACCTCCGACCGCGACGGGCTCATCGACGTCGTCGTGGAGCGGCGCTGGAAGCCGCATCACGAGCTGTGGATCACGTTCAAGTCGGCGGTCGACAAGCGCATGCCGGTGCAGCCGGGCGTGGTGCGTGTGCCGCGGACGCTGGGGTACACGCGCCTGCGCTGGCTCGGACCCAATCGCACCCACGTCGTCTATCAGATCGACACCGATCCGGCCGGAAACCTGCCGCGCTGGCTGGTGCGCTGGATTAGCGAAGACCTGCCGCTGCGGATCGTCCGTGGGCTGCGCAAGCAGCTGGTGCGGCGCAGTCAGCACTACGTGGCGTTTTCGCGGGTGTGGGATCCACGGCTCACCCCGCAGCCCGACGCGCCAGCTGATTTCCCGCTGCGCGGCGTGCCGCTCGAGACGCTGCCGGGTCGCAAAGTCACGCCGCAGCCGGTCAAAGCGTCTACCGGACCCTGACGACGCTGGCGCGCGCGGTGTCTAGGATTGCCCCGCGACGCCAGCTTCGATCAAGGCCGTGATCTCAGCCTCCGAGAGCCCTGCCTCCGCCAGCACCGCGCGCGTATCGGCGCCGGGGAGCGGGCCGACGTGATCGTAGCGGGGCGGACACGCAGACAGCTTGATCGGGTTGCCCACCTGCAGCGTGGTGGCGTCCGTCACAGCGCTCGGCGACGGGCCGCCCGACGTCCGATCCCGGCGCTTGACGGGCACCGGCACGACCATGGCGCGTTCGGCGAACAGGTCGCTCCTCACGGCCTCCGTCGGCGTCAGCACCGCCTCCACGCAGCAGGGCAGGGCCGCGAAGACGTCGCGCCAGTGCGCCAAGGGTTGCGCGCCGATGGCCGCCGCGATCGCGCGCTTCTGGTCGACCGCGTCTTCGCCCTGCGCTAGCCACTGATCGTCGAGGTGTTCGAGCTGCAGCGCCGTCAACAGCATGCCGTAGAACTTCTGCTCCAGCGCGCCTACCGCGAGCCAGCGGTCGTCTGCGGTCTCGTAGTAGTCGTAGGCGGTGCCGCCGTTGAGCCAGTGCCCGCCTGCGGTGGTGTCGGTGCCCGCGGCGAGCGCCTCAGTGGCGGCCATCGCGTTCATCAGCAGCGCGCCGTCCGTCATCGAGATGTCGATGCGCTGGCCCTCGCCCGTCTTCATGCGATGGATCACCGCCGCCAGCACGCCACTCACCGCGCCCCACGTGCCGCCACCGACATCACCGACCAGGGTCCCCAGCGGCACGGGTCCGCCGCCCGCGCGACCGATATGGTGACTCAGCCCCGCCAGCGCGAGGAAGTTGATGTCGTGGCCAGGGCGCTGCGCTAGGGGCCCCGTCTGCCCAAACGCGCTGATCGAGCAGAAGATCAGGCCCGGTTGCGCGACGCGCAGCTCATCGTAGCCAAGGCCGAGGCGATCCATCACCCCCGGTCGAAACTGCTCGATGACGATGTCATGGCTGCGCACGAGGCGCGTCACCACCGACTTGGCGGCTGGCGACTTGAGGTCGAGCACGATCGAGCGTTTGTTGCGCCCCACCAGGCTGTACACCGCGCCGACGGGCTCGCCCTGGGCATCGGCCGGTCCATGGGGTGGTAGAAAACGCAGCAAATCAGGGCGATCCGGCGCGTCGATTCGGGTCACTTCGGCGCCCAGGTCGGCCAGCAGCATCGTGGCGAGGGGGCCGGGGTAGAGCGTCGTGAAGTCGAGGATCTTCAGCCCCGTCAGCGCGCCAGTGGACATAGTTGGCTCCGTCTTTGGTGGGGCGATGACTACCGGTTGCGCCGCCTAGTTGAACCGCTTCATCCGCGCCATCTCGCGGTCAGCGTCCTTCTTCTTCAGGGCGTTGCGCTTGTCGTGCAGCTTGCGACCGCGGGCGAGCGCGATCTCCGCCTTGACGCGAGAACCCTTGAAATACAGGCGCACCACGACGCATGACGTGCCGCGTTCCCGCAGCCCTTTGCCGATCTGCTCGACTTCGCGCTTGTGCAGCAAGAGCTTGCGGTTGCGATCGACGGCGTGGTTGAACTGGTGCGCGTAGGCGTATTCTGGGATCTGCATGCCGATCAGCCAAGCCTCGTCGCCAATCACGCGCACGTGCGACCCGATGAGCGTGCACTTGCCCTCGCGCAGCACCTTCACCTCGCTGCCCACCAGCATCACGCCGGCCTCAAAGGTGTCCGACAGCTCAAAATCGTGTTTGACCCGGCGGTTGCTCGCGATGATTTTGATGGTGTCGTCGGCCATGACGTTCTCTCTCCAGTGCGGGCGCTTCCGTACCACATGCCGCGGGGGAGGGCACCTCGCGTCGGTGTGTATTGTAGTACCGGGCGGCGCTGGCCCGCTGTCGTGCGGCGGCGCGATCGATCAGCGCGAGGCGATGAGCAGCAGATTTCGCGGGGTGATCGCCGGATCGCAGAACGTGCCGACGTTCACGCGCCAACCTGCCTCCACTAAGGCCTGACCGCGATCCAGCACACAGAGCGTCTCGACCGAGCGGCGCAGCAGACCGCGGACGAGCGAGAGCGCACGCACCACCCGTGTCGCATCGGTGGCCTCACGCAGGTGGGCGTCGGGTCGCCAGTGGCGTGGCGGCACCAGACCGCGGCCGGCGAGGGCCAGCGTGCAGAACGCCTCGTAGGAGAGGCCGTACGTGGCGCGCGGGATCACGCCGAGGGGCGGCGCCGTCGGGTCCTCATTGCAGGTCGCAAAGAGCAGATCAGCGCCGATGCGCCAACACATCTCCTGGCGTCGCCGAGCCCGGGCGCGCGGGGTGGCTGGCCCTTCGTCCGCGATGGAGAGGCGCAGCGCGTTGACGTTGAGCTGCAACCCCGTCTGGCGGACGACGTTTGAGAGTGGCCGCCACCCGCCGGACGGGACGCGGTGGTGGCAGCAAGGCACCAGCGCCAGCCACGGCACCTCGCGGTCGATGGCGGCGCGCACGGCGGCGTCGGTGAGCTGGCCGCAGGCGTGCAGCGCGACCAACGCCGCGTCCGCGTCGAGCGCGACAGGTGGCGTGGCGGTGGTGACATCGGCGGCGTGACCGGTGACGGACACACCCGCCGCCGCGCCCAACACCACGGCGGCGGTGACGAGCGCACCCTCGCGGTCGACCACACACACCGAGCACCCGCAGCGCGCGGCCAGCGCCCGCGTGAGGTGGCCCTTGCCGCCGCACCAATCGACGAGGCGACGCGGCGCGGCGCGGTCAAGCGGCGCGGCCACCGCACGCTGAAAGGCCGCAATCTGGGCCTGTTTGCGGCCTTTGACGCCACGCATGGGCGCGCTCGTCGTCCCGGTGATCGCCGCAGCCGCCGGCCAGACCGGCACATGGGACGCCGCCGCCGCCGCGTCGCGCAGGTCTGCCAGAGTCATGGGTAACGGCGGGCCACCGCAGGGATCGCCCTCAAGCGCGTCGATGCTCACCACGTCGAGCTGTCGCAGCCACACCGCGACCTCAGGCATGTCGGCTTCCCACGGCGCCGGTCGCTCGCGGAAGGGCCGTTGGTCCCACAGTGGCCGGGTCGCGATGAGCAGCTCGGCCAGGGTGCGCGCCTGACTCGCTATGGCGTCGTAGGGAGCGGCGGCGCCGCCGAGCGCCGGTGCGCGGTGAGACGGGCTGCGGTCGCCTGGGGTGGGCGTCGCCATGATTTACTTACTCGTCAGATTGTACACGCCGCTCCAGTTTGGGCGCGCGACTTCATCGAGCACGGCGACGGTGCGGGCCAGCATCGCCGCGCCTGGACCATCGGTCGGGTCTGCGGCCACGGCTGCGTCGAACGCCGCCTTCGCCGCCTTGAACCGCTGCGCCCGATAGTGGTCCAACCCATTGGAGTACGCGGCGACGCAGGCCGCCTTGGCCGGGTGCGCCGCCAGCCACCCAGCCTCGCCGAGCACCTCAAACACCCGCACCACGCGCTGCTTGCCCTTGACACGAATCAGGTCGATCTCTCTGCCATCGAGCCGACCGGCGACCTCCAGCCAGACCTCTTCGCTGACGAGCACCCCGGTGCCATAGACTTTGTTCACGGGCTCCAAGCGCGCCGCGAGGTTCACCGCGTCGCCGATCACGGTGTAGTCCTGGGCGTTGTCGCCGCCGATGCTGCCGACGATGACGTCGCCGCGGTGCACCCCGACGCGCACGCTCAGCGTGGGCGCGCCCGTGCCGGCCAGCTCAGCGTTGAGCGCGGCGACGATGCGCAAGTGATCCAGCGCGGCCAAGCAGGCCGACAGCGCGTCGTCCTCACGCGGCACGGGCGCTCCGAAAAACGCCATGACGCCGTCACCCATGTACTTGTCGAGCGTGCCGCCGCGCAGCACCAGGGCTTCGGAGACCTTGCTGAGGTAGCCGTTGAGCAGCGTCACGACCTCCTCCGGCTCGCGCTCCTCGCTGATGGAGGTGAACCCGGCGAGGTCAGAGAACAGCATCGTCAGCCGTCGTCGCTCACCGACCGGACTCTGCGCCTCGGGATGGCTCAGCAGGTACTCAACCACGTCCGGCGCGACGTGGCGCTTGAAGGTCCGCTTGATGCGATCCCGCTCGCGCAGGCCCACGATCATGCGGTTAAACGTGCGGCCGAGCTGGCCGATCTCATCGGTGCCACGCACCTCCACCGTCACGTCGAGATCGCCGTCGGCGACCTTCTCCGCTGCGCCGGAGAGCGCCAGGATGGGCTCGGCGATGCGAGACGCGAGCAGATAGGCCAGCAGCAACGCGACGATGAGCATCATCACCGCCACAAATCGCAGCACGCCAGCGCCTTCCAGCAGCGTCGCCAGCCGCTCGTCGAGGTTGTACGCCAGCACCAAGTCGGCGATGTGTTGCCCGCCGAGCCCCTCGAGCGCGACGCGCTGCACCAGCCAGCGGTGACCCTCGATCTTCAGCTCGGCCCGTTCGCCCTCCCGCATGGTCGACGCCGCCTTCAAACAGGCCGGCGGTAGCGCGCCATGATGGGTGCCGTCAGGCGCCAGCAGCGCTAATCGGGCGGCTTTGTCGCTGATTCGCAGATCCGACAACAGGTTCCGCGCCTCCCAGCCCTGGATAAAGATCGCGCGCGGTTGGCCGCCCAGCACCGTCGCCCGGGCGAAGATGATGTACATGCCGGCCGGGGTCTTGTCGGTGACCATGCCGCTGGCGAGCAGCTTCTTGTCGCGGGCGTCGACCACCATGGCGCCGCTGTAGTGGCCCGCGCTGGGTTGACCCGCGCCAGCGTGACCCGGCTCAAACGCCCGCGAGACGGCCGCCAAGGCGCGGGTGTCCTTGTTGTAGGCCGCCTTATCGGCGCTCGCGTACAACAGCCGGCCTTTGTAGTCCGCGACCGCAAAAAAGCCGCGATCCGCCTTCTGCGCCCAGCCCCAATCGGCGTCGACGAGGTTCTGGTGCAGCGTCTTCAGGTCGTCGGCGTCGCCAGCTTCGCTCCCTAGTCCAAAATCACTCTCGTCGGCCGCCTCCGCCGTCACCTGCCGCATCACCGGCAGCACGTAGCTCAGGTCCGACAGCGCGCGGAACACCTCATAGCGCAAGCGCAGCATCTTCTTGAGCTGACCGCGCGCCTCGTTGAAGGTCTCGTCGGCGAGCTCCGTCGCCCGGTCTTCGAAGATGCGCAGGCCGGCGAGCGCGGTGCCGCCGACCGCCAGCATGGCGACGGTAGCGAAGGCGAGCAGCAGCTTGGTACGGATGGAGTTCACGGGCGCAGTCTACACCGGAAGGTCACGCTCAGTAGCGCCCTTTGGGATCCTTGTAGGCTTGGCCGTACTTATTTTTGTGGGTGAGGTCGACGCGGTCTTCATTGAGCCGCAACCCCGTCACCACGGTCCCTTTGCCAGCCGCCACGACGACGTTCGTCACCCGCGTCGGTCGCGCCGCGTGCCGGCTGTAGGCGTAGACCGTCCATGTGCCCGGCGGCACCCCGGCGATGCTGAACGCGCCGGACTTGCTGGTCATGGCGTGGGCTCGGTTCGGCAACACGACGATGGTCGCGCTCATCGAGGGGTGGATGTTGCAGTACACCTCGACGATGCCCTTGCGTGGAAACCGCTTCATCTTGCTGCGCCCCTTCTCAAACTGACCGAGGTCGAACTTGCGGGTCTTGGAGAGGGAGAACACGTTGTGAAAGAACTTGTCGCTGTTGGGGAAGTCGACCTCCTGGCCCGCCGTGATCGCCATCAGGCGCCGCTCGAACTGCTTGTTGCGCTGGCCGAGTTTGGGTCGCGAAGCCGCCGTCGTGTTCGGTGGCGGCTCGTCGAAGCCGACGACGTACACCAGGATGTCCGAGGCGTCGGCCCGCGGTTTACCCATCCGCTGCACCGCGACCACGCCCGAGAGGGTGCTGCCCTGCCCGCTGACCGTCGGCTTCGTCGGTACCGGTTTGCTGGCAGGCGGCGTCGCCTGCGCCGCGGCGCCTCCGACGCACAGGGCGGCGATCACAAGGAGCGTCTGATAGGCTGATTTCATAGCTTGATCGCCCACAAGATGCGCGGCATCCAGTTCGCTGCGTGCTCGGTGACACCGATGAGACACCCGAACGTGAGCCACGTGCGGCCATGGGTCCAGGCGATGTCGGGTCCGACCATGGTGAACGAGTTCCAGCCGCTGCTGATGCCGACCTCGCCGAACACCTCGCCGCCGATTCGCAGGCCATCGCGCGCCCCGTACGTGACCCCGCCAGCGTAGCTCAGCCACGTCCCGCCCCAAGCGTTGCCGATGCTGTGGAAGACCCCGAGATCGACCGCCGTGTGCAGGCTGCCCCTATCATACGACGCCACGACGTTGCCCTCGAGCAGCCACGCCAGCTTAGGGCCGAGATCCCGCTTCACCGCGACGCGCAGGAGCGGCACGAAGGGACCGGCATCCTCCGGGTCGTTGTCGGCCAGGCGCCACCGCAGCTCGACCCCATACCGCGCAATCCGCGTGCTGGTCTCCCAGACTTCCGGGTCCGCAGCGGTGGCGCCCGGCTTGGCGCCCCACGTCGTCACGCCTTCGAGCGGGATCGCCAGCTCCAGGCGGTCGGTGACGCCCAAGACCGGCGCCCACCACAGCCACGCGGCGTGTTTCTTGTCCCGGTCGACCTCCCAGATCCACTGCTCCATCTCGACTTCGCGCTCGCGCAGCACCTCGGTGTCCCACACCCAGATGAACGGACGCCGCCCCGCCTCGGCGTCCGGCAAAGCGACGACCGAGGCGCCCAGAAACGCGACAAGCCCCAGCAGCCACGTCACGCGGTGGAGACAGCGCTGTAGCCGGAGGTGTCCATGGCGTCGCGGCGTCGGCGCTTGTGGGGGCTGCGTCGTGTTTCGAGATGGTGTCATGGCGCAAGGCTACACCGGGCGATGGCATCAAACCACCCGCGGAGCTCGGCTGAGCGGTTGACTGAACGGCGATCAGGCGTCCGCCCAACAAAAGTTGAACCGCGTTGTTGACTATGGTTCAATAGTGGTGAGACCGGGAGTGCCGCATGCCTATCCAATTCTTTCTGCTCGCCTTTATCCCCGCCATCGCCGTCGCGGCGGCCATCTTGTGGGGTGGGATCTGGCTGGCGTTGCCGCCGGCGCTGGTGTGGCTCTTGGTGCCACTGGCCGATCATTTCGGCGGCACGGAGACGCGGTGGGGCGCGGCGGCTACGGCGCCGCCGCGCTGGCTTTGTCGGCTGCTCGTCGTGCTCTGGGCGCCGGTGCAGCTTGGGTTGATGGGGTGGGGCTTGCGCGAGGCGCTGAGCGCGGCGGCGGCGGGTCACACGGTCTCGGCCGCGCTGCTGATCCTCGATCTCGGCATCCTCGGTGGCGCGACGGGCATCACCTTCGCCCACGAGCTGATGCATCGGACCAGCGTCGTCGACCGCGCGCTCGCCGAGCTGCTCATGGCGAGCGTCAGTTACCCGTGGTTTTGCGTGGAGCACGTCTACGGCCATCATCGGCGCGTCGCTACCGCCGACGATCCGGCGACCTCACGCCTCGGCGAGAGCCTGTACGCGTTTCTGCCGAGGGCCCTGCTCGGCGGCCTGCGCTCGGCGTTTCACATCGAGCGTCAGCGCATGGCCAAGCGCGGCAGGGGTTGGTGGCATCCGTCCTCCCGCGTCGTCCGGCACGGCCTCGAGCTGCTGACGCTGTATGGCGCGGCTTCTCTGTGGCGCGGCCTGCCCGCCGTGGCCGCCGTCGCCGCGATGGGCTTGGTCTCCGTGTTGCTGCTCGAGTCGATCAACTACATCGAGCACTACGGCCTGCTACGACGCGAGGAATCCGGGCCCGCCGGCCGCTTGCGCCACGAGAAGGTGCGGCCGCATCACTCGTGGAACTCGAGCCACCGCGTCAGCAACTTCATGCTGATCAACCTCGCGCGCCACAGCGACCACCACGCCCACGCGGCGCGACCCTGGGAGCAGCTACGCCACCTGGAGAACACGCCGCAGCTGCCCACCGGCTACGGCGCCATGCTGCTGCTCGCGTTTGTGCCGCCGCTTTGGTTCGCGGTGATGAACCCGCGGGTCGCCGCGTGGCGTGCTCAGTTTCTGTCTAATGCCGAGGACCTCACCAAAGTCCCGGTGACATAGCGCGCGCGGTCGCCCTACACTCCCGCTCCCTCAGGAGTTGTCATGGCCACGTTCAAACACATCTCAGTCGTCACGCTCGCCACAGACCTCGAGGCTGGCACCCCGGTGGTCGTGCTCGACGTCCGCGATCCCGGCAGTTTCGCGGGCGGCCGTGTGCCCGGCGCCTTGCGTCTCGACAACAACAGCGCTCCGCAGATCATCGCGACGGCAAACAAGACGGCGAAGACGGTCGTCTGCTGTTATCACGGCCACTCCAGCCAGGGCGCCGCCCAATTCCTTGCCGAGCAGGGGTTCACTGACGTCTACTCGCTCGACGGCGGCGTCACGATGTGGGCGATGTCGCAGACTTGCGAGACCGCCTGATCCGGTGCATGGCTCGGGAAGCGGTCGTATCGATGGGCCATGGACTCGGAGCACAGCGTGGATCCCATGACTCGTCGCGCGACGCCCATCCACGAGGTCCGCGTCGTGACGCACGCCGGGCCGTCAGCAGGCCCAGCACCGTCAGCAAGCACAGGGCGGCACGGCGTAGGGCCGTCCACTCACGCCACTAGAGTCGCTCAGTGGTGGGCGCAGTTCGTGCGACTCGATCTCGTGCGTGCAGTTGGGGATGACGTCCGCCGCGCCCGCCAGGTCGCCGGCACCTCGTTGTTTCTCATGGCGTGGTCCATGATCCTCTTCGCGGTGTAATTCAGCCGGGGGCAGACCGCGCAGATGGCGTTGGTCGTGGTGTGTTTCGCGTCCGCGGCGGTTGGTCTCACGATCCAGCGGCGCACAGGCCGCAGTCGCGTCGGCGCCCACATCATGCTCGGCGGCTTGTTTGTCAGCGGAATGACCGTCAGGTTCTGCGCCGGCGCCGTAATCTCGGGGCCAGAGTACATCCCAGCGCTGGTCACCTCGTTCGCGATCGTCCTGACGGGTGTGCGTGGCGGCTTGGCGTGGGGGCTGCTCGGTGCGCTGGCGCTGTTCGCCTCTAGCGTCGTCGCGCCCCTCGCGCCGGGTCTGTTTACGACCGGGCCGCTCAGCCTCGGCAGCGGCCAGGGCGCCCCGCTTGGAGCGATCGTGATCTTGTCGGCGCTCGCTGGCCTGCATGAGCATTTGTACACGCGCAGCCTCGAGCACGCCGCACGGCAGCGGGCGCGCCTCGCTGTCGCGCTCGACGCACGCACGGCGTTTGTCGCCAACGTCACCCACGAGCTCCGCACGCCGGTCGCGGGCATCGTCGGGCTCTGCGACGTCATGCTGCACGGCGAGCACGATCCCGACCGGCGCCGAAACTTGGAGGCGATGCGCAACTCCGCGGGCGCGCTGCTGGGCGTCGTCTCCGACGTGCTCGACTTCTCCAGCCTGGAGATGAACGGGTTGGAGATTCGCCCCGTCACCTTCTCGCTGCAGGAGGTGATTGACGACGTCCTGCTGCTGCTCACGCCGATCGCGACCCAGTCCGGTCTCGCCCTGCGCACGCGCTCGACTGGCGTGATCCCGCCGTCGTTGCTCGGCGACGGTCAGCACATTCGGCAGGTGTTGTTCAACATCGTCGGCAACGCCATCAAGTTCACGCGCGCGGGTCACGTGGAGATCTGCACCACCGTGCACGCCCCGGATGCGGGCGCAGTGCACTTCACGATCGCGGTCATCGACACCGGGCCCGGCATCTCTGCGGCTGATCGTGCGCGCATCTTTGAACCCTTTGAACAGGCCGATCCGTCGATGCGCCGGCGAGCGGGTGGCACCGGGCTGGGCCTACACATCTCGCGTCGTATCGTGGAGCTGATGCATGGCCAGCTCACGGTCGACAGCGAACCAGACGTTGGCACCACCTTCACCGTCGCGTTGACCCTCGCCATTGCGCCAGCGGACGGCCCGGCCGCAGAGCCGATTGGCGCGCTCAGCGTGCCGACGCCGCTCACCGCGCTGGGCACCGTCTGGCACCAGTCGGGCGCGCGCGTCGCCACCGGTAAGGTGCTGATCGCCGAGGATTCCGAGGTCAATCAGCTCGTGCTGCTCGCCATGATGGCGCGCGCCGGTGTGGTCTGCGAGCTCGTCGAGAACGGTCGAGACGCCGTCAATCGCGCCGCCTCCGCGGAGTTCGACATCGTGCTGATGGACCTGCAGATGCCTGGCGTGGACGGGATCGAAGCGACGACCGCCATTCGCGCGCTGCCGTCGCTGGCACGGGCAGTGCCGATCATCGGGTTGACGGCGACGGACATCCCCGAGACGTACCAGCGCTGCATGGCCGCCGGGTTCTCCGATGTGCGGCAGAAACCACTCGATTATCCGAATCTCATCGCGATACTGAGCCGGTATGCGCCCGCCGCGCTCGCCAACATAGCGTCGTCTCCGATGTGACCCTGCGCCCCTTAGCGGCGTCGGCGGCGCAGGGTGCGTCGGTTTCTGGGGCATCTGCTACAGTCACCGCGATCCGCCACCAGGAGCGCACGACACCGCCCGTCGCCGCTTCGCCTCCGACCCAGAGGTCCCGATGCGCACCGTACAACCCCATACCCTCGCACGCAGCGTCTTGCTGCCACTCGTTTGTACGCTGGCGGTGAGCGCCTGCGGTGGGCAATCCGATGGGCCGATTACTATCGGTGCCGGCGGGTCGAAGTCCGACACCAGCTCGGGCGCCGACATCGTCACCACCTCCGACGCGACGTCTACGACGTCTGACACGACCTCTGGTGTCGACGCTGGCGCCGCGCATGGCGACACGAGCGCTGGCGCCGGCGACACCTCGATGGGCGGGCAGGCCGACTCGGGCGGCGAAGCCGACATCACGGTTGACGCGGGCTCGTTCGGTGGTGTCACAAAACCCACCAAACCCCTAGAGATCACGGGGCTGTGGAAGGTCGGCAACAACTCGACGGTGCATCTGACGGGTGAAGTGTTCGGCAAAGTGCGCGTGGTGCACTACGACAACACCAAGAACTTGGCCTACACCACCGCGCCTGTCGGTGTCAGCGGCCCGGGTGGGCTGAGCCGAAAGGGCGTGTATTCGGTCTATCAGTGGGCGGAGCCCGTCAACGGCGACACGTGGCTCTGTCAGGTCGACACCGGCCTCTCGACCGAGGTGCAAGCGCTGCAAACGACCAAAACCGCTGATCCAACGGCGCTGAAGACGGGCTGCAACCTCGGCCTATGGACCAAGCTCAGCACGCACGAGCTCGTCGGGCGCTGGGAGTCGAGTTTTGGTGGCAACGAGACGGTGGAGCCGCTGGTCTTTGGCCTCGCCGACGTGGTGGATTGGGACAACGTCGGCAACGCGCTCTACACCCAGAATCCCAAGGGAACCGGCCAGAACAGCGAGCGATTCAATAAGATCGTGTGGACCGAGCCGACGGCGGCCGGCGTGTGGTACTGCACCGTCGTCGTTGGCGCCGTGTCGCTCGCGGACGCTAAAAAGGCGACCTACACCATCGACGCCAAAGATCCGGACAACAGCGGCTGCAACAACTTCTCGTGGACCCACCTCATCCCCTTCAAGCTGATTGGCAGCTACCAGACCAGCGACGGAGAGCTGCGCCACATCAGCACGTTCTGGTGGGGCGACAAGCGCGTCGCGGGGTTCGACAACGACAAGAAGACGGCCTGGCTCGAGAACCGCGACGATGCAGCTGACATGCCCGGGAAATTCAGCCGCTTGGTCTGGTCCACCGTCGGCAAGACCACGTGGGTGTGCGCGACGGACACGGGCCTCAGCGACCTCGACGCCGCCCAGAACGCCGCGACGACCGCCGATTCATCGGATCCCGCAAACTCGGGCTGCAAGGGCAAACCGTGGACGAAGATGGACGCGTTGTAGCGTCCCGACGCCGGTCAGCGGCCAAGCGCCTCGTGGCCCCCTAGTACCTCTCGTCCAAAGTGCCTTCCGGGTTCTATCGCGGGATCGACATGT
>CALENB010000038.1 GCA_937910235.1 uncultured Myxococcales bacterium | reverse complement strand
CCCGCGAGGAGGTGAGTGCCCGTCCGAACCGCCACTTTGATGGCGCGAAAATGCGTTCGAACGCGTGGAAGGTCTGGCTGCTCTGGGTGGTCGCTCATGTCGCTCCGGAACGTTTGCTGCGCCGTCGTGCCGGCGTTCGGGGTATGCCTGATAAATGACGGCTTGACACACTCCCCGCTATCTTCCATCCATGCATAGGCCACCTCGCCTTGCTACGGAGAAGTCATGACATTATCCCGCACACGCGTCGCCCGTGCGCTCGGTTTTCGCGCGAGCTCACCAGTCGGCGCGACCGTCGCGAAGGCGCCCGCTGTCCAACGGTCCAGCATCACGCTGTTCTTCGTAGCCGCGATCAGCGGCGCCATCATACCGGGATGTGCCTCGTGGGACTCAGGCACGTACTTCCCGGAAGATTACGAGGCGACCTACACCAAAGCCCACGCGTGCAAGAAGGGCGCGCACCCTGCCGGAGACTACGTGATCACGTGGGTCAATCCGGTCGGCAAGCAGGCGTTCGAGAAAGGCACCACGCCGTTTCCGGAAGGCACGATCTTCGTGAAGAGTCAGTTCACCGACAAGAACTGCACCGATCAGAGCCGCTTCACGGTCATGAAGAAGGGGCCTGCTGGCACCGCGACGGACAAGGGCGACTGGCTGTGGCAGCTCATCGATAACTCAGGCGGGGTGGCCGAGTGCTGTGATGGCAGCAACAACTGCGTGAGCTGCCACACGCCATGCAAAACGAATGATTGGGTCTGCACTCAGCCCACCAAATAGCCCGTGGGCGCCGGCGCCCAGGGATGTCCGTGCCGCGGGAGGGCTGCACTGCGCCGCGGGAGGGCTGCACTGCGCCGCGGGAGGGCTGCACTGCGCGGCGGCTGAGCACCCTCGCCAGTATGGCGAGCAGGCCGGATTCGCGGCTTAGAAGTCGTCTTCTTCCAGCGCAAACACGATCGGGATCGTGAGCTCCGCCGTCCCCGCCCTGAAGTCGGCCGGTAGATTGGCGAAGGGCGCAGAGGCGCGCACCATCCGCACCGCCTCACGATCCAACGCCCGATGGCCGCTGCTGCGCACGATCTTCGGGTCGGCCACGAGCGTGCCATCCGGGCGCAGCGTCACGCCGACACGCACGGTGCCCTGCAGACCCTGCTCTTCCGCGATCTCTGGGTAGTGTTGGCGACGCTGCACCGCCGCGCGAACACGAGCGCCGTACGCCGACAGATCTGCGCCATCGCCGCCCTTACGACCGTCGACATGTCCGCGGCGTGGGTCCACGGACGCGGGACCGTCGCCTTCGGCGGGCCCTGCTGCGCTGGGAGACACCGCGACACCAGCGCCCGCGGCCGCCATGCGCACTGGGACCGCGGCACCAAGGGATGGCGCGGCAGGACGCGACGGTGCCGTCGCGCTCTCAAACGCGGCTGGCTTCTGCTGGACAGGTTTGATCCGGGTTGGTCGACGCGCGCGTTTGCGGCGTTTGGGCGGCGGACGGGCCACGTTCGGTGTGGGCTTCGCCGCATCCAGGTTGATCACCTTTGGGGCGGGCGGTGTGGGTGCGACGAGCGCGGGGATGACCGCCGCCGGGCGCTGCAGCACGACAGCTTGGTGCACGGCGCGGACGAGCTGCGTCTCGACACGCGGCGGCGCTGGTGCCGCCGGCTCCAGCGTCAGCGCCCAACCCGCGGCAGCGACATGCAGCGCCAGCGACACCCCGACGGCGAGCGTTCCGGGCGCCGGCGACAGATCACCATGCACCCGGCGCGTGAGCGGGACCCAGGGAAGCAGAGCTGGAACCTGACTCGCCACAGTGAAGCCTCCGTGCAGCCGCGCCAGCATACTCAGTTGAAAACGATTTTCAACATCATTCTGCGACGCCCCATCAAACAAGACCTCCAGGCCGAGATTGCGAGAAAAAAAAACAGCCGGGCAAGTTCCTGACGGTGGTTTTTTCTAGGGTCGGGGAGCAGGCGTGACGCCGGGGACGGGCGCCACAGCGAGCAGCGCGCCGGCCATCACGTTGGCGAGCGTGCACACGACGAGGATGCCCACGACGGCCATCTCACCGATCGTCTGCAGTCCGGGGTTGTCCTGAAAGAGCAACGCGCCGAAGCCGACGATCGTCGTCACAGCTGCGACCCAGGCCGCCCCGCCGATGCGCTGCAACACTTGGCGCAGGTCGCCGTCGGGCCCGACCTCCCACGCCCGGTGAACGATGTGCACAGTACCGTCGATGCCGATGCCAAAAATGCTCGGCAGGACGCTGATTGAGAACAGGTTGAGGCCCAGGTCCATCGTCGCTGCCACGCCCAGGAAGATAGCGAAGGCTAGGCAGAGCGGCACGAAGCTGTACACCACCATGCGCGCGTTGCGGTAGTGGAACCCAATCACGAGCAACACCGCCAACGCCGCGAGCAGGACGGCCCAGGGACCTTCTCGCCGTATGATTTGATCGGCCTCGGCGAGGATGAAGAAGCTCGCTGTCGCGCGGTACACCTTGGCACCGACGTGGAACGCGCCGAGCTGGTCAACCACCTCTTGCACCGAGCGCGCGTCGGAGAGGTTGCCATTGGCGTAGATCAGCACGTAGCGCCCCAGGTTGCCGTCGACATCCAGAAACCGCTTGCGCACGAAGTCGGGGAGGTCCTTGGCGGCGAACGGTTTGGGGTTGAGCATCTTGAGGGCCCGCTCGGACTCGGCGCGATCCTCCCCCTTGAGCACGTCGATTTTTGCGGTGATGAGCGTGCGAATGCGCTCGGCGATCTTCGCCTTCTCCGCCTGATTCTCGGGGATAAAGCTGTGGATGCTGACAAAGTGCTTCAGGCGACTCGCCGTCGTTTTGGCCACCTTGAGTTGGCGATGCACCGCGTGCGCGTCGGCGATGTCGTCGGTGATCACCAGAATCGGCGACGCGGTCCGTTTCTCTGCCGTGTTGCGGTACTTGTTGCCGAGGCGCCGCGCTGTCGAGGCCGCCGATGCGCCGCCCCGCTTCGATGACGAGGGGGTGCGGAGCTTGCGGAAGTTCGTGTCGAAATGCAGACCGGGCGCGAGCATCGCCCCGATCGCGGCGAGCAGCACAAGCGTCACGATGGACCGACGGGCGATGGTCGGGTTCGCGAACCAGCCAAAGAAGCGCAGCCCCTGCGCGCGCTCAAGCTTGACGTCGGGCTCTGCAACGAGGCGATGCAACGCCACCGCGAGGGGAGGAAACAGCAGCATCGTGGCGACCAGCGCGAGCAGCACACCCACGCCAGCGATCAGCCCAAACTGTGAGAAGCCCCGGAACTCGAAGACCGTGAGTGAGAGGAAGGCCGCGGTGGTGGTCATCGCCGCCGTGCGCAGCGCTGCCCACAGGCCTGGGACCGCGGCGACCACAGCCTCTTCCGGCGTTTTGCCCTCGGCGCGCTCCTCGAGGTAGCGGCTCAGGGTGTAGACGCCGAAATCGTTGCCGAGCCCAAACAAGATGCCGAAGATGAAGGCCGTGATCAGGTTGAGGTAGCCGACCGCGCCGCGGGCGAAGGCCATTGTGAAGGTCACGCCGAGCAACAGCGGCGCAAACAGCAGCAACAGCGCGCGCATCCGCCGGAACGCGAGCAGCTGGATGAGCGCGATCCCGAGCAGCGCGAGGCCAGTCGTCAACGCCAAACCGCTGCGGATATTGCTGACCTCTTTGCTCATCTCCGCGTAGTCGCCGCGGTACGCGATGTTCATCTGTGGGTGGTAGCGCTTCGGGTCCAGGCCCCGCATCGTGGTCTCGACTTTCGCGACGAACGCCGTCGACAGGTCGACCTCATGCGCCGGCACCGTCGGGAAGAGCTTGATGCCCAGCACCGTGCCGTCGGGCGACTCAGACCACTCGCGGAGATCTTCCTTGGCACCGAGGCGTTGTCTGAGCTCGTCGTCCGTCGGCAGTCGCTTGCTCGGGGAGGCCGCGCCCGCCGCTGCCGGTGGGACCACACCGTCTTTGTGGCTGGTTTTCTGCGCCTTTTGCGCGACTTTCGGCGCGCCCTGAGCGGACGCGGTCGCCCGACCGGCCGGCGCGACGGACGGCTCGCCGAAGTCCTCCTCATCGTCCTCATCATCAGCTTGTCCGAGCCCAGGCGCGTCACCGTGGCCGGCCGTGGCGGCCGCGGCGGCTGGCTTGGCCGCGGCGGCGTCGAGCCCTTCCGTCAGGGCGTCGCCCAGCAAGTCGGCGCGCGTGGCCGCTCGGATTCGTTCCTGCGTGTCGCGCTCGATCTGCTCGAGCTCGGCAACCGGCAGATACAAGGCGGCGTTGTCGCGGAAGAAATCGACATCCCGCCGGCACTCGAGGCTCGCGATCTCGGGATCTCCAGCCATTTTTGCGCAGAAGTCGCCTGCAAGCCGTCGGTTGGCGTCGCGATTCGGACTCCCGAAGATCACCACCATTTGGCTGCTGGAGCGCATGATTTTGCGGGCGCGGCGGGCCTCGAGCACCGCCGGCGTATGATCGGGGAACAGATCTTCCATGCTCTGTCGGATATGGATCCCGGCGCCATACAGCGCGCTCGCCACCCCCACCGACAGCAACAGGCCGCTGACGGCAAACGCATGGCGCGCCGACCACGTCGCGTAGCGGATCAGCCCTCGTTCGATGAAGCTCGGCGCGTGCGTCGCCGCCTGCGTGCGGGCAACCTGAGGGGACGGCGAATCGGTCATCGGCGCGGGCCTCCTAGTGCGCGAAGAGGCCCACCGTTGGGGCCGAAAGACGCGGCGTCGGACGCTACCAGAGCGCCCCGAGGTTGACACGCCTACCGCCGCGCGCGGATCATGCGTCGCCCTTCGGTCTCTGCCGCACTTGGCGGGGGCACCGCAGATTCGAGCCGCCCGGAGCCCCCGTGACACGCCGCCCCACAGACCATCAGGCGCATTCGTTGGCCCGGGTCAGTCGCCGCGTGTTCAGCGCCCTGCTGGCGCTCGGCCTCGCCCTTGGCACCGTGACGGCGCCCGCGCGGCTCGCCCTGGCGTCGGAGACGACGTCGGCTGCGCTCACCGTCTCGAAACAGGCGCTGCACGCCTATCGCGCCAAGCGCTACAAGGAGGCCGCGACCCTGTATCGTGCGGCGTGGCACACCCACAAGGGCGAGCTGCGCTACCTGTACAATGCGGCCCGCGCGGCCCAGCTGGCCGGACTCCTGCAGGACAGCCAGCGCGACTACGTGGACTACCTCATGAAGGTCCCGCGTGACGACCCAGCCGTCGCCAAAGCCCGCGTGCATCTCGAAGAGGTCCGCGCCGCGCTCCGAGCCCAACGTGCCGCCCTCACGCGCGCAAATGGCTCGGATCGTTCACCCCCACCTGCGACCGGCAGCGGGGCGCAACGCACCGCGGGCTGGGTCTTGTTGGTTAGCGGCGTCGTCTCTGGGATCGCGGGAGGCGTCGTCCTCGTGTCCGCCAGCACGGACCAGACCGACCTGAATCGATTGCTCGCGCAGAAAGACGCCAGCGGCAAGATCACCGGGATCACCAGGACGGCGGCAGACGCAGAGCAGATGCGCCTCGATACCCAGTACGTGATCGGGTGGGGTTTGGCCGGCGTCGGCGTCGTGGGGCTAGGTGTCGGCGCGTTGCTGCTGGCGACGGCGCCTGCTGTTGGCGCGCGGGTGAGCCTCGCCCCGTGGGGCAATGGTCGCGGCGCCGGGCTGACGCTGCGCTTTTAGCCGAGTTTTTGGCGGTTCTAGCTGCGTCGTGTCCTCACGGCCCGATCGCCTCTGCGCCCGACGTGCCGGTGCGGATGTGCACACACGCGTCCAACGGCAGCACGAAGATCTTGCCATCACCGGTCTCGCCGGTGCGTGCGCCAAGCGTGATCGCGTCGATCGCGGCGTCGACGAACTCGTAGTTCACCGCCATCTCGATCTTTAACTTGGTGACGAGGTTGACCATCGCCCGAGACCGCACATGCGCAACGAAGCCCTTCTGGCGGCCGCAACCGCGCACGTCGGTGACGGTCATGAGGTAGATGTCCCGCTCGACCAGCGCACGTTGCACCTCAGCGAGTCGGTCGGGTCGAATGATCGCGATGATGTATTTCATAGCAGTCCTGGGTGGTTGCGCGGTCGAATCGGCCGTGGCGTTGCTGTTAGGCCGTCTTGGCGTCGGCGAGACGATGCACCTCGGGCTCGCCGAGGCGGATGGTCGCGGTCGGAAACAACGCCGAGATGTGTTTGGCCGCGAAGGCCGCGTCTCCGCCAACGACTCGGAAGGTGGTGCGTTCGAGTCGCGCGACGCTCGGGTAGATGGCCGCGAAATCGCCAGGTGGTGTCGGGGCGGCGCAAAGGGCCTGCCAGCGCTCGGAGAGGACCGCTGGCGCGATCCCATCGAGCGTGAGCAGGTGTGTCACCACGACGGGTGGTCGGTTCGCTTGTCGTGGTCGAATCTCGATGGCGGTGACGACGTCGGCGACCAGATCGTACGCCAGCTCGCCGTGCTCGCCGATGTCGAGGCCCTGCTCTTCCGCCTGCGCGTCGACCGTGAAGCCGGCGCCTGCGTCCAAGACCTTGACCAGCGTCGCCGTCATCGGGATCACGAACGCCGCGGTGGCGGCGACGCCCAACGCTTGAACGCCGACCTGACTGAAGTTGCCGTCGATCAGCCAGCCACCACCGGCGCTCGGATCATAGAGCGCTTTGCTCGCCAGCAGCCCGGTCAGGAGCGCGCCAAAGCCGCCGCCGACGCCGTGAATCCCGAAGGCGGCGAGGCTGTCGTCAATGCCAAACCGCAGCATCGCGGACACCGAACCAAAACAGATCAGCGAGGTCGCCGCTCCGATAAGCAGGGCCGACGCCGGGGAGACAAAACCCGCAGCGGGCGTGATGCCGACGAGCCCGGCGACGGCGCCTGAGGCGAACCCAATCGCGGTTGGTTTGGCCTGGGTTCGCCACTCAACGACGACCCAGGTCATCGCGCCGGCGGCCGCGGCGACGTGGGTGACGGTGAACGCGAGCGCTGCCGAGGTCGTAGAGGCCAGCGCGCTGCCGCCGTTGAAGCCGAACCAGCCAAACCACAGCAATCCAGCGCCAAACAGCGTATTTGCGGCGCTTGAGGGGTGTACGGGACGCTCTGGAAAGCCCTGCCGGCGACGCAATATCAGGGCGGCGACCAGCGCTGAGCAGCCCGCGGCGACGTGAACCACGGTGCCACCGGCAAAGTCGAGCGCACCGAGCTTGAAGAGCCAGCCGCCGGGATGCCACACCCAGTGGGCGATGGGGGTGTAGACCAGCAGACCCCAGGCGGCGACGAACAGGCAGTAGCGCGAGAATCGAATCCGCTCGGCCAGGGCGCCGGAGATCAGCGCCGGCGTGATGATGGCAAACATGCCCTGAAACATGGCGTGCACGAAGATCGGGATCCCGGTGTCGGGCCACAGTTGGCCGGGCGTCACGCCGCTCAGCAAGACAAAATCGCTCGACCAACCGATCAGGCCCATGCCACCCACGTCATCGCCAAACGCGAGGGCGTAGCCGATCGTCACCCACTCCACGCCGATGATCGCGAGGGCGACCATGGAGTGCATCATCGTTGAGAGCACATTCTTGGCGCGGACCATTCCGGCGTAGAACAGCGCCAGGCCCGGCACCATCAGCAACACGAGGGCGCTCGAGGTGAGCATCCACGACACATCTGCTGGGTTCATCGTCTTCATTGTCGCTCCAGGTTGCGGCGGCCCCGCACGCTGTGGGCGGTGATGCTGGCCCTCAGACCACCCGCGTACGGAAGCATCGGCATCCGGCAGCGAGTGGGTCAACGTCGCGGTCAATCTAGGCGCGGCCCGGTGCTGGCTCGACATCACGTCGAAACCTGGCGGAAACAGTTGGGACGCCGTTCGCCGACGCCTGGCGAGCGGACGAGCTAGAAGTTATGCCAACGTTGAACGTGGTTGCGGCCGGGACAGCCAACGATCGCGGGCGTCATCGCCGCCGGTGATCGTCGTGACCCTCAGGGCCGCCACATTCGCCGGGAGTTGCGCGCGATTCGCTTCATTTCGGCCCGACACCGCGGCGTCGACGCTCGCGTCGAGACCTCAGGCTGCCCGCCGCGCGACGGTGATTCGCCAGGTCTGTGGGTAGTCGCTCAGGCCGACGAGCGCGGCGGCGGCGTGCCGCACAAACGAGGCGAGCGCGCCGGGTGGCAGCGACCGTAACCAGGGCGGCCGCACGGGGGGTAACATGGTGTGGGCGAGCCACTCCTCTGGCGAACAAGCGCGCGTGTGCTCGGTCTCTTCGAGCACGCGCCAGCCGGCCGTGGTGAGCGCCGCCGCCGGGTCGAGCGGCCCGGCCCAGCCGCCGTGGGAGGGCGACGCGTCCAACGGCAGCTTGGCTGCCACGCGGGCGTCGTTCAACGCGACGGACAGCCGGATCTCGGCATCACCTGGCGGCACGCCGCAGTACATGACAGGCGTCGACCAGGCCAGGACGGCGTCCGGCGCCAGCCACGGCGACAGCCCGATGAGGCTTGTGACGGGATCGTGCAGCAACCACCACATCGAGTTACCGACGACCGCATCGAAGCCGCGGCCGCCGGGGGGGCTGAGCGCCGGGCGCAGCCGCCACCGGACACCAGCGCCGCGCAGCGCGCCCGTCGCGGGATGCCGCTGCGCCATCGCCGGACTCGGCTCCCACGCCGTAATCTCGGCCTTGTTGGCGTGTTCGCCGGTCGATACGCGCTCGGCCCAAGCCTGTGTGGTCGCGCCGGTGCCGGCCGCCCAATCCAGCCCACGCAGGCCGCGCGCGGTCACCTCAGCCGTGATGTGGCGGTGCAGCGCGGCGACAAGCCATCGACTCGAGTCCGTGTACCGACCAAAACGCGCGCAAAACGCGACGTAGTCCGCTGCGGTGGCGGCGCGCTGCCAGCTCGCGTCTGTCACGGGTGCCGCCCACTACGGGTCAAGCAGATCACCCGAGAACTGCACGGTCTCATCGACTGTGCAGGCGGTCCGATCGACCTGCACCTCGACCTGCTGTGCGAGCTTGCGGTCGATGGCACATTGGCCGCCCCAGTGCTCCTGAATGCGGTCGTCGTACTGATCAGCGACGTTCATAACCGACCAGACGGAGGCGCGGAGATCGCGTGATTCACACGTCGAGCCGAGGATGGTGTGCGAGAAAACGACCTCGCCGCGGTCGCCAATGCCAAACGCGCCGACGTCGAGCTTGTTGTTTTCATGGAGTAAGAAGTCGTAGAGCGCGTGTTCAAGCCGCACGCCCGTGATGAGCACGGACCGCACGGCGATTAACGCGTCATCGCGCCACGGTCGAACGCTGACGTCAACGCTCGCCGATCCGACGGCGACGCTGAGCACCGCGACATCCATTGACGCCTCAACACGATCCCCGAACTGCTCCAGCATGACGCGAGCAACCCGCTTGTAGACCTCTCGCTGCACGTCGCTCACGAACCGCGGCATCCTGTGCTCCCTCTGCGCCGGTGTAGTCGGCGCAACGGCAGCATGACACTCCCCGGTCGCGCGCGCCAACTGTCGCGTGTTGCGGCCAACACGCTACGACGCGATGTGTGAGAGGGTTTTCTGCGCGACCCCAAACTGCCCCTTGTTTGGGTGCCGTCGCGGTCTAGACTCAACGGCATCGGAGTGACGATTTACGAGCCAAGGAGGTCTTCATGGCAGAGCCATCCCCGCCCACGCAGGCCCGTCTACGCACCGCGTTGGAGGAGAGACTTCGGATGATCATTCGCCGCGTCGACGCGATCGAGGAAGACCTCCGGCAACCGAACGACGCAGACTGGCAGGAGCAAGCCACCGAGCGCGAAAATGACGAGGTCCTTGAGGGGCTCGACGCTGCGGGCCTGGAGGAGATCGCTCAGATACGGGCGTCGCTGCTGCGCATGGACGAGGGCGTTTACGGCATCTGCGCCCGATGCGGCGAAGATATCGCCGAACGACGACTGGAGGCGCTGCCGTCGTCCACTCTGTGCATCGAATGCGCGCGTACAACCTCGGCATGAGAATCTGGCGCCCAACGGGTATAGTGCTGCGCAGCGGCGCGTGTTGAGCCCCGCTTGAGGGGTCTGATGCGCGCAACCTACGTCTTCGCCTGCACCCTTTACGTGCTGGGCAGCTGCATGGTCGCATCACCCGCGGACGCCGCGCGGAAGGGCGCAAAGCCGAGAAACACAGCCAAATCCGCCGCTAAGTCAGCGACCAAATCCACCGCTCCGTCCGCCGCAACCGGCCAAGGACCACACGTGCTGGTGGGCGCGCGCGTGCTGACCGTCAGCGCGGACGGCGCCGAAATCACGCTGAATCGCGGCACGGATGACGGCCTGCGGGTCGGTGAGCGCGGTGTCGTGGTGCACCCCAACCGCAAGAAAGCCGGCGCCACGTCGCGGTCGGTTGACAGCATGGTGCGGCTCGCGCGCGGCGCGGTGGTGAGCGTGCAACCAAGCCGGGCCGTGGTGCAGTTGCGGTTGCGCACCGGCGCTGTTCAGCCTGGCGACTATGCCGCCTGGAGCGCCAAGCTGCCGGCGACAACCAAGGACCACAGCCTGTTACGTCTCGCAGCCCATGATGTCGGGCTCCTGGCGCTGGCGGACGGCAAGCCCTTCTACGAACTCTCACGGCTACTACGTGGCGACGAGACCGCGCCGATCTGGGCTGCGATGGCCGCAGAGATCAAACGCAACATCCACCTGGCCCCCAAGGTCTACACACGACCCATCGCGGGCGGGCGCTTCCATGGGATGACACTGAAGGAGGCGTTCACGCGCACGACGGCCTCGGATTTGCGCGATTTTGTCGACTTCGTCGTGGCGTTCCCCGGCAAGTACATCGGCAAGGACTGGAAGCTCGTCAACGTGTACGCCACTTGGATCATCAATCGCACGCAGTCGGGCGCCGAGGCGCGTCTCAAGCGGGTGACGGCGCCCTTGATCAAGGCGGCGAAGGACGCAGAGGCAAAAAGTGATCTCGCGAAGGCCGAGGCTGTCTGGCGTTCGGTGCTGCAAGCGTGGCCGGAGAACAAGGCGGCCAAGCGGCACCTGGAGCGGATCGAACGCGTGGCCGTGTATGACCGCGCGTTGAAGCGCAAGCCGACGGACCACACCACGCGCTGGCTGTTGGCGAAGGCGCTGTACCGCCTGCGCGCCCATGATCTCGCCAAGAAAGCGCTGGCCGAGCTGGTGCAAGCGAAGCGCGATCCGCGGGCGGCACGCAAGTACTTGGCGTGGATTTTGGTGCGAGAGGCGCGTTTCAAGGAGGCGCTGGTGATCTTGAACGCGCTCGTCGCCGAACGTGCCGACCCTAGCCTCGACAAGTGGATTCGTTACGCCAAGGCGAGGCAGAGCATCGCGGCCACGCCGGGTTCGTTCGACGCGCAGATGGCCATCGCCAAGATCGATGAAGAGGAGGGGGGCTACGAGAATGCGCAGCGACGACTGCGTCAGGCGGCGGACGCCGCGACGACGACCGACCAGCTGGCCCTCGTGCAGGCATCCCAGCTGCGTGTGCGTGACTTGCGGCGTGTCGAGAGCTTGGGAGAGCGCATCAAGAACAACGTTCGCCGCCACGATCTGACGAACGTGAGCCGCTATGCGACGACGTTGCTGCAGCTGGCGAAGCAGTATCGACGATTGAAGCGTGCAGACACCCTGCTGTCTGACGCAGCGGATCTGGCGCGCGACGTGTGGGAGCGACCGACGGCGGAGCTCTTGCAGCAGAGTCGGGTCGATCTGGGCCACGACACCGCGGACGCGCTGCGCGATCTTGCGTGGGTGCGCTACTCCGGCGGTGAGCTGGCGCGGGCACGCAGCGCCCTGGATCATGCGCTGCGCGCGAACAATAAGAGCGCGTACGCCCACCATGTGTCGGGTCTGATCTTCCTGCTGCAGGGCGATCTGAGCGGCGCCGAGCGGCAGGCGCGGGCGGCGCTGGAGTGGTCGTCCACCTATCCATGGCCGCGGCAGACGTTGGCGCGCGTCGCGGTTGCGCGGTCGCAGTGGGACATCGGCATTGGCCACGCGCGGGACGCGCTGAAACACGCTCCGACTGAGGCGGATCTGCAGCGCGCGCTCAGCACCGCGCTCGCGCTCAAGCGAGCGGCGGCGCCAGCGGCCGGCGACAAGCGGCCGCTGAACCGTCGACGCCTCCACGCGTTGCGACTGTGGCTTCGTTTTCACCTCTATCAGCGCGCCGACCGCACGCTTGAGATGCTCCGCGGCACGCCGTACTTCGACGCGGCCTGCTGGTCTGTGCTCACGACGCGCGAGGTGCACACGCCCAAGGCGCTGCTGCAAAAAGCCGTCGCTGCGGCAGAGCCAAGCGAGGGGTGGCAGGTCCGCCTGAAAGCCGAGACCGTCGCGCTGCTGGCGCTGCCCGACACCACGACAAAAACGACGCGGACCGGCGAATTGACGCGTATCGATTTCGCGCGCGCGTTGGTCCACAGCGGCGCATTTCATCGCGCGATCGCCACGCTCGGCGCGCTCACGCGCAAGGCGGCGAGCCCGGACATCGTCGCGATGGCCTCGGACGTCGCGAACGCGGCCCGCCAGGGCCTGCTCGCCGATCAGCTGGTGGCGCGGGCCGCAGAGGCGCGCACCCGAGGCGGGCTTTGGCCGCTCGTCGCGCGACTGCAACGAGAGGCGGGCACGGCGTACCAAGAGATCGGCAGCCTGAGTGACGCTGCCGGCGCCGCGTTCTTCGGTGCGTTTGCCGTCGCGGCGCAGGGCAACGTCACCGACGCGCTCAAGCGGCTCGAGCAGGTGAGGACGCGCTACCACGGTCAGCTTCGACCGCTCGCAGAGCTCGACAATCGCATGGCGGCCGCGGCGCTGGCGGCCCAGCAGGGCTCGCTCGACGCGCAATACCGTGTCACCGAGGACGGGATGCGGCTCTGCGAGACCTTGGATGAAGAGACGTGTGTGGCGCAGATGCACCTGGTTCGCTCGCAGCTCCACCTCGGCGATGGTCGCCTCACCCAAGCGAAGAGCGACGCACGCTACGCCCTGACGTTTGCCGAGGAACGACGGATGGCCGAGTTGGCCCGTCGTGCGCTGTTTCAGCTGGCAGATGCCGAGCTGGTCGGCGCGGAGCTGGTGCCATGCGAAGAACACGGCACCGCGCTGTTGGCGCGCTCAAGGGAGGTGTTCGACGCGCACCACGAACGGCTTGGGCTGATGCTGCTCGGCGCGGTGGCGATGCGCCGGGGCGACGCGACCGTGAGCCAGGCTCGTTTCGAGGAGGTGCGATTGCTCGGCGCGCGCATCGGGGAGCGGTCCGTCCAGGCCACCGCCCTGCTCTCTCTCGGCCACAGCGCCCTCAACGCCGCGCACAAACCCGCCGTGGCGGCCGTGCACTACCGGGCTGCGGCGACGATGTGGACCCAGCTGGCCGACGACGAGCGCGCCGGCCGGAGCCGATATGGGCTCGCGCGAGCGCTGTCGCAGATGGGCCAACGAAAGGAAGCGCGGACGCTCTTGGACGCGGTGATCGCCCAGGCCCGAAAAACGGGGCGAAAGACGCTCCTGGCTGACGCGCTCGTCGAGCGGGCGTGGGTCGATGTGGAGAGCGGCGACCCACGCGCGGCGTTGCCGCCAGCCAAAGAAGCGTACGCGATCACCCGCCTGTTGGACCAAGACGGCGCGCTGGAGGCCGCCCACCACGTGCTCGGCCGCGCGTTGGCGGGCACAGGACAGACCAAGGAAGCGCTCACCCACCTGCAGGCCGCGGCCAAGATCCTGGCGAAGCGTGTAGGGCGCTCTGGCGGCGAGGATGCGCAACGCGGTTTCCTGGCCTACGGCCGCACACGCCGGGTGTACAAAGACGCCATCGACCTCCTGCTGAAAGCGGGCCGCACCAATGAAGCGATGGCGATCATCGAGCTCTCGCGCGACGCCAGCCTGCGGAAGATGTTTGATCCGGCGCGCATTCAGACCGCGGACAAGGCGCTCAAGCAGACGCTCGGCGGACTGAGCGCCGCGGAACGCCAAGCGGACGCGGCGCGCAAGCAGCTCGCGACGGAGCGGGCGCGTCCGACGCGACGCAAAACGCGGCGCGCATCGCCGCGCTCGACAAACGCGTCGCGGAGAACGACGCCAACGTGCGGAGGCTGCTGTTGCGGCTAAAAGCCCGACACCATGGGCTCTACCAGGCCTTCGCCGTCGACCCGCGCAACCTCGTCAACAACCGGCATCACCTGCCGGACAGCGCGCTGGTGCTGGCGTACTTTCTGGCCGGCGACGACCTCTACATCTTCACGATCGCAAAGAAGCGCGCGCAGGCGCATGCCTTCAAGGTGCCGTTGGAGGGTGTCGACGTGGGGGCGCTGGTCGCGAAGTATCGCGAGGCGATCGACAAGCAGAACCCACGCTACAAGCGCCTCGGACGGCAGCTCCACAAGCTGCTCATCGCGCCCGTCGCCCATGAGCTCGCCGGGGTCAAGACGCTGCTGGTGATGCCGACTGGACCCCTGTATTTCCTACCCTTCCACGCGCTGGAGAGCAAAGCCTCGGGCGCGACGCGCTACCTCATCGAAGATCATCGCGTGGCCTACTTGCTGTCGACGACGATCGACGAGCTGGAGCGTCCAGTCCGCCACGGCAAGCGGATCCGGCTAGCGGCGTTCGCCAACCCGGACGGCTCGCTGCCAGGCGCCAAGGCCGAGGTGATGCGGCTCAAACGGGACGCCTATCCTGACGCGACGGTGTTTTTTGGCGCCACGGCCGACAAGGCGCGGGTCCTCAAGGAGGCGAGCCGTCACCACGTCCTGCACTTCGCCACGCACGGTGTGCTCGACCCCGATCCGCTGCGCAGTCACCTGAAGATGGCGCGCGGCACCCTGACGGTCGACGACATCGCCGGGATCGAGTTCGCGCGCGACACCACGCTGATTGTGTTGTCTGCGTGCAAAACGGCCGTCGCTGTGGGCAAGCAGATGGGAGAGGGGATCTCCATCGCCGAGGCTTTTGCGACGGCGGGGGTGCCCACGCTGGTGGCGAGCCTGTGGAATGTGCCCGATGCGGCGACGAGTGAGCTCATGTCACGCTTCTACACGCATCTGCGCGCGGGAAAAGGTGACACGCTGTCGGCGCTGCGCGCGGCACAGGTCGAGCTGATGCGACTAGACGTCGGCGGCCGGCACCCGTATAGCCACCCGAAGTTCTGGGCTGGTTTTGAGCTGATTGGCGACTACCGCTGACCCAAATGGAGCGCGACACCATGCGACGAAGGATCAACTTTAGCGGCGGCGCGGTGGGATTTGCGTTCGTGTTGCTGCTGTGTTCGGCATGCGGAACGGAGACGGGCAACGGTGGTGGGGCGACCAACGACGCGACGACCGCCGACAGCGCCGCCACCGACAGCGCCGCCACCGACACAGCCGCCACCGACGCGGGCACGAAAGATGCGGTCTCCGCAGACTCCGGCGCTCTGGACGCCGGCGTCTCGGACACGGGAGTCACCGACGCAGGCAGCCCAGACGCAGGCAGCCCGGACGCAGGCAGCCCAG
>CALENB010000037.1 GCA_937910235.1 uncultured Myxococcales bacterium | reverse complement strand
AGGAGCATCCGACGGGCGACGTCTACATCGTGTGGGACAACCTCAACACCCACCATGACGGCCTCGACAAACGCTGGACGCAGTTCGACGCGCGTCACGGCAACCGCTTCCGCTTCGTGTACACGTTTATCCACGCGTCGTGGGTCAACCAGGTCGAGGTCCTCTTCGGCATCGTGGAGCGCCGCACGTTCCGGGGCAAGCGCTGGCAGACACGGTGGCGCCCGGCCGCATAGCCCGCTCGCCGAGGAGCCAATGGTTGTTGATTGGGCCGACGACCAAAGCGCCGACCGACTTGGTCGCTTGCTGGCCGCTCACGATGGCCTCGGGCATCTGCGCGTTCGGCGCCGCGGCAGCTTGCTGACGATTGAATCGGGGCCTGCCGACGACGCATGGCCGCACGCACGCCTGCGGCGCGAGGGCGTCCACCTGTGGCGGCTGGAGTTTCCCGCCCACGTCGGCCGCTGGGATTCAACGCCCATGCGAAGCCAAATGCCCGCCTTGGTCGAGATGCTGGTCTCTCAGTTCGGTTGGATGCTGGCGGATGTTTCGGGTGACTAATCATGAAGCGGGAAAGAACCCGGAAGGGACTTTGGATCGACGGCACTAGCGCCGCTACTTCGCTACTTCGGGGTCGGCGGTCACCGCGCGCCCACCCAACGCGACACGCTCCACAACGGCCGCGCCCACCGCGTCGCCCCAGACGTTCACCGTCGTGCGAAACCGGTCGAGCAGCCAGTCCACCGCGAGAATCAGCTCGACGCCCTCCAGCGGCAGGTCGACGGCGCGCAGCACGATGACCATCGTCACGAGCCCCGCCTCCGGGATCCCCGCCGCACCAATCGCGGCGAGTGTGGCGGTGATGACGACCAGGACCTGCTGCATGAAGCTCAAGTCGTAGCCGAGCACCTGCGCGATGAAGATGACCGCCACCGCCTCGTACAGCGCCGTACCGTCCATGTTGATGGTCGCGCCCATCGGCACCACCAGCTGCGCCGCGCGCGGGTCGACGCCGTTGTTCTCCTCCACGCCCTCCAACGTCATCGGCAGCGTCGCGGCCGAGGATGCGGTCGAAAACGCCGTCAGCAGCGCGGCGCCGACACCCTTCGCGTACTGGTCCGGACGCCTGCGCCCCACCAACCACAGAATCGCCGGCAGGATGATGAGACCGTGGATCGCCAGCCCGATCAGCACCGTCACCATGTACATCCCGACACCGGCGAGCTGGCTGAAGAAGGCGTCCATCCCGCCCGCGCCGACGGCCTTGCCAAAACGCCCAGCGATCAGCCCGAAAATACCGACTGGGGCCGCCCACATGATCAGGTGCACCATCTTCATCATCGCCTCGTTGCCCGCGACACACACCGCCAGCAGCGGCGCGCCGCGCGCTCCCATCGTCGAGAGCACGCCGCCGAAGACGAGGCTGAACACGATGAGCGGCAGCATCTGCATGTTGGCCATGGACTCGAAGACGTTGTTGCTCAAAAAACCGAGGATGATGTCGGTGATACCGATGTCCTGCTTGGCGGCCACCTTGGCCGGGACCTCCAGCCCCACGTGACTCAGCCCAACGCCGGGCTCAATGAAGGTGACGAGCAGCGTGCCGAGCACCACCGCCGCAAACGTCGTGACCGCGTAATAAGCGACGGTCACGCCGCCGATTCGACCTAGCTTGCGTACATCACCGAGGCCGGCGACGCCCGTGATCATCGACAGCATGACGAGCGGCACGATGATCATCTTGAGCGCGCGCAGAAACAATTCGCCGAGCCAATGCACAGAGGCCATCTGGCCTTCAAAGGCAAAGACGGAGCCAAAGGCGAGCACAATGGCCACCACGATCGCGATGAGGAGCTTGTTCATGGCGGGAGCTTGGCCCGGGCGCTGGGTTACGTCCAGCGCTGACCGACGCGCCGCGCCGCTGCAACGCAGTTTTTCCGGTGACAAAATCGCCGGATTCGTCCACACTCCGCGCCCTTGGCTACCCCGCGCCCCGAGCCGGCCGCCCGCGCGGCGCCCGGCGTTGCCTAGATCTCGGTTGACACAGCAGAAAGCGCCGCTAGCCTTTGAAAGAGGACCAAATCGGTCCTGATTGAATCGGCGCCCTGTTTCCTAGCACCTCAGTCGGCCGCACCAGCGCGACCCGCCCCCCCAAGACGAGGAGTCCATGTTGCCCACGGCATCGCCCACATCGCTCACGACCCCACCTGTCCCGGTCCAAGCTGTCACGACCCCAGCTGTCACGAACCCAGCTGTCACGAACCCAGCTGTCACGAGCCCAGCTGTCACGAACCCAGCTGTGGCGCACGCGACGCAGGTCAACGCACCCATGACGCCATCCGCGCCGGAGGGCAGCGCCGCGCGTCAGACCGAAGACACCATCGCCGAGTTCGCCAATCGCGGCTACGACGCTGGTTTCGTCACGGATATCGCAGCGGACTCGCTGCCGCCCGGCCTCACCGAAGACACCGTTCGCTTCATCTCTGCCAAGAAGAACGAGCCCGAGTGGCTGCTGGCGTACCGACTCAAGGCGTACGCGCATTGGTTGACGCTCGAAGAGCCCACCTGGGCGCACGTTCACTACCCCAAAATCGACCTGCAAGACATCACGTTTTACTCTGCACCTCGCTTTAAAGAGATTAAAAACATCGATGATCTAACGCCGCAAGAGCGCGCCGATTACGATGAGCTGATGAAGACGTACGAGAAGCTCGGCGTGCCGCTCCACGAGCGCTCGAAGCTCTCCGGCGTGGCCGTGGACGCGGTGTTTGACAGCGTCAGCGTCGTCACGACGTTCAAGGAGCAGCTCAGCAAGGTGGGTGTGCTGTTTGGACCGCTGAGCGACGCGGTGGAGAATCATCCCGAGCTGGTCCGCAAGCACCTCGGTACGGTCGTGCCCTACACCGACAACTACTACGCGGCGCTCAACGCGGCGGTGTTCTCGGACGGATCGTTTTGCTACATCCCGAAAGGAGTCCGCTGCCCGATGGAGCTGTCGACCTACTTCCGCATCAACGCCGCGAAATCGGGGCAGTTTGAGCGAACGCTGATCATCGCCGAGGCGGGCTCGCACGTGAGCTACCTCGAGGGTTGCACCGCGCCGATGCGGGACGAGAACCAGCTGCACGCCGCGGTCGTCGAGCTCATCGCGATGGACGACGCCAACATCAAATACTCGACGGTGCAGAACTGGTACCCAGGCGACGAGAACGGCGTCGGCGGCATCTTCAACTTCGTCACCAAACGTGGTCTATGCCGCGGTAAAAACAGTAAAATCAGCTGGACCCAAGTCGAGACCGGCTCCGCCATCACCTGGAAGTATCCGAGCTGCATCCTGCAGGGTGACCACAGCGTCGGCGAGTTCTACTCCGTCGCACTGAGCAACAACCACCAGCAGGCCGACACCGGCACCAAGATGATCCACATCGGCAAGGGCACGCGCAGCACGATCGTGTCGAAGGGGATCAGCGCCGGACACGGCCAGCAGACGTATCGCGGCGCCGTGAAGATGCTCAAAAGCGCCGCTGGGGCGCGGAACTACACGCAGTGCGACAGCCTGCTCATGGGCAGCAACGCGACCGCAGACACGGTGCCGTACATCGAGGTGCATAACCCGACGGCGCAGGTCGAGCATGAGGCGTCGACGTCGAAGATCAGCGACGATCAGCTCTTCTACCTCATGCAGCGCGGGTTGAGCGCCGAAGACGCGGTGAATCTCATCGTCAACGGCTTCTGCAAAGACGTCTTCCGCGAGCTGCCGATGGAGTTCGCGGTCGAGGCCCAAAAGCTGCTCGAGGTGAGCCTCGAGGGTGCAGTGGGTTGATCCACGCGGCGCCCCATCAGTTCAATCGGCACACGAAAATTCTACAAGACTTCAGATAACTACGCAGGATGGCATCATGCTACAGATCCGAAATCTCAAGGTGAAAGTTGGCGGGAAAGATATCCTGCGCGGCCTCGACCTCGACATCCCGACGGGCGAGGTGCACGCCATCATGGGGCCTAACGGCTCAGGAAAGAGCACGCTGAGCTACGCGCTCGCTGGCCGCGACGGCTACGACGTAACCGGCGGCGAGGTGACGTTTGACGGCAAGAACCTGCTGGACATGGAGACCGATGAACGCGCCCGCGAAGGCGTGTTTCTGGCGTTTCAGTACCCGGTGGAGGTGCCCGGCGTCAGCAACAAGGTCTTCCTGAAGCAGGCGCTCAACAGCATCCGCAAACATCGCGGCGAGGAGGAGCTCGACGCGGTCGGGTTCCTGAAGCTGTTTCGCGCCAAGCTCAAGACCGTGAAGATGGACCCGACGCTAGCTGGTCGCGACGTGAACCACGGCTTCTCGGGCGGCGAGAAGAAGCGCAACGAGATCCTGCAGATGGCGATGTTGGAGCCGAAGTTGGCGATCCTCGACGAGACGGACTCCGGTCTGGACATCGACGCCCTCAAAGCCGTGAGCGCCGGCGTCAACGCGCTGCGCGACCCGACGCGCTCGATCTTGATGATCACCCACTACCAGCGGCTGCTCGACTACATCGTGCCGGACCGGGTGCACGTGCTGCTGGACGGCCGCATCGTCAAGTCGGGCGGCAAAGAGCTGGCGTTAGAACTCGAAGCCCGTGGATACGATTGGATCCGCGCCGAGCAGGCCTAGGTGGTAGCGATGATGCTTCATATTGCCAAAGATCCGCAGCCGGCGGCCCTCGCCACGCTGGTAGAGCGCCGTGCGGTGGGCCAGCAGCGGTGGCTGGCGGCCGGATTGCCCACTGGCAGGCTCGAGTCGTGGAAACACACCAGCTTGCGTCCGATGACGCGCGCGATGGACGGCGTTGTGCCCCGCGACGTTGTGCCCGGCGACGTTGTGCCCAGCGGCGAGACCACAGACGCGGCGATGCCCGCCACGCAGCTCGACGTGACGCCGCTCGAGGGCACGGTTGGCACGCTCGTGTTGATCAACGGACGGCTGAATCTAGCGCTATCGGTCGTGCCGGAGGGCCTGTCCGTCGTGGACCTGAGCCTCTCGACGCCCGACACCGTCGGCACCATCGCGCCGATCGACCGGCTTGAGGACGCGCTGAGCGCCCGGAATCTCGCCGATTTTGACCGCGGCGTCGCCCTGCTGCTCGACGCCAACGTGGTGATCGCGGGCCCGGTGGAGCTGCGCTACTTGCACGACGGAGCGGCGCGCGCGACCGAGAGTCGGTCGTTGATTCAACTCGCCCATCACGCCGAACTCAGCCTGGTCGAGCGCCACCTCTCGCCGGACGGCGGCGTTCACCTCTGCAATCACGTCGTCGAGGTCGACTTGGCCGCCGGCGCGACCCTGCGGCACACCCAGGTGCAGCACCAGAGTGAGGCCGCGTTCCACCTCGCCAAAGTGGCGGTCCGACAGGCGCGCGACAGCCGCTACGAAGCTCAGGTCGCCCAGTTTGGTGCCGCGATCGGCCGGAGCGACATCGAGGTGTTCCTGGCCGAGCCGGGTGCGTCGTGTCAGCTCGACGGCTTCTATCATGGCCACGGCGCGCAGCATCTCGACAATCACAGCGCGATTCATCACCTTGCAGGCAACACCACAAGTGGCGAACACTACAAGGGTGTTTTAGATGACAGCGCGACGGGCATCTTTCGCGGCAACGTGCTGATTTACCCGAACGCCAGCGGCTGCGCGACCGTGCAACTCAACCGAAACCTGCTGCTGTCTGACCGCGCGACGGTCCACACCAAACCGCAGCTGGAGATCGACAATGACGATGTGACCGCCTCGCACGGCGCGACCGTCGGTCAGCTGGACGACGACGCGCTGTTCTACCTACGCTCACGCGGCATCCCCACAGAGGAGGCGCGACGGCTGTTGATCTTCGCGTTTGCTGGCGAGATCGTCGCCAAGGTGACCCTGCCGGCGCTGCAGCAGCAGCTGCGAGACGAGCTGACGCAGCGCTTGGCGGGACTTTGATGGCGCCGCGCTCCGCACCAGCTGTGCAGCCCACTCGCACGACCGATTTGCCGACTCAGCGCCTGGATATTCAGTCGATCCGCGCCCAGATCCCGGCGCTGGCCCAGCTGGTGAACGGCAAGCCGCTCGTGTACCTCGACAGCGGCGCGACGTCGCTGAAGCCACAGATCGTCATCGACGCGCTGGTCGACTACTACGGCGGTTGCTGCGCCAACGTGCACCGCGGTGTGCACACCTTGAGCCAGCGCGCGACGACGCTGCTGGAGCAAGCCCGCGAGACGGTGCAGGCCTACATCGGCGCGCCCGAGCTCCACGAGTGCATCTTCGTGCGCGGGGTGACGGAGGGGATCAACCTCGTCGCGAACACGTGGGCGCAGCGACACATTGGCCCGGGCGACGAGATCTTGATTACGGCGATGGAGCACCACTCCAACATCGTGCCCTGGCAGATGCTGTGCGAGCGCGTCGGCGCCACGCTCAAGGTCGCGCCCTTTGACACACGCGGCGTGCTGGACATGGACGCCTTCGCCGCCCTGCTCTCTTCACGCACGAAGCTGGTGGCGGCGGTGCAGGTCTCCAACGCCCTCGGCACCATCAATCCGGTCGTCGAGATGGTGCAGTTGGCCCACGCGGTCGGCGCCAAGGTGCTGCTAGACGGCGCGCAGGCGGTGCCACACGGGCCGGTAAATGTCGCCGCGCTGGGCTGTGATTTCTACGTATTTTCGGGCCACAAGGTCTTCGCTCCGACCGGAATTGGGGTGTTGTGGGGGCGGCGCGCGCTGCTCGAGGCGGGGGGGCCGTGGCACGGCGGCGGCGACATGATTCGCCGCGTGACGTTTGAGAAGAGCACCTACGCGGAGCTGCCTGCGCTGCTCGAGGCGGGCACGCCGCACATCGCGGGCGCGATCGGTCTGGGCGCGGCGCTGCGATGGCAGTCTGCGCTTGGGTTGGACCTGATCGCCGCTCATGAGGCCGATCTGCTGGCCTATGGGACGAGGCTGCTCGAGGAGATCGACGGCGTCCGCCTCATCGGCACCTCGCCCAACAAGGCCGGTGTGCTGGGGTTTGTGCTGGACGGGACGATCGGCGCGCATCCGTCGGACGTCGGCATGCTGCTCGATCAGCAAGGTGTCGCCGTGCGCACGGGGCATCACTGCGCCGAGCCGGTGATGGACTTCTTCGGCATCCCGGGCACCGTACGAGCCTCCCTCGCGGTGTATAACAACCGGGGCGACCTCGACGCGCTGGCCGCGGGTGTTCAAAAGGCGATTCGACTGCTCTCCTGAAAGCCTGTATTTGCCGGGTTGCCGCTGGTTTGCGTCATGACCCTGGGTTTGGGTCACGCCAGCGCAACTCAGTGTCGGAGCCAATGTGATGGAGCCAATGTGACGGAGCCAATGTGATGGACCTCCACTGCCCGAGCTGTCGCGGCGCCGTTGACGGGTCTCCTCACGCTGCGGCCGCCACCCGCGCATCGACCCCCCTCGCTCCCGACGGCACCTGCACGCAGTGCGGCCACGCGTGGCCCAGCGTCCCGGCCTGGGGCCGCCAGATCCACGTAGTACACCGCGACGAGCGCATCGCTGAGCACTTGCGGCGTACCGTCGCGCACCTCAACAACGCGGCGCTGGACCAGCCCGACTGGCTCGCCTCCTTGTCCCAGGATGACGCGACGTGGGCGCAATCGCTCTGGACCTGGGGCCCTGCGCATCTCGGCGCCTATCTCGATCCACCCGTCCCGCAGCCCGACCTGAGCTGGGTGCGCGCTTTTCTCGACGACCTGGATGATCTGCCGCCCGGCCCGGTGCTGCTGCTCGGTGGTGCGCTCGGTGGCGAGGCGCTCGCGCTGCCCGAGGCCTGGACCGCGACGCCAGGCGACGGGTCGAAGCCGGTTACGACGCGAACCGTGGTGTGCCTGGAGAGTCACCCATGGCTGCTGGCGGGCGCGGCGATGGCGACCTCGACGGAGCCGCGCCTGGGTGTGTTGCGCCGCCCTGGGGCCCTAGAGCGACGGCCGCTGCGTCTGCCAGCGGACGTCCAGCGACGCCTGGCCCGCACCCACCTCGTGTTGGGCGACGCGCACGACCCGCCCTTTGGCCCCAACAGCTTCGCGGTGATCATCGCGCTGAACGTCGTCGACTCCGTGCGGGATCCGTGGACGGTCATGGGGCAATGCGAGGCGATGCTCAAGACCGACGGCGCGCTGCTCGTGAGCTCGCCGTGGCACTTTCAGCCCGAGATTACGGCCGATTCGCTCCGGCTTGACCGCGGTCTGCCGCTGGCGTGCGATCTCCCGTGGCTCATCGCCGGGCGTCTCACCGGCGCCGCGCTACCGGGTGTGCTCGACGGGCTCGCCCTGCAACATCTGGAGCGGGATCTGCCGTGGCGGCTGCAGCTCCACGACCGACTCGCTTGGGACTATCGCGTGGACGCGCTGCTGCTCCGTCGCGTCGATACGACCAACTAGCCGGCGATGTCGTCGGGCCCGTGAATCCTGGCTTCGGCTTCCCCTCACGCTCACGCAGCGGTAGTCTCCGCCGAGCAACTCGCGCGCCCCCTGGCGGCTCTTAGAGGTTACGATGCTCGGCAAGAAGCGCTTCTTCACCCGGCACCCGATCCACCTCTCCGTTCAAGTCCGCACGCCCGCCGGGTGGTGCGAGATGAAGACCTTGGACGTCTCGCGCCGCGGCATTTTTGTGGCGACCGACGATCCAATCCCGGCGCACCGCATCGCTCAGATGAAGATCGAGATGCCGACCGGCAACGTCATCGACGCCATGGGCCATGTGCGGCGCGTGGTGGAGGGAGAGGACGACGACCGCCACGAAGCGGGCATGGGCATCGAGTTCTTTGTCATGTCGAAGGAAGCTGCGGGGGAGTGGGATGCGTTTGTGCTGGCGACCGGGCGCAACGTCCGAGAGCGCCCCAATATGGTCACGTACCACGCGGCCAACAACCCAGACCTCGCGGCGTCGCTCGTGATGGAGATGCCTGCGCCTCGGGGCACGTTCGAGCACCAACGCCCAAAGGTGCCGATCGTGCTGCACAAGTCCCCGTCCCCGCAGCGGCGACAGGTCGCGGTGCGGGCCAAAGAAGATACGCGGGACCACACCGCGATCGCGTTGGAAGACACAGGCACGCGCGCTGTGTCGGAGTCCGGGCTCGAATTGGATGGGCCAGACGACGCGCTTGACGTGCTGAACGTGCTCACGGCGGGGCGCTCTGGTGCCGACCCGGGGCTCGCCGCAGCGCCGGCCAACATCGCGCATCGCGTCGAGGTGGACGCCACCGCCACCGCCTATGAGGCGACCTCCGCCGAGCTCGTGGAACTCGCTCGTGAGGCGCTGGTTGGCGCGGCGCGTCAGCGCAACAGACCCGACAGAGCAGCGCCGCCGCCACCCGTGCTGCCCATGGCTGACGCTGGTCAACGACAGCCGCGACGCGCATCGGACGAGATCTTCGACGAAGACGATCCGATCGCGCAGCTGCTCGCGCCGAAGGGAACGACCAGGAGTGGAGCGCGCACGCCGTCCGATTGGGGCGACCTGATCGACGACGAGGTCTCCGAGCTGTCAACCTCGGCCACGGCCCCTGCCATGCCCGGCTCGTCCGCGATCGACAGCCTCTTCGATGACTTTGATGACGCCGGCGATCTGAGCGAGGACGAGGCCGCGCCGCCATTGCCACGCCACAGCACGCCGCCGCCGCTACCCGAGAATTCAATCCGATTGCAGCTGGGCGGGGCGGCTGATCCGGTTGTGCGTCGAGAATCTGCTGCCGCTGCTGCTGCTGCTGCTGCTGCTGCCGCTGCTGCCGCTGCTGCCGCTGCTGCCACTGAGGAACGCGCGGGCCCGCCGCAGCGCGCAGCCGAACCGGACAAGCCCCGCGCCAACGTCGTCGCGCCGACTGGGCCATCGGCGCCCGGCGCCCGTCCCGATCCAGAGCCGACGGTCGCACAGGCGAGCCCGTTCGGGACCGCCGTCGTCGCCCAAGCCTTCGCGGCAGGGTCGTCCGCGGCAGGGTCCCCACAGACGTCGTCGGCCGCCGCGGCGCCGCTGGCCGCGTCAAGACCCGCGGTTGTGGCAGATCAGAGCGGCCAGGTGCGCGCTGGCGCCAATCCGGGCGCCGGCGGCCGCGCCACGCGTCCAGTGGTGACGAGCGCCCCCGCGGCCAGACCGCAGGTCAGCGCGCCAACGGCGGAGATCCAGTCGCGCGACAAGACGACGACCAGCCTGTTCATCACGGTGCGGCCCGGTGACGAAGAGCATCTCAGGCAGTTCATGGAACGCCGACTGCGCGTCGCCAATGTGTTTCTGCGATCGAATATCCCGTGTTTTCCGGGTCAGCCGATCGACGTGGCCGTCGTTCACCCCAAGACCGACGCCGAGGTCATCGTCAGCGGCACCATCGCGCGTGTGGTGCATGGCGAATCGGAGCGTGACAACGGCTTCCTGCTCCGGTTTGACGATCTGGACCCAGATCGGAAGAAGGCCCTGGTCCATTTTGTGAACACCGGCCACCCCCAGACCCTCTCGCCGGACTCCGATGACGTGAACGCCGTCGAGCAGCTCCGGCTGCTGGCCGAACAACATCCGAAGTCGCTCGCCGATCAGCTCAACTACGCGTGGGCGCTGCTGACAAACGAGGAGGCCCCCATCGAGGCCATTGAGCCTTTTCTGGCGGCTTTGTCGCTGGCGCCTACCCACATCGACGTGCACTTGGGCCTGAGTCTCGCGTATGCGCTAGCTGGCGACGACGCGAAGTCCTATGCCTTTGCGCGTTCAAGCCGGCAGCTCGCGGCCGGCGAAGCGGCTGAGCGCGGCGCGGGCAACCGCTGATGTCGCGGTGGCGCAGGTGAGGGGCGCTGTGCTCATCACGGTCGGACTGCAGCTGCTGATCGGCTGTGGATCCGCGGCGACCAGCGCACCGGCGCACTTGACGCCAGCGGCGTCCCGCCAACTCGGCCCGCTGGCTGGCACGGCCTGCAACGCCCGGCAGCTGTGGTCGGCCACGGCCTATCCCATGTCACGTGTAATCACCGCGGATCTGCTCAAAACCGCCCAGCGGCACGGTGCCTCTCTGCCCGACGACCCGCAGGCGCGCGCGACGCTGGAGAAGGCCGTGCGCAGCGCCGTATTTTGGTGGACGATTCGCAGCCTCACCGTCACCGGCCAGCGCCACAACGCCGCCGCCCTGCCCCTCAGCGGCCTGAAAACACGGGACGGAAGGGCGCTTTGGCTCGTGCGCAGCGGCTACACGGCCAACCCGGCGAGCGTAGGATCCTGTTTTCACGGCTTGGTGCACCAGGGTGGCGTGCGCCACGTGCTGAACTTGTATGACGGAGAGATGGTCACCGCAGATCTCGACGACGCAGAGGCGAAGGTGGTGACAACCACCGGCGGCACGTACCTGCACGCCACCAAGGGCGGCTGGCGCGACGACATGCGGCATGCGTGGAAGGCATGGCACGACGCAAAGGACACGACGCGGGCGCCTGAGTTGCGTGCGACCTACCTGCGCAGCCGCGCGGCTGCGTCCGCCAGCGTCGCCAAGCTCATCAACCAGACGCTGCTGCGGCCGAACGGTCAGCGTCCCACGGGCCATCTGCACGTTCACTGTGGCGGCGGGATGCATCGGACCGGCATGGTCGTGGGCGTGCTGGATCGGTGTGCGAATGGCGCCGCCATGGCGCGTATCGCGGCGGACTACAAGCGGCATGTGGGGTGGCGGAGCGTGGCGGAGCCGGGCGGGTTCGAGGCGCAAAACCTCGACTTTATCGCCCATTTTCCGTGCCAGAAGTTGGGGCTGTCGCTACGCAAGTAGAAAGCGGCGCAGCGCGCGAGCTGCGCGATCGGGCTCCTCGAGCACGAGCGCGTGACCGCTCTCTGCAAAGAACGCCAGCTCAGCATGCGGCAGCGCGTCTGCCATCCAATGCCCTGCGCCCGGATAGATCGAGCGACCGCCGTAGAGCAGCAGCGTCGGGTGCGCGAGCTGCTGCACTTCGTGGCGCCAATCCTGCTGCAACATGTCGTCGGCCAACCGCAGGGTCGCCTCGGGCACGTGCCGCAGCCCCAGCAGCATGGACGGCGACAGCAGCAGCTTCATGGCCAAGTGCTCATCCGACCGCCACAGCCCCCGAAGCCAGGCCTGCGCCAAACGCCGCGGCTGCGCCCGAATCTCCGCCAAGACACGCTGCAGCTCGACGGGATCCATCTCACCAAAGAGCCCGTGCGGCCAGTCGGGACCGGAGGCGATGCGCGGGCTCTGGTCGATGAACACAAATCGGCCCAACGTCCCAGCGCCGGCGATCCGCAGCGTCTCGAAGATCGTCTGAGCGCCCATGCTCAGCCCCACCACATCCGCGCCGTTCGGGGCGTGCGCCGCCAACACGGTGAGCAGGTCCTCCGCCAGCGTGCGCATCCGCGCAGATCCCGTAAAACCGCCGGATTTGCCGTGACCACGCGCGTCATACAGCACCACCCGGCGTCGGTCCGCGATGGCCTGCGCTAGGGGCCGCATCGCCGCGTGGTCGCCACAAAAGCCATGTAAAAGCACCACCGGTCGCCCAGCTGGCGCGCCACCCACCCACGTGGCGAGACGCACGCCGTCGGACGTAACCGTGTCGCTCTGCGTGAACTGGCCTCGCGCCTTGAACAGCGCCGCGCCAAAACGCGCCGCACCAAGCCCGAGGAGTGGCCGGGTGCCGTGCGAACGCTCAAAAACTGGGCTGCGGGATGCTGTCATGCGGACGACCTTGGGAGACCGGGGCGAACGGAGCTGGGGCGTAACACGCTCAGTACCGCAATGAATACACAAAGCTCGCCCGCGGCGCGCGCAACCACCGGCGCCGCACCGTCTCACGCAGCTTGGCGAACGGGGTGTCTTCACGAACGAACCGGCCGAGCAGCTGCTTCGCGCCGGGCACATCGCCGCGCGCCTTGATGCCGTACACGGTCGTCGCCATGGCCGCGACGCCAGACTCGAACTTCGAAAAATCGGCAGAGAAACAACCGACGTCGGCGCCGTTAGCCGCCTTCTCCTTCGCCTGCCAGACCAACCCGCCCGCCTCCAGCAGCAGCCCGACCTGAACCGCGGCGAGCTGGGAGTACGCCTTCGGCTTGCCGTCGCTGGTGGTCATGCCTCGGGAGATGTGACCAAAGGCCCAGGCGACGTCACGCAACCACGCGGAGCGCCCGAATTTCTGGGTGATCAGCCCCTTCTTCACCAGCCACGGGTTAAACGCCAGCGCCATGGTCTGCGCCTTCAGCTCCTCCAGGATGGACGCCGTCGGCCCGCCGAACCGCTCGCTGCCGGTCTGTCCGTTCACCTTGTAGGCGTGGCTCGGGCCCAGATTGTGGCCAGCCTCGTGCAGGACGGTGCTCATGGTCTGCGGCGCGGAGTCGAACGAGAGCTTCGCTTGGGTCGCGGCGCAGAACACCGACGCGGTCTGCTGCTTCAGCGTGTCGCGGCTGTCATTGTCCGTATAGAGGTTGGTCATCGCCACCGTGCGGCCGCGACTCTGGTCTGCGACGGGCCCCCAATTCGGCAGGCTCTGGCCCACGGTGGCGCCGGTGGCGCTGCGGCTGTCACCCGCGTTCAGGACGATGTGGATAAACTCGGGCAAGTGGAACGTAATCTTCCGTGCCACATAAGGCGCGCCAGCGGCGGCGGCGACGAGGGCCTCCAGCTCGTCTTTGCGCGGCTCAAGCTTGGCTTTCCATGCAGCGGAGCCCGGATCGATGCGCGCGAGCACCATGTGATAGCCAGCCTTGCGGTTGCACGGCTCGAAGTAGGTCTCGTCGGGGCCAACGCGCAGGTACCACCGGCTGGGGCTGCGCGCCATCTTGGCCCAGGCTTCGTCTGCGTCCGGCCAGGAGTTGTCGCGGAAAGCTTTGGCGGCGGCCTGGAGGTAGGCGACGAGGGTGGCCTCTTTGGGGTCGGCGCCCATCGCGTCGGCGCCGGCGATCAGCTCACGCGCGATGGCCTCGCTCTCGTCGGGGAACGCTTTGGGATACGGCACCGCGATGAGGTCGCGCGTGGCGGCGGCGGCCGGCTTCGCAGACGCGCCGGGCGTTGCTGGCTTTGCTGCCGTTGCTGGCTTTGAGCCCGGTTTCTCGGCGTTTGCGTAGCGCACCACCACGAATGGCGAGAGCAGCTGCTTGGCGTCTTTGTGTTTCGCAAGCGTCTCACAGAACTTCGGATCGGCCTTCTGCAGCGCGATGGGATAGAGCCCCGAGCGCTTCGGCGGCATCGCTGGCGAGCCGTGGCAGGTGGCGTCTTTCTCCGTCTCGGGCGCCTCGCACCAGGGCCCTTGATTGCGGGCGAAGAGCGCCATGCTCGGCAGGTCGCGCTCCACGATCGCCTTGTCGAGCCCAGTCGCGCCGCGCTGCCGGCGATGGAGCACCTCGATGTAGCGCCCGACCTTGGCCATGTGGTCCACAAACGTGCGCACATACGCGGGCTCTTGGCGCAGATCGGTGCTGATGACCGTGGGACGTCCCTGGTTCAGCTCCCGCATCACGGCCTTGCGGCGCGCCGTCTCCGCCGCCGGCAAGTCCCGCCACGGCCAGCCACCGACGTAGACCAAGCGCGCCCGGTTGTAGGCCCGCGCCCACTGCACGCCGAAGCGATTCTCGCGCACGAACTTAATCCAGTCCGCGGCGTTGCCGGTGGTGGTGCGGGACCACAGCACGGACACCTCGTTGGCCTGCGGCTGGCCGTCGCCGTTGAGATCCGCGCGCCAGAACACGGGCTCATTGAGGGCGGCGAGGATTCGGTTCAGCTCGGCGCGCGGGATCAGCCGGGGTTTGGCGTTCTTGGCGCCCGGGGTGGCCTGCGTCACCGTCGCGGCGGTCGGTGCGTGTGTGGCTGCCGCAGGCGCCTCGGGATCGGTCGCAGGCGCCGGCACAGGTGGTTGGTCCGCAGGCTGGGCCACCGGCTGAACGCCCGACGTCGCGGGGCGCTTGCCGCAACCGGCGACGGCGAGCAGCGTCACGGCGAGCGCGACAGGTAGAACGGCGGCGAGGCGGCGCCCAGGTACGTACGCAAGAGAGATCATGGCGCTCCAGGAGAGTCGAGGTCGGCGTATCAGGTCAGAAAGCGCAGCCAGAGGTAGAGCAGCGCAAAGGTGCCGAGAAAGCAGATACCCACCCAAGAAGCGAGCCGCAACCCCTGACCAGGCTGGTGTTCAGCGGGAACGTCGCCACCAAAGACGGCGCGATGATTGAGCCAAGCCAAAATCGGCGCGGTGAGGAACGAGAGCGTGGTGGCCAGATCGACCATCGCCTTGAGCGACTTCAGAAAGACCATCAGCACCACAAGGCTACCCAGCGCCAGCACCACCAGGCTGAACCAGTAGGCGCGACGGGTCTCGCGCAGCTCCTCGGCGGCGCGCTCCGGCGCTTCTGGCCCACGAAATCGGGCTGCGAGGACGCTGAGGGCGCGTGGAAAGCCGTCGACGACCGTCAGCGTAGTGCTGAACATGACCGCAAAGGCACACACGCCGATGACCGGTCGCGCCCATTCTCCCAAGGTCTCGGCGTACAGGTTGATGATCTGAGCGGCGAACCCACCCGCGCCGGCCGCGATGGTCACGTTCTTGCCGTGCATGACGCCAGCGCCGAGCAGCAGAAAACAGAGGGCCAAGACGGCCGTGCCGATGTAACCGATGTCAAAGTCGAGCAAGGTGTCGCGCACGGTCGCTTTGCCCGCGTCGCGACGCCGAGCCAGCGTCCACAGGCTGTGCCAGACCGAGATGTCGATGGCTGATGGCATCCAACCCACCAGCGCCGCCACAAAGAGCAACTGCTTGCCTGTGAACAGGTCCGCGCTAGGCAGCCAGCGCATCGCCGCCCAATCCACCTTCGGCACCACCAACGCCGCTGCGATGAGGGTGGAGACGGTGAGCACGGCGACGACGACCTTGATGACGCGATCGAGCCAGCTGTAGTCGCCAAACCCCAACAAGCCGCCGCAGATGGCCAGTAGAATCGCGCTCAGCACGATCGGAGAGGTGTCGACGCCGAGGATAGCCTTGGCGAGCCCCGCCGTGACGACGGTGACCGCCGCCTGCACCGTAAACATGGTCGCGACGGTCAGCACTGCGTAGAGCACCAGCGCCCAGCGGCCTTGTCGACGATAGCCTTCGAGCAGCGAATGCCCCGTGGCGGCCGCGTACAGCGGACCGAAGCGAAACGCCGGGTATTTGAGGAGATTGGCGAGCAGCACGACGATCAGCAGCGACAGCCCGTAGACCGCGCCAGCCCGCGTGGACTGCACCAGGTGCGACACGCCGACCGCGGCGCCAGCGAAGATCAGACCAGGTCCAAACGCCGTCCAAAACGACCGTGTAGGCGGCGAATCCGGCGCGGAGGCCCCTGGGAGGGGAGGCGGATCTGGCTGACGCGCGTCGACGTTCATGGCCGCATCCTAGCGCTCGGCAGGCGTGGCGAGAAGGGGCCGCGAGAACGGGCCGCGAGAACGGGCCGCGAGATGACCTGCCGGTTGAACTTCTCGACCTGGTTGTGGGTAACTCGACTGGGCGAACCGCGCACCGTGGTTTTTTCCGAGGAGTCGCGATGCATGAGCCCACGCTGGGCAGTCGGGCCTTGTTTCCGACCCTAGACGTTGATGTCTACGTCAATCACGCCGCGATCTCGCCGCCAAGCGCGGCCGTGCGAGACGCGGTGATCACCACGCTTGACGGCTACGGCCGGCAAGGCGTCGCCCAGTTTCCCGTCGAGATGGCGCGGCGCGACCGAGTGCGCCACGCGCTGGCCAGGCTCATGGGGGCCGAGGCGGTCGACGTCGCGCTGATCCCCAACACATCGGCTGGCATGACGGACATCGCGCTGTGTCTCCCTTGGCAGCGCGGCGACCGAATTCTGCTCTTTCGCGGCGAGTTTCCGGCCAATGTGACGCCTTGGCAGCGCGCGGCAGCGGTCCACGGCCTGGAGATCGTGTGGTTGGACGCCGAGGACTTTCGACTAGACCGCGCGGCGGCGCTGGCAGATTTCGAGGCCGCGCTGCGTCGCGGGATCCGGCTGGTGGCGGTGAGCCAGGTGCAGTTCGCGACCGGCCAGCACATGCCCATCGGCGTCTTTGGTGCGCTCTGTGCCGAGTTTGGCGCCGAGCTGTTTGTCGACGCGATCCAGGGGTTGGGCGTGGTGCCGATCGATGTCCAAACGGCGGGGGTTCACTACCTCAGCGCAGGGGGCCACAAGTGGCTCATGGGCAGCGAGGGGACCGGTGTGCTGTACGTGGCGCCGGAGAGCGCGGCGGCGTTGCGGCCGAATGTGGCGAGCTGGCTCAGCCACGACGAGCCGTTCAGCTTTCTGTTTGAAGGACCAGGCCTGCTGCGCTACGACCGCCCCATCGTGCAACGCGCCGGCATGGTCGAGGGTGGCTCGGCGAACGTGCTCGGCATCGCCGCGCTGGAGGCGAGCGTCGGGCTGCTGCGGGAGATCGGGATCGACGCCATCTACGACCACGTGCAGGCCTGGCATGACGCGATGGAGCCGCTGCTCGTCGCGCGCGGGTTTGTTAGTGCTCGAATGACTGATCCTGCAGGTCGATCGGGCACGCTCAGTCTGCAGCCGCCCGGCCACGCGGGCGCACCAGCGTGGTGGGCTGCGCTCGCCGGGCACGGTATCTCGTGTGCCTGCCCGGACGGCTGGCTGCGACTCGCGCCGCACTGGCCCAATGCCCTGGATGAACCGCAGCGCATCGCCGCCGCTGTCGACGCGATCCTCGCCACAGGGGGGCCGCGCGCGGAGATCCAAGCGCCCTGAGAGGCGGGCGGCCGCCACGATAAGTGCCAGGCACTTATCGTGGCCCACGTGCCAGGCACGTATCGCGGCAGCGTCACGGCAGTTTGGTACCGGGCCCAAAGGTGTACACTGTCGATTCAGAAGCGAACAACGCGCGACTCGAGGTTGCTCATGGCCCTACTTTTCAAGCTTTTTGCGGGGCTTTTGCTGGCCGCGACCACCGCGTTCGGCTGCGCTGGAGACGGCCCTGAATCGACGGCGACGACGGACGTGTCCGCCGATGCAGTCACGGACACCACAGCGCTTGGCGACGCCCCGGAGGCGGACAGCGCTGTGGCTGACGGCGATGACCCGGTTGGCACGACGACAGACGCCTCAGGCAACACGACGACAGACGCCTCAGCCGACGTTCCGGTGACGACGGACGCCGCCAGGACCGCGGACGGTCAACCCGGCCCAACCAAGACCTGGGACATGCAGCTGATCACCGACGTGAGCACGGCAAATTGTACGTTTAAAAAGACCGACAACATCGTCTTGGACAATGTGCTCCTCAACACGTTTGAGGTCAGCTACATGAGCTGGGAGTCGATCGGGGGCGAGCTCAAACCCATCAAAATTCGGGGTTTCGCGGCGCGGCCACAAAATGTGCAAGGGAAGCGGCCTGGCATCGTCCAAGCGCACGGCCTCGGCGGACACGCCAAACTGAGCGACGCCGCGGGCGTAGCGTCGCGCACGGGCAGTTTTGTGATCGCGTACACCGGACCGGGGGGCGGCGACGCGGCCAACAACACGAGCGAGGGGCTGCCTGCAGGCCACGACGAGGGCAAGCGCATGTTCGACACCATCCCTGACGTACGTGGCAGCTGGTTCTGGGGCCACACCGTCGCCGGGATGCGGGCGCTCACGTGCCTGGCGCACCACGCCGAGGTGGACCCGGAGAAGCTGGGGATGACTGGCTACTCCGCGGGCGGCGTCGCCACTTGGCTAGCCGCGGGGCAGGATTCACGCATCAAAGCGGCGGTGCCGTTGTCAGCCACGCTGGCTTGGGACGAAGCCACCAAGTCGCCGGACGCTTGGCAGCACGTGTTGCTCAAGAAGGCCGGATATACGGTCCAATCGCCGAGGTGGAAGAAGCTGATCGCCGAGCTCATCGATCCCGCTGTCGCGTGGACCAACGCCGGCGCCAAGGTGTTTCTGGTCAACGGCAGCACCGACGAGTTCTTTCCGCTCACCGCCGACGCGAAGACCTTCGACACGTTGAACGCGATCAACGGCGACCACAATCGCGCCATCGTCGCGAACTTCGACCATGGCTGCTACGCCATCAGCGGTGTGGAGTCCGCCAAGAAGATCGCCGAGCGCGCCGACATGGCCGCGAAAGGTGCGCAGCGTGCCTGGTTCGCATCGCACTTCAAGATCGACAAGGCCTACAGCTCGATCCACGACATGTGGGCCTCCATGCAGCAGGTGGGCGCGGCGACCTGGGTGGGAGCCACCGCGCCGGCGTACAATACCGACCTCTGGGCGCTAGCTGACGCGAGGCTCTGGTGGTCCACCGATGGCGGCCTAGTATACGGCGACATTCAACTCAAGTGCAGCACACCCAGCAACACGTTCAAATGTGATGTCACGACCGTGTTGCCGCCCGAAAATGCCATGGTGTGGTTTGTGACGTTCGAGTTCGCGCGCAAAGACCCGCTGAGCCCGCACCATTTTCTAATCAGCACGAAACCGCACCTGCCGGCGGCGTCATTTGTACCGAAGATTCGGACCATGACCACCTGTTTCCCCGGTGGATTCACGCCGCCGAGTTGGCCCTAGACGCCGAGCGCCTTCGTTCTGCCGGCGTCGCACGAGGCGCGGCATCGCCATCGAAGCGACACGCGCGGAGATTCAGGCGCCCGAACAATCGGATGGCCGCCGGGCGCGTTGGTGCGACGCGGCTCGACGTCCCGGGTCGTAAGGTTCATCATCAATCCCCCCCCCTGTTGTGAACGCCAACTAAATCTCGTGAGGTGTGCGGTGAACCGGAAGCTCTCATCAACGCTGGCCTGTGGGCTCGCTGGCCTAGTCCTCTCCGCTGCGGTCGGCTGCGCCGCCGCCGACGAACCTGCGGCGAAGACGCCCACCGACACATCAGCGGAGACCGACGCATCGGCGGAGACCGTCACAGAGCCGGCGACCAACTCAAACCTCTGCTTGGCTGATCTCGGGGCGATGCAACCCGTCTGCCCGACTGCTGCGTCGCCGACGGCCCCGTCCGCCAAATGCTGTCAAGCCTTCGTCAAGTTCCAGAATGACGCCTGCTCCTGCTCGCCGCTTGTGCGATCTGTCATGGGTGTTGGCGCGCAGGGTCAGGATCAGTTGGACACCCTCGTGAACGGCCTCAACGCCTTCTGTCCTGCGCTCAAAGTTCCAGTGCCCACGCCCGACTGCGCGGCCGCAGTCACGGCCTCCGGCGTCAACTCCGGCGCAGCGAAGACCTACAACGGCGGCAGCTGCGCACAATCGGACGCCAAGATCGACGCGCTACGATTCAAGTCGGCCGCTGGTTTCGCGGCGTGGTTCGACAAGTTCGGCGGCGCCGCGAAGGGATGCGTCAACTACGACGCTCTGCTCGCTGAGTTTGCCGTCGTGCTCGACCCTGACAGCGCGGACGGAAAGACCCCCTACGTCGCCGTCCCGTACGGCATTGGCCGCTACAAGACCATGAAAAACATGGTCGAGTACTTGGCCATCATCCTGCCCGACATCAACAGAAACGCATGGCACCTCACCGTGGCGAGCGACCAGACCGCAGACAGCATGCTGCACTTCGCGCCCGACGGCTCCTCCGTCATCACCGGCAGCCGCCTCTCAGTGCGCTCGCTGGACTGCCTCACCACCGCTGACGGCTACTACGAGATGGTGTTTGGCTTCGCTGGCTGCAACACCACCATTCGCTCCATCGACATCCCGCTGGTCAGCCAGGCGCCGTCACAGCTTGGCAAAGCGACGGCGGTGCCCGAGATGGTGAGCAGCTTCTATCACTTCGGAACGCTGTCGAGCACCGTCGGGATCGCGGACATCTGCGCGTATCACGAGCAGTTTTGTACGGGTCCGAATAAACAATTTGACGGGTATGATAAGTGCGTGGCCTTCATGAAGGAGTTGCCGAAGATCAGTCCGAGCTGCGAGAGTAGCGGCAAGATCCTCGGCGGTAACTCGCTGCTGTGCCGCTTCAAACATCACTTCATGATCCCGTTCGAACCGAAGGCGCACTGCTTCCACATCGGACCTGGTCACAAGGACATGGACGACAAGGTCAAGTGCATCGACGACGAGTGCGCCGACCCTCAGGTGTTGGGCGGGCCGATGAAGGCGCTGACGTTGGTGCCGAGCGGCGAGGCGGCGAAATGCATGGCCACGGCCGACGCGGTGGTGATGCCCGCAGGCGGACCGGCGTTGACGCCTTGGCCAAGCGCGAATATCTGCAAGTAGCCGCAAGTAGCCCCTCGATACGTGCCAGGCGATTCGCGGCGCATACCCTTGCGTCCCGCCCGAGCGCGTGCGTCTCCATCCACGCCCGCGCGTGCTACTCACGATCACCCCCGCTACTCGCCTACCTCCTCGCAGAGCCCCGCTTGGTTCACCCGCATTCACCGCTGTAGCCACGCCACGCTGGCGCCGTGCCATCGCGCGCGGCCGCCACAGTCAGCCGCCCTCAACCCGCCACAAAACCGCCTCCGGGACGGAAGGTGCCAAGAGGGAAATCAACGTCCCACTCCCCAGCGCGAAAGCGATGCGACGCCTCCGCATACG
>CALENB010000036.1 GCA_937910235.1 uncultured Myxococcales bacterium | reverse complement strand
ATAGTGAGCGCGCCGCCCGGCGACCTAGGCCCGATCGCCGCGCCGTTGGCGCACAGACAGCCCTGAGGTCGATACGCCTCAGCGATGACGCCGCCGACGTAGGACTCGCCGTACGGATAGGGAAGCAGCCCCTCGGACGCGGCCCGACTCACGGCGCCCAGCGGATACCGCCACGGCATGCCTGCCGGCACGGTGGCCTTGGATTGCGCTTGGCCGGGCGGAAAGATCTCCGAGATCAGTGGGCACGTCGTTGGCTGTCCGTGACGGAAGCCCGCGGGCGCCACACAGGACGCCAGGCTTGGTTTCGGAACGCCGTGATCCGACCACACCCGCGAGGTGACGATGACCTTGCAGCCCAAGCGCCGACGAATTGAGCCCACCAGGAGTCGCGCGATGCCGCCGCCATGATGTGCCTCGATCGCCGCGTGGTCGGCCCCAGTCGCCAACACTGGATGTAGACCGGCCTTGGCTGATTCGGTGACGACCAGCTCGATCGCGACCCCAGCGTTAAAATCCGGAACGCCGTCGATTGGCGCAACTGTGTCGAGGTGCGTCGCGCGCGCGAGCCACGCCTGCAGGCCCACGTTGCGGCCGAGATTGTCGCATCGCAGCCGCCGATTCGACGTCAACGCTTCATGCACCGACGAAAAAGGTCGGTCCGCAGAGCCGTCGCCCCCCGGCGCCGCGCCGCCCTGAATCCAATATCGAATCTTGGGGCCTCTGTGGAAAGATGGATCGTCGCCACCCGCTGACTTGGTCGGCGGAAGAAAGCGCCCAGGGTGTTGGATAGTGCAGCTCTCTTTGCCAACGCGAGGACGGCTGCCTAGTTGCCGGCGCGACGGCTTGAACAGGTGACCGTCGGGGCATTTGGGCTGCGGCTGCGGCTGCGGCTGCGGCTGCGGCTGCGGCTGCGGCTGCGTCGCGGTGGTCGGCGGCGGTGCGGCTGACGTCGGAAGCGCCGACCTCGCGGAGCACACGTTGGGCTTTGCCGTGCCTGCGGCCGCGGGCGGCGACATGCACAGCTGCTGCGGATCACAGTGCGTGACGGCGTCGGCGCCAGCGCACGCGGCGGACCAATCGCACAAGACGAGGTTCGCTGCTGGCGGTGGGATCGCGCGGCAGAGGGAGAAGCCGGCGGCGTTGGCTTCTCGGCGCGCCTGGGTCTGTAATCGGCAAGGCACGTACGGCACGCTCTCCGTCCACGTCACGCCATTGTCGACAACAGCCACGCTCCTGACCTGCTGAAACAGGCCGCGCATCCGCTGCGAGCGCCACGCGGCGACTGGATTGGCGGCGGCGGCGATCTGCGCCCCGCGCGCCCACCAGTGGGCCGCGCGCCCAGCCCCAGACCGGCCGTCGCGGCGCGGTAGTCCCCCATACCGTTGTGTTGGGTGCAAGTCCGAGCACGTCGGTGGATAGGTGTGGCCGCCCCACCGGGCGCTGAGATAGAACCACGCCCGGTGCGCGTCGCCGAAGTAGCCGGCGGCGCAGTGCAACAGCCAGTACGCCGGGGCGGCCTCGCTTGCGGCGCAGGGCCAGCAGGTGTCGCCGCTGCCGTCACAGCACACGGCCAATCGCGCGCCGACACGCGCGTCATCGGCCTCCGCGCCCCGCGGGGCGCCCGTCGTGAGGTCTGTGGCGAGCCCCGACGCTGGCTCGAACACCCCGCACTTGTTGGTGGCGTCAGCCCACGCGCCCCAACCGTTGGGTTGCTGACAGTACCGGTAGCGGTAGGTGCTGCGGCGTGGCCCGCCATGCGCAGCGAGTCGCTCGGTCACGATCGGCTCGTGCCAGAGCACGTGGCAGGCGTTGGAGATCGCGGGCTGGTGCATCGGCAACGGGCGCATCGACCGCCCCGGCGTTCGGCCGACGCGACGCATCACCGCGCGCCAGTCCGCCACGCGCTGGCCGCCCGCTCCCTCAGCTTCCGTCCCGTGTTTCCGAGCGATCAGCGCCGTCATCTCGTGAAATCGCATCGATTCAATCACCCCGAGCGCCGCACGCCCCGCGCGGTGACGCGTCGCCAGCGGTCCGAACTTGACGTAGGCGGCGGGGTATCCCCACTCCGTGCGACTACACAGGTTCGGTGAGGCGACGCCGCAGCCGCGGTCAGGTCGACACCGTGTCGTCGCGCACGGCTTGCTTGGACTCCCGCTGGTACAGGCGCCGCTCACGAGCTGCGTCGGCGGCCGTGCCGACGGTGGCCGTTGCGCCGCCGCGCCGGGCAGTGTCACGCCGGGCAGTGTCAGACCGGGCAGTGTCAGACCGGGCAGTGTCAGACCGGGCAGTGTCACGCCGTTCACGACCGTGGCGGTCCACAGCGGCGCGGCGGTCGCACCGGCGCGCGGCCACAGACAAGCGTCCGACCCGGGCACCAGCGTGGTCGGCTCCCGAAAGCTGCCTTCCACACACAGCCCACACCGCCCGGCGACGTCGCGGTTGTCGCAGGTCGTTGCGGCGCTGTAGGCCGAGCCGCTCGGCCCTGGCCGGCCAAAGCAATCGATCGCGGAGCGGCAGACCGCGTCGCCGGACTTGCTCGTATGACGCACCTGCCATCGCCGACCTGCGGCGCTCGACTCGCACGCCAAGCACCCAGACGCCGAGACCGAATCAACGTCGATGCACGGGCAGTTCGGCTTGGCCAAGGGTACAAGGCGGCACGGCGACCCGGCCTGCGGCACGACCTCGGTGCACGGCGTTGCGCGCTGGCTACATCGCCCGCCGCCGGTGACGGACGCCGCCGGTGTCGTCGCCTGGAGCGGCGCTGACACCAACCCCAGACCCGTCACGACAGCGAGCGCGGCGAGGCAAGCGCCGCGGCGGCGTGGTCGCGATCGAGCGCCGCCCCAAGCGGGCAGTCCGGCAGCCACGCTCACCGCGGCCGAGACGCAGACGGGGTGACGGTCTGTGCGGCTGCGCGAGCCAGAACAGGGGAGACCCGCGGCACGAGGAGCAGGCGTTGTGGGGACATGGTGCTGAGCCTCCGCACACGGGGAATGAGTAGACCAGGGTTCGCCCGGTGATGCATCCTCAAGCCGCTGAGAGTCAATTGAAATGACGCGCGCTACAAGGCGAACAACTGGGGGTTTCATGTCACATCGTGCGGGTTTCAGAACCACACCGGCTGGACAATCGCGCGTGACCGCCCGCTGCTGCTTGGTCTTGCTGCTCTTCGCGGCGGCGTGCGCGGGATGCAGCGACGACCCAGAGGCGGCCACCACAAGCGACGCGACGACCGACGCGGGCTCCGACGCCGAGCAGCTAGACGGCGTTGACGACATCACGCCCGGCGCGACAGACACCGGCGCGACAGACACCGGCGCGACAGACACCGGCGCAATGGACACGGGAACCCAACCCGGCCTGCCGAGCCCCGCGTTCACCGATGGCTGCCCGAAGCCAGGGCGCGCGCTTGTGCGGCAGCTGACGACCGACCTGCAGCGTTTTGAGGGGCCCGCCTCGGTGGCCGCGAAGGGCGACTGGATGCTGGCCAACGAACACGCGGCCTTTGTCATCAAGGCGCCGACCCAGACCGAGCACACGTATGCTTATTACGGCGGCCTGCTCGTGGACGCGGTGGCGCTCAATGGCTGTTCGCAAGCGGCGCCAGAGCAGTTCGGCGAGCTGATCCCGCTCATTGGTAAGATCGACATCACCGACATCACGGCCAGCGTGCTGCGCACCTTTCGCGGCGTGAAGGCCGAGGTGCTGGCTGACGGTTCGGACGGAAAGGCCGCAAAACTGCGGGTTTGGGGCCAAGACGACTTCTTCTGGCTGGTCGAGCTCGCGCTGATCAAGGAGGCCTATCTGGCCGAGAAACCCAAGCTCCGCAGCGTCCCATTGGGCGTGCAGCTCGCGCTGGACTACACGCTGGAGCCGGGGCGAGCCGTCATCCAAATCGAGCTGGTCGCCATCAACACCACCAACAGCGCGCAGGAGCTGCATGTCGGGCTCGCCGCGTTTGTGGACGACGCCACTGCGCAGCAGGTGTGGTCGGGAGGCACGTTGTCGTTTGGTAATTTCGGCCTGAAGACCGGGCTGCCTTGGATCACGGGGAGCGCCAAGGCCGGCGCCATCGTCATCGCCGTCGACGCCGCCAACCTCGCCACGGCTCACATCTCCGGCGTGGACGCGCTGGTGCCCATCGATCAGCTGGCCGACCCGCTAGCCCTCGCGAAGCAGGGAGCCCCCGGGGACTCAGACCTGCAACGCTACTGGGTTGGCGTCGGTAAGGGCGACAGCGCCTCGGCGGTGGCCAGCCTGGAGGGCATCTCCATCGGCGGCGCCACGTTCTCAAGCGTGACGGTGAGCGGCGTCGTGCGCGAGGAGGACACCGGCACGCCCATCGGCGGCGGCACGGTGGTCTTGGAGCGGCGGCGCAACCAGGGCGATTTTGCGACCTTGCTAAGCACGCGAACGGCGACCGATGGCAGCTACAGCCTGCGTGTGCCGCGGCTTGGCGCCAAGGGCGACCTGCGGCTGATCGCCCGCATTCCTGGGCGCACGGCGGGGGCCCCGGTCACGGTCGCCGAAGGCGCGGGGCCGTTCACCGACGTGGAGCTGCGCGATGGACCGCCAGGCCTGCTAGGCCACGACGTGCGCGACGGCGACGGCAATCCGGTGCCAGCGCGGCTCACGCTCTTCGACAGCGATGGCGCGCCGACGGACCTCGTCTATGCCACCGGCGGGGTCGGCAGCTTCCCGGTGCCGCCGGGCGCGTACACGTTGGTCGTCACGCGGGGGTATCACTACCGGCCATGGTCCGGCGCCGTCATCGTCGCGCCCAACAAGTCCACCCTCGTCAAACCGATCCTCAAGCGCGTCGTCGACACCAGCGGGTGGATGTCCTTTGACGGCCACGTTCACGCCGCCCCGAGCCCAGACAGCACGGTGCCGCTGGCGGAGCGGTACCGCGGCGCGGCGGCGGAGGGGCTGGACGTGGTGATCCACACCGAGCACGAGATCATCGTGAACTCCGAGCCCGCCCGCGAGGCCTCCGGCGTGGCGAAGTGGGTCCGCGGGGTGGCGGGGCAAGAGGTCACCGCGACGCTGCCCGAGCACACCAACATGGTGGGCGTGAAGCCCGATCCAAGTCATCGCCGCGGCGCGCCAGTCAAGTGGTACGGCCTCGACATCGACCAGATCTACGCCGCGGAAGACGCCCGCGGCGCCGGGTTTGTGGCCCTGAATCACCCGCGCAAGGGCTGCAACTGGCTGTGTGTGATCGGCTGGGATCGCCTGAAGATCGGCGCGACGCTGACCGATCCCACCGCGGTAGGTTTGCCGGCCGGCGCGACGCTGTGGTCCTGGAACTTCGACGCGGTGGAGCTGCTGAACGGCATGGACAGCGGCGTGTTCCTCGACAGCGCGGCGCCGACCAAGACCGGCACCTTCGAGGATTGGATGAGCTTCTGGAACGGCGGCCACCGCATCACGGCGCTGGGGGTCACCGATGTGCATGGCGACGGTCCGCCGGGTCAACCGCGCACGTTCTTCAAAGTGCCGAAGGACGATCTCGCCGCGTTCACTGACGCTTGGCTGATCGACGCCGTCAAAGCGGGCCGCACGATGGTGAGCGCCGGCGCGTTTGCGCGGGTGACGATCGACGGCAAGGGGCCCGGCGAGCTGGTGACCGTCACGGCGAGCGGCGCTGGCGGCGCGGTCGGCAGCGTCGTCATGAAGGTGCGGATCGAGGCGATCCCGGAGATCGACGTGACCCGTGTGGTCGTGCTGGTCAACTGCGACACGGCGCTCGACGTGCCCACGACGGCCCCGGATGGCGTGGTGAAGTTGGACACAACGCTGACGGTGCCGCTCAGCCAAGACAGCCACATCGTGGTGCTCGCCTTCGGCAAGAAGCCGATGCCGAAGGGCTTGCAGGGGGTCAACGCGGCGAAGGTGCCGCGCGTCGTCACCAACCCGATTCGCGTCGATGTGGACGGCGACGGCAAGTGGACGCCACCCGGCGGCAAGCTCTGCGACGTCACGCCGGGCGGCTAAAAGGCCTGATTTTCGCAGCAAACACGCCTGGGCCTTGTCGCGCGGCACGGGCGCCCGCATGCTCTGCGCGCAAAATCCTGCGGAGGCCCCCGATGACCCGGCACACACATCCCTTCCATCTGACCGCGCTCGCCGCGCTGGTCGTCACGCTCAGCCTCGGCGGCTGCGGCACCGACGATGACAACAAGAAGGACGCCGTGGCGACCGATGCCGGCGCCACCGATGGCACCACCGGCGGTGACGGCACCAGCGCGGACGGCGGCGACACGTCGACCGGCGGCGAGGTCGAGGTCTGCACAGGCACGCCGGCCCCGACCAAGGCACCCGGCGCAGAGGGCTGCTCGGTCGAGAAGACCGGCACCAAAGGCACGCTCGTCGTAGGCGACCTGCTGCTGCCCGGCGGCAAGGTCATCGCTGGCGGCGGCGTCATCATCGAAGCCGGCAAGATCACGTGTGTTGGCTGCGATTGCGCGACGAAGGCGACGGATCACACCTGGGTCCTCTGCCCCGAGGCGGTGGTCTCCCCCGGCCTCATTGACGCGCACAACCACGTCGGCTGGCTCAACGGTCGGCCGTGGGTACCGAAAGAGGCGGGCGTCGACCCGGCGCTGCGCTGGGAGCACCGCCACGACTGGCGCAAGGGCAAGGGCGGCAACCCGAAGGTGACGGTCAGCGGCGGCGGCGCGAGCACCGACGAGAAGGCGTTTGGCGAGCTGCGCTACATCCTGACCGGCGGCACCGCGATCTTCGGATCGGGCGACTTGTCGGGCCTCATGCGCGATCTCGACGCGACCGGCTCCGGCAAGAACGGCCTCGACCAGCCCGGCGCGCTCTACGACACCTTTCCCCTGTCGGACAGCGGCGGCACCAAGCTCGACGCGGGCTGCGCGTACGACAAGTCTCCTAGCCCCACGACAAAGGACGCCTGGGCGCCCCACGTCTCTGAAGGCATCGACCTGGCCGCACGCAACGAGTTCCTCTGCCTGAGCGGGCAGCAGACCGGCGGAAAAGACGCCATCAACGGCCACATCGCGCTGATCCATGGCGTCGGCCTGACCGGCACGGACTTCGGCCTGCTCGCGGCCAAGGGTGGCAAGCTCATCTGGTCGCCGCGCTCGAACGTGAGCCTGTACGGCGACACCGCACGCGTGACGATGGCCCACAAAATGGGCGTGAGCATCGGTCTCGGCGTCGACTGGCTGCCCAGCGGCTCGATGAACATGGTGCGCGAGCTGTCGTGCGCGGCGTACCTGAACCAGTACCACTTCAACGGCTACTTCCAGGACTGGCAGCTCTGGGAGATGGCGACCATCGGCGCCGCCCGCGCCCTCGCCATGGACGACGCGATGGGTGTGCTCAAGGTCGGCCACGCTGGCGACATCGCCGTGTTCCACCGCGCCGCTGGCGTCTATCACCGCGCGATCATCGACTCCAAGCCCAACGACACCCTGCTCGTGATGCGTGGCGGCGTGGTCTTAGCCGGAAGCGAAGCGCTGGTGACCAAGCTGGACGCCTCGTGCGAGAGCCTCGGCGACGTCTGCGGCGCGAAGAAGGCGGTGTGTGTGAAGAGCAGCATTGGCAAGACCTGGGCTGAGCTCAAGTCGGCGATCGGTACGCCCAAGTACCCGCTCTTCGCTTGCGACGTGCCGAAAGACGAGCCGTCGTGCGTGCCTGCCCGCTCGCTCAAAGACGACAGCGTCAACGGCTCGAACAACTACAGCAACGCCGCAAACAAGAGCGATCCGAACGATACGGACGGCGACGGCATCGCCAACGACAAGGACATCTGCCCGACCATCTTCAACCCCATTCGTCCGCTCGACGGCGGCAAGCAGGCGGATTCGGACGGCGACGGCGTCGGCGACGCCTGTGACGTGTGCCCAACGGACGCGGACACGACGACGTGCAAGACCGTCGACCCCAAGGATCTCGACGGCGACGGCATCCCGTCCGACAAGGACAACTGCCCGCAGAAGAGCAACAGCGACCAGGCCGACAAGGACAAAGACGGCAAGGGCGACGTGTGTGATCCCTGCCCGGACTACGCCAACCCCGGCAGCGCGGGCTGCAAGGTGACCATCAAGGACATCAAGACGAAGAAGGACCTGCTCGACCAGCGCGTCGCGATCGAAGGCGTCGTGGTCAGCTCGTTGGAGAGCGCGGGCTACTTCGTGCAGACGGTGGGCGGCGCGACCGATCACGGCGGGCTCTATGTCTACGCCGGCAAGGACGCCACGCTGCCCAAGCGCGGCCAGATCATCAACATCACGGGCGGCACCGTGGCGTCGTTCTACGACCAGAAGCAGATCACCGACACCACGTTCACGGACACGGGCAAAACCGAGGTCGTCGTGGCGCGTGTGCTCGACAACGCCGCGGTGAAGCAGCTGGTGGAGAAGGACAAGTTCGACTCGATTCACGACGGCCTGCTCGTCGCCGTGAAGAACGTGGAGGTCACCGACGACGCCCCGGCGCCGGGTGAAGGCTCGACCGACGCGACCAACGAGTTCGTGGTCGCGGGCGGTCTGCGGATCGACGACGCAATCTACGTCGGCGCCGACTTTCCGGCCGTGAAGAAGGGCCTGGTGCTGAGCGGCCTGACGGGTCCCGTCAGCTACCGCAACGGGATGATGAAGCTGCTGCCACGCGACGCGAAGGACATTCTGCTCGGCGCGCCTGAGGTGGCCAGCGTCACGCCGGCGAGCGCGTTCCAGTGGGTCGGCACGAGCGGCGCGACCTTGCCGCAAGGCCTGACGGTCACCCTGAGCCACGCGCCGGAGGCGGACGTCGAGGTCGAGGTCACCACCGATGACAACACCGTCGCCGAGCCCGTCGGCGGGCCGTTCATCGTCAAAGCCGGCCAGACCACCGTCAGCGTCAGCGTGAGCGGCAAGAAGGCCGGAAAAGCGGTGTTCAGCGCGAAGGTGAAGGGGGGCGAGAAGGTGCTCAAGGTCGCCGTCTGGATCGTCGCGGCTGGCGCGGTCCCATCGGTCGTCTCCGTCACCCCGATGGTGGCGAAGATCCCCACCAAGGCGACGCAGCTCTTCACGGTGACCCTCAACCACCCAGCGCCGCCCCTCGGTCTGGAGGTCACCGTCACGGTCGCGCCTGATGACGGCAGCTTTGGTAGCGCGCCAAAAACCCTGAAATTCAAGGAAAACGCGCTCGTGGGCACGTTCGAGTTCAAAGCGGCCGACAAACCTGCGAAGGGCACCGTCAGCGTCTCGGGCGCGGCGGGCGGCAAAGACATCACGACCAGCCTGGAGGTCGTGGACCCGTCGTCCCTCTCCGTCGACTTGAGCGGCTGGCAGATCTCGCAGACCGGCAGCGATCTGAAGTTCACCTTCGCCGCCGGCACCCTGGTGACCCCCGGTGGCTACCTCGTCATCTCGCGCAACTCGCCACAAGCGACGTTCGAGACGTTCTGGAAGGTCACCTTCGGCAAGACCGTGGTGTTCGTGGACTCCCAGAATAAGTTTCCGCTCATCAACGGCGACGAAGCGTTCACGCTGACCGACGCCGCCGGCAAGGTCGTCGACGGCCCCACCGTCAAGCTCGCCACCGGCTCGAAGGCCAACTACCAGCGCAAGCTGCCCGTCGGAAAGGCCGGAGATGAGGCGTCCTGGACGACCGCGGGTCAAGATCCCGGCTCCGCGACCCCTGGCTCTGGCCAGACGGGCACGGCCGGCCAGTCCACGCCGTACATCAGCGAATTCTCCGACGCCTCGGGCACCGGCGCGTTTGTGAACGAGTTCGTTGAGATTCATATCCCGCTGAGCTGAGTCGAGCTGCTGAGCCGAGCCGAGCTGGGCGACGATAGCCACGAAAGCCACGACAACGGCCACCGCCACGATTATCGTGACGGTGGCCGCCGTCGTTCTGGCGCCACTCCGACGCGCTACGACGATGCGCTACGACGATAGCTACGACGATGCGTCCACCTTGGAGACCGACATGATCACACGACGCATCTGGGCCCTCTCGGGCAATAGCCAGAAACTCGACGGCGGCGCCATGTTTGGCAACGCACCCAAGGCCGTGTGGGCCGGCTGGATGGCCCCGGACGACCGCAATCGTATTGAGTTGGCCTGCAGGGCAATGTTGATTGAGGAGGCCGAGGATGGTGTCGTGCGGCGCCGCATCTTGCTTGAGACGGGCGTGGGCGCCTTCTTTCCGCCGAAGTTGCGCGACCGCTTCGGTATCGTGGAAGCGAACCATGTGCTGCTCGGCGAGCTGGCGAAGCTTGGCCTGAGTGACGCTGACATCGACGTCGTCGTGCTCTCCCATCTGCATTTCGACCACGCCGGTGGACTGCTGACGCCGTACGACCCAGCCACTGCGCCCGCCCTGCTCTTTCCGAACGCCCGCTTCGTCGTCGGTGCGCAGGCGTGGCAGCGCGCCCTCTCACCGCACCAGCGCGACCGCGCCAGCTACATCCCCGAGCTGCAGCCCCTGTTGGAGGCGAGCGGCCGCCTGGAGGTCGTCACTGGCGATCGGTCCGACACGCTCGGCCCGGACTATCCGCTGCATCTCTCGCATGGCCACACCCCCGGCCTCATGCTGGTGGAGGTGCCAAGCGACGACGGCGCCATCGTCTTCGCCGGCGACCTGATCCCGGGGGTGCCGTGGGTGCACCTGCCCATCACCATGGGCTACGACCGCTTCCCCGAGCTGCTGATCGACGAGAAGTCCGCGCTGCTCCGAGACCTCGTCGGCCGTGGCGGACGCCTGTTCTTCACCCACGACCCGTCCATCGCGCTGGCCCGCGTGACCCAGGACGACCGCGGCCGCTTCCGAGCCGGCGAGTCGTGGCAACTGGCCGACGCTCTGACGGTTTGATCCGACGCGGGACGTAGCCGTTATCGCGCACGTGATTATTCCACGCGCCAATAAACCAAACAAGAACACATGAATACGCGTTGCTGGTGTCTCCGTTCCACCAGCGTTTCGGCATTTCAATGCTGTTCTCGCCGTCTTTTTTCTGTAGTTGTGTGTTTTTGCCTGGGAATCTGAATCGACTTGATCCATAGTGGCTCGCTCAGTCCCCTGGCCAGCGGGTGTCCCCCCGTCTTGGCGCTAACCCGTAGGAAGGTTCCATCATGGATCGTGCGAAATTGAGTTGGAGTGAGTACGCAATCCCGTTGTCGGATATCGAGACGTCGACTCACCCGCTGCTGAAGATCAAGAAGGGCTTCTATGCCCTGCTCTCCGCCACGCTCGACGAAGAAGCGGACGTGTGGCGTGACATCGCGCTGTTGCACATTGGCCACACCTCTGGCCAGCCGCTGCGTTCACGCATCGTGCAGCCGCAGCCTGCCCACGAGCGCGCCGCAGAGCTCGCGCCGGCCGGTTCGCAGGTCTTGGTCATGCTCGGCGAGATGGAGAGCTCGTCGCTCGGCCGCGATACACGTGACTTCATGCAGGACATCGAGAGCTGCCTGATCCGCAGCAACAACCCCGCGGCGCATCCGGACCCGGAGTCCGCGATCCCCGGCCGTGAGATCAGCGTGCTCAACGGCGAGCGCCAAGGCACGGACTATCGCCCGCTCAAGTGGCGCTCGCTGTTCAAGTTCGCTCACATTAAGAACCTCGCCACGGCCTAAGGTCAGCGCGAGCTAGGCGACCACTGGGCGGCCACTGGGCGACCACTGGGCGCACCGCCAGCGCTTGCAGAACAAGGTTCCGGCCGAGCACCCCACGACGACCCGCGTGGGCTGCTCGGCTGGCGTCGGCGTTGTCTAGATCCACACAGATCTGGAATCCATTTCGGCTAAAGCTCGATCTTCTCGTCGATGTCGGCTTCCTTGATCAGCTTCGGCCGCGGCAACGTGTCCAGCAGCAGTCGCAGCGCGCGAAAGGCCGGGCCGGCGTGGATCTCCGCGATGGCGCCGCGCTGGCTGACGTAGCGCTTCGTGAGCTCCAGCAGTTGGTCGTCGCGCGACGGCCACACCTCGCGCACCTCGGCCGACCAGATGCGTGTCCAGCCCTTACAGCGGCGTAGCTGCCCCGCGACCCGCACCCGCACGTCGCCGCCCTTCACAACCGCTGTGGGAGCGAGCCACAGCACCGCCTCGATGCGTTCGCCGCAGTCGGCTTGCGTGGCGGTGGCCTGCGCGCTCTGTTTGCGGACGATGAAGTCGCGATGCTGGTTGACGTAGCGTGTCGCGATAGCGCCGTAGAGCGCGCCGAGCTGCGCGTCGCCTTTGGGCGCGGTTTTGCTGGCCGGCAGCGGCGCCGTCACGAGGTGCACACGGTACGTCGCGGTGCGGTCGACCCGGTCGAAGTCATCGCGGATCTGCACGTGGCTGACGGGCGAGCAGGCCGCCGTGAAAGCCAGGACGAAGCAAGCGAGGACATAGCAAGCGAGACGCGGTGACGAACGATCCATTCGGGCCTCCAACGGGCGCGCGGGGTGTGGACTCTCCCAGCTAGGACTTGCTCGTGCGGTGGTCGTGCATGAGCTGCATCACCGCCGGCATCACGGTAAACGTCACGATGAGCGTCGCGGTCATGCCCAAACACGCCAGCGTACCCATGGACTGCATGCCACGATGGGCCGCGGCCATCAACGCCGCCCAGCCGGCCAACGTGGTCAGCGTTGAGCAGGCCACGGCGGTGCCAACGGAGCGCAGCGCCTCCATCGGGCTGGCGCCTTCTTCAAAACGATGCATCAGATAGACGCCGTGACTCAGGCCATATCCGAGCACAATCGGAAACACGACCACGTTCATGAAGTTCAGCCGAATGTTGAGCACGGCCATGGCGCCCAGCATGCAGCCAACGCCGAGCATGAGCGGCAGCAGCGTCACGAACGTACGCAGCGGCGAGCGCAGATCGACGAGCAGCAACAGCAGCAGCAGGATGGTGGTGATCCCGACCGTAAACCGGGCGTCATGCAACACGATCCGCGCCAACTTGGCGAACAGAATCGGCGTGCCGGCTGCGTGGTATTCCTTGCCATCGGGCGTGTGAATCGTCTCGACTTGGTCGGAGAACGCCAGCATCTGCTTGCCGTCCCAGAGGTCGACCGTGGGGTAGATGAACGTCAGGAAACCTTGATTTTCCGGCTTCGTAGACGGCAGATTTCGGAACATCGCGCGCAGCGCCTCGGGCACATCGTCGATGGTGTAGGGCTTCACCTTGACGTACTTGAGCGCCTCGTCCCACTTCTTCTCATATTCGGGCGGCAGGCTCTTTCGGTCGATGGTGTCGAGCTCCTTGGCCCAGCTCTGCAACACCTGATAGTTGGCCTGCTGCTGCGCCATGGGCGGCACAAACGCAAACATCGACACCACTTGGTCCACTGTCGAGTGCTTCTTGGCGTCGAGCGGCTTGAAGAGCTTATACAGGTTATAGGCCTCCTCGCGCGTCTTGGAGTAGACCCCGACCGGATCGGAGGAGATCTGATAGCGACGATTCACTTCGTCCCCGAGCAGCACGGAATGTTGACCCTCGACCATGAGCGCGCGGGTGTTGTATTCGAAGTTCACCTTTGGCGCGAAAGACGCCAGCAGCGCGGCGGCGCCAACCGTGAGTCCCAGCCACAGCGCCGGCTTGTTGAGCCGACCGGCCGGCTTGTTCTTCTTGGACGCGACCAGCCCGCCCAGCATGCGCTTGGCGGTGCCGGGCTTGTAGCGCTCGAGCAGCAACAGCACGCCCGGCACCCAAACGTAGAGCGCCGTGCCGATGATGATGACCCCCGCGCCCGCGAGCATGCCAAACTCCGAAAAGCCCGCAAACTCCGACATCGTGAGCGATCCAAACGCCGCCACCGTGCCCGCGCCTGAGACGATGGAGGCCACGCCTGACGACGCCACCGTCTTCTCCAGCGCGTCTTCCAGCGCCTCGCCGGCGCCCAGCTCTTCGCCGAGGCGATAGAGCATGTGGATGCCGAAATCGATTCCCAACCCCATCAGGATTCCGCCCAGAATCGACGTGATCATGTTGAGCTGACCAATGGAGATCTTCGCAAAGCCGAACGTCAGGACGACCCCGAGCACGAGCCCCGAGATGACGAGCAGCACCGCGAGGATGTGGCGACGGAAGAACAGCAGCAGCACAAAGCAGACTCCGGCGAACGCCCAACCCGATACCGGCACCAAGCTCGACTTAATGAGATAGCTGTCGTCATAGTTGCTCGTATACGTCCCGCCGAAGCCGAACTCGACCTGTTTGCCGTCCTTGTTCGGCTGGCCGTCGTAGTCTTCAACGAGCGTCACGCCGTGAGCCTCGCCGGCGCCGTAGGTCTTGAAATGGGCACGCATGCGCTCGAGCAGCTCGCCCGTCTCGGCGAGGCGGGTGTTCTCCCACATGGGCTTGACGAGCAGGAGCAACATCTCCTTGTCTTCACTCAGATAGTAATCGTCGGCGATCGACCGTTTGCCGATGCGGGTGTACTTGTCGATGATGTCATCGAGCTTGAGTTCATAGGGTTTTGTCTCCTCAATCTCCATGAAGAACGGGTCTGCGCGCTTCTTGGTGTCCGCAAGCTTGAGGTCGACGCGGCGGCGCACCTCTTTGAGGTCTGGCGTCTCCATGAAGAGCGCGCCATGACGCCGCAGGAACTCCACATCGACCTTGTAGGTGACGTTGCGGATACGCTTGGTGTCGCTGCGGAGCCATGTATTGGCGTCATCCGCGACCTTCTTCAGGATCTCAGGATCGGATCCGCGCAGGGCGACGATGAGGTGGCCGTTGCCGCCGATCATGTCGATGATGCGTTTGACGTCCTTCACCTGCCGGAGATCTTGGCTGATGAGGTCGAGTTGGTTGGTGTTAATCGTGAGGGTCGACGCGCCCCAGGCTGACATCGCGGTCAGCACCAGGAAGATGGCGAGCGTCGTGCCGGGTCGGGCCGCCACGGTCCAACGCCACGCGCGGGCGAGTCTCTGGCTGAGCGTCATGCGAATGAACCCCTGGGGCCCACTCGGGGGCCTGGATGGAGGGAGGGACGTGAGCGGGCGGGCGCCGCAGGTCCTGGGTCAGGCTTCGCGCCGGCGCCAGGACTCGGCCTGGCCATGTCGACTGCGCCATGTCGACTGCGCCATGTCGACTGCGCCATGTCGACTGCGCCACGGGATAAACTGGGCTATTTGATCTTGGCGACGCGGGCACGCAACAGCGACAGCAGCTTGGGGAAGCCACCTTTGGCAAGGATCTTCTGCACCTGCTCGTCGCGGATGCGCTGGAGCATGGACGGGTTACCCTTGACGGTGACGTCGACCACCTTCCAGGCGCCGGCTGATTTGGTCATGGCGAACGTCGTCTGAATCTCCTGTTTTTTCAGGGGATGCAGGATGACGATGACGGCGTCGACCGTCGCCGTGCTGCCCGACACCTTTGGCTTGCTGTAGAGCACCGTCTCCAGATTCGTGAAATTCTTCTGAATGTTGGGGAACGCGACGCCAGCGAACATCTTGTGAAACAGCGTCACAAACTCGGTCTGCTCGGCGAGGGTGGCTTTCGCCCAGTACGAGCCGGCCAGGTAGGCGCCCTGGACCGGGCCGTCGAACTGAGCCAGGGCCTTCGCGCTGCGTTTGTAGCGGATCGCGCCGATCGTGCGCTTGAGGGTCTTGTGCATTGCAGCGCCCTCCTCCCCAGCTGGCGAGGTCTTTGGCGCAGCCGCGGGGGGCGTTGGTTTCGCAGGGGTGACGTGGGCGCGCGCGCTGACGACGGTCGGCGACACGAAGGCGCCAAGGAGGACCAGGACAGCCAGACGCGTGGTCGAGCGGGCCGGAGCGCGAGTGAGAAGGCAGGCGGAGCAGCAGCTGGTCATGGGGCACTCCACGCGCGGAAAGCTCCGCGCGGTGGGAAGGGGGCCGAAACATACCGGTAGGCCGACTTGGCGACAACCGGGCGCTGGCTACAACGCTGCGACGCCCGGTGCATTCACGGCGGCGGCTGTTCGGGCGACGGCTTTGCGGGCGACGACTGTGCGGGCGACGACCAGGGGCCCACGCGGGGGCGCTGACTCACGGGCGACCTTGGCGACGCCGGCGAGGCTCATGACGACGACCAAGACCATCACGGTCAGCTCAAAGCGCCGTTTTCCGGCGTCGCCGAGCTTGCCGGGCACCCGCACGCCGACCTCGTTGCCCGCCATGATGGCGACGGCCAGCACCGCCGACGTCAACAATCCTGGGCCGTCGATCATGCCGCCGAGGCCATAACCGACGACGCGACCGACGTGCATCGCCACCGCGCCGACCGCGCCTGTCGCGATCCAGGCGTCGCCAGACAGGCCCGCGGCCATGAGCAGCGGCGCGGTCAGGAGCCCTGCCCCGCCCATCGTGGCGGAGATCGCGCCATTGGCGAACGTGATGGGCATCACAAGCCGCGGCGCGACCCCCCAGCGCAAGGGTGTGAGGCGCTTGGCGAGCGCCAAGGCGGTCATTCCGACGATACCCACCTGCACTATGAGGGGCGGCAACCGCACGGCGACGAGCGCGCCAATCAGACTGCCGAGCAGCCCGCCCACCACCAGGCGCTTGGCGAGCGGCCAATCCACGTCACTCCGATAGCGTGCGGCGCGATGCAGGTTGCCGAGCAGCAGCGCAGGAGCGGTCATCGCCAGCGCGGCCATCGGTCCGGCGAGCATCGACAGCAACAGCAGCAGCGCCAATCCACCGCCCATGCCGCCGACCGTCGTGATGATCCCGGCGGCGAGACCGGCGGCGACTTGGCCAGCGACCAACAGCGCTGGGAGTAGGTTCGTGTCCATGAGAGCCTCCTGTCAGCGGCCCCGTGGGAGCGGCGGCGGTGCGGCGACGCCGACTTGTCGGGGTCGCAGGGGCAACGTAGCGCCACGCCATTCATCTGGATATTTGATTGTTTCTATGCAACTCATAACTAATGCCTATAGAATGCGTCGCACCCGCCCGCTCAATCAGGGCGAACGTCAGGAAGCCCGATGATCGACAGCCTCCGCCACCTGCTCCTGATCGAGCGCCACGGCACCTTCACGGCGGCGGCGCGGGCGGCGCACCTCAGCCAGCCGGCGCTCACCGCCTCGATTCAGCGCCTTGAGCAGCAGATCGGCGCGGCGCTGCTCGAACGTGGACGACACGGCGCGCGCACAACCCTGGCCGGCCAGGCGTTTCTGCCCTTTGCACGCGCGACGCTCGGCGCCCTCGCGGATGGGCAGGCTGCGGTCGCTGCGGTCACCGACATGCAGGTTGGGGAGGTGACCATCGGCGGCGGCGCGACGGCTTGTACGTGGCTGCTGCCGCGCACCCTGGCTCGATTTCGGGCTGAATATCCGGGGATTTCGCTCAGGCTACACGAGGCGTCGACCCACGAGCTGCTGCCTGCGCTGGCGGCCGGCGACGTGGACCTCGGCGTGGTCACGAGCGGGACCTCGCTGCCGCGTGGCGTCAGCGGCACACGCTGGCGCAGTGACGCGCTGATCGTCGTCTCCGCGCCAAGCGTCGGGGGCGACGCAGGCAGCGGATCCCAATCGTGGGTCGCGTTTCAGGAGGGCACGCCCACGCGCGCGCTGCTCGATCGCTACGAGCCGGACGCTCAGATCGCCGCGTCCCTTGGCAGCGTGGGCGCCGTGGTCGCGCTGACCCGCGCAGGGCTCGGCCGCGCGCTGGTGAGCCAGGTCGCGGTGCAAGAGCTGCTCGCGTCGGGCGTGCTCGTCGCGCAACCCACGTCGTGGACCCCGCTCGTACGCCAACTCGACCTAGTCTACCGCGGCAGCAGCCCGACCCAACATCGCCTGCATCCGGCCGCGGACGCGTTGCGCGCGCTCCTGCTCGCCCCTGACGAAGTCGCATGAGTCGGAGCCACATCCCGTGCGGAATGCGGTAGCCTGCGGCCATGTCACGATCCCGCCGATCTTTGTCGCTCCCCATCGTCCTGGCCAGCATCGCGGTCGCGGTCAGCATCACGTTGTTGGTGTTTTGGCTGCTCATCGTTGTGCGGGACTACGAGCTGGGCGCGCAGGTCAGCGACAACACTTGGCTCATCGTGCTGGGCAGCGTGGCGTTCGCCTTCATCGTGACGGTGCTCGTGGTCTTCGCGGTCTACCTGGTGCAGGAGACGCGGGAGGTGCAGCGGCAGGATCGCTTCATTGATTCGGTGACGCATGAGCTCAAGAGTCCGCTGGCCTCAATTCGCCTGTGCCTGGAGACGCTGGGACGCACCGGATTGGCCGAGAATCAAAGGGAAGAGCTGCGTGGGATGGCGCTGACTGACGTGCGCCGACTGCACGATTTTATCGATGACATCCTCGCCGCCAGCCGGCTCTCCCATGAGCGCGCTGGCCACGACGTGGTGGAGGTCGCCCTCGCCGCGCTCGTGCGCGAGGTCGCCAAGCGTGTGGTGCGGCGCCACAACGAGACGACGGACGTGGTGCTCATCGACGTGCCAGAGGCCCTGGTCCTGCAGACCGACGCCACGGCGCTCGAGACGGTGTTGCTCAATCTGGTCGACAACGCCGTGAAATACAGCGACCCGCCGCGCCGCGTCGAGGTGTGTGGCGCCGTGGCCAATCGCACGCTGACGATGACCATCCGCGACCACGGCATCGGCATTCCACACGCCCATCTGAGTCGGATCTTTCAGCGTTTCCACCGCGTGCCCCTGCCCTCGGTGCGGCAACGTCGCGGCACCGGTCTGGGGCTCTACGTCGTCGCGGCGCTGGTCGAAAACTTGGGTGGCCGGCTGCGCGCACACAGTGATGGGCCCGGTCAGGGCACGACTATCACCTTGACGGTGCCGGTCATCGAGGCGAAACAGGGCGCCACGAGCGGAGTGGCCGTTGTGGGGGTGGGATGAGCGATCCAGCGCGGCTTTTGGTCGTAGAAGACGAAGCACACTTGGCGGCCGGCTTGAAGCTCAACTTTGAGCTGGAAGGCTACGCGGTGGATGTCGCCGCCACCGCCCGTGACGCCGCGCGGCTGCTCGCCCGGCCAAACGGCTACGCCACGATCGTCCTCGACGTGATGCTGCCAGATCTCGACGGCTTCGCCCTCTGTCGGCGGCTGCGCGAGTCGGGCAACTACACACCCGTCGTGATGCTCACGGCGCGCAGCGCAGCAGAAGACCGGATCCGCGGCCTGGAAGCTGGGGCAGACGACTACCTCGTCAAGCCGTTTCAGCTCGACGAGCTGCTCGCGCGGGTGCGCAGCCAGATCCGCCGTAGCCAATGGGAGCGCAAACGCTCCGGCACGGCGCCGCTGGGCAATCGGCTCACGTTTGGCCAAGCGCACATTGATTTTTCGGCCCACGAGGTGAGCGTGGCGGGCGAATCGTTGCACCTGACGCGGCTGGAGTTCGATCTGCTGCGCTACTTCGCCGACAACGCCGGCCGCGTTATCGGGCGCAAGGAGCTGCTCGAGCAGGTCTGGAAGCTGCGCAACTACCCAAACACCCGCACCGTCGACAACTTCGTGGCGCGGTTGCGAAAGCACTTCGAGATCGAGGCAGCGCGGCCCCTGCATTTTCTTTCGGTGCGTGGCTCCGGTTATAAGTTCGTGCCGGAAGGATCCGGCTAGACGCGACGTGACCCCAGAACGAGGCCCGCCATGGAATTACCCTTCGACCAGCTGCTGTCGACCCTCACCACCAGCGCCGACGCGGCCTCCGGTTGGTCCGCCTGCTGCGACGCCCTCGACGGCGCGGCGCCTTCAACGATCTGGGCCGATCTGCGTAAGTTGGACGCCGCGAGGGACGTTGCGGCCTGCGCTGGGTGGTTGGCCGAGCAGCTCGCCGACGCCGCCGAGTTCCTCCATGAGGTCGACGCCGGCGCGCCGCGCGGCGTGGCGGTGTGGCTCGACCCGCAAGCGCTGGCGGATGACGAAGGCTGGTGCCTCGAGATCGGCGCGACGTCCGAGTGTGATCCCGCGGAAGATACCCTCGATTGGACCGAGCGGTGCCCTTGGGTCGGTGATTTCCACCTCGTCGACGGCCTCGTCGAAGCCGAGCGCGCGTGGCTCATGCCCCGCAACGCCGACGTGCGCGACTTGGCGGAGTACGCGAGTTTTCTCTTCTACGGCGGCTTGATCCTGCGCCACGCGCTCACAGGCGCCGGTCTTGGTGGACCGTGGTTGGTCGCATGGGGCTTTGTCGAAGGCGACCAAGGGCTGCTCGCGCGCGGCGACGGCGCCGACGTTACGCCGCTCGCCTTGCTCGGTTGACCGAACCCCGCCTCTCTGACCAAACCCCGCCTCTCTGACAGGAACCTCGGCGGGGAGAAGAATCAAGCACGCCAGCCGTTTGATTTAACAGTCTAATCCCCCGCCGGCTTGGGGCGCCAAGTGGGAGCGATCGATCCCGCCGGAGCTCGACCAAGCCCGCCCCCTAGACAAGCAGATCAAGCTGCGATCTTCTCCCCCTCGGCGACAAGCCAGGAGGCCGAGATGACAACGCTACCCGAGCCCACGACGGACCATGGCTGCTCACTCCGCCAGCGCGTAAGCGATGCGCGCTGGACACGCATTGTCGCCGACGCCAAGCGCCGTGAGGAGGTTTTCGAAGTGACCATGGCATGGCAGCGCGAGCACGGCGGTGGGCTGGGTGTCGCGTTGGCTGAGGTTGGCGAGGGCATACCTCGCCCAACATTTATTCATTGGTAACGGCATGTTAGAAGGCGAGAAGGGCCGCTCTGGGAGAGGCTGCTCGATAGCCGCGTGCCACCGGACCAACGCTGCAGCGATGCGATCAAAACTATGGCTATAACGGCGCGACTGCTCGACGAGAACGTCAGCGTCGCGGATACCCGCGAGTCGCTGAAGAAGCACTTTGGCGAGGAGGGCGACGTAAGCGCCAGCTGGCTTAAGCGTGTGTGGGCTGAGGCAGGCGTGAATCGACCCGGTGGGGCGGTGAAAGGCGCGGCGGTGGCCGAAGAGGTGGAGCACTTCCACGGCGGAGCTGCGTTGGCCCTGATCGCGGCGGCGGAAGTGGAGGTTGGGGCGGTCAAACAACTTGCTGCAGCCGTGAAAGCCGCCGCAGCTGAGGCCGTGGCGGCGCAGGAGCGACGAGAAGACCTAGAGTTAGCGGATGATGTCGAAGATCGAGACGAGCGCGGCCGCTTCACGACCGACTACAACGGTCGGCACCGCGAAGGAATCCAACCCGGCGAATCTGATGGTCGCTGGCGCGGCGACGCTCACAAGGCGAGTCAACGTAAGCTGTCTGACATTGATACGGTAAAGTCCAAACCTAAGCATCTAGCCGCACGGCTGATGGCCATGGGCACGACGCCTTTGTTGACGGAGCGGCGCGGCTTCGATGGGCTCGACGGCCCCGCAGGAGCTTGGCTCGGCGTTTACGGTTCGACCGCCCACATGCCGGCAACATTGGATAAAACACTGTCGGAGCTGGCGCTGTTGGATGTTGACACTGCGATGTGGGCCGCCCACGCCAAGGTCTGGTCCGAGATCTCCGCGCGCTGGCGACCGGCGGAGGAGAGTTGGCCGCGAACGGTCATCTACGTCGACGGAACGACGGACCCCCACTGGACGCACAAATTCGCGCTGAGCGGCAAGGTTTCTCGGGTGAATCGCGTCACGCCGTGCCTAACGCGCGTGGTCATCCACTCCGGCGCGGGCGTACCGCTGCTTGTTG
>CALENB010000035.1 GCA_937910235.1 uncultured Myxococcales bacterium | reverse complement strand
ATCTTCGCCTGTTTCGCCTCGGCCTTCGCCGCCTCGATCTGGCGCTTCTTGCGTGCGACCATCTTCCGGCGGTTGTCCTTCTGACGCATCTTGATCGACTTGCTTCCCTGACCCATGGTGTTTTCTCTCCGTTCAAGTTTCTTGTGATTCTGCGCAGCTTGCGCCGGACAGCGCGCTGCGTGTTGGGCCCCGCAGGTCCCAAAGGCGCAGCAGGTTAGACTGGCAGTGGATCAATCGTCAACGAAATCCGGCCGCGCTCGTCGACACTGGCTCGCGCGACGGCGTGCCGCCCCTCGTGCGTCCGGCACAAAGCCGCGGCGCCGTCATCCGTGGCGCTGATCGTGAGCACCCGCGCGACACCGGCCAACGGCACAGGTGGGTCGGGCCGCAGGCTGCGGGCGTTGACGCCGAGCAACATGGCGTCGTTGCTGTCGTGGTCCTCCCTCGGCAGCGCGGCGAACCACAGGCGGCCCGCTGCGGGGTCGAGCGTCCAGGCGTGATCGATGAAGATGCGCGCCATCGGCGCGAAGCGTTTGCGCAGATCGGAGGACGCAAAGACGATGCGGGGACCACGAAGCACTAGCAGAGACGGAGTTTTTTGAACCTGGTTGGTGTCGAACATGTCGAAGGCGTCGTAGGCGGCGAAGATCCGGTCCTCTTCCGGCCACGCCACCGCTGCGCTGAATCCAGCGACCGGCTCTGCGACGTCCTCCTGGCTCCACGTCTGCTCGGGACCGCGCGCCGCGCCGAGACGAGCCACGGCCCACCCGCCACGGCGTCGCGCCTCTGGCGTGGACACGGCGAGCATGGACTCCGGCGCGCCCTGCACGCCGACAATGCTCGCCAGCGCGGGTTTGACGCGATCGTGCGAGATCGCGTTGAGGGTGTCGGCATCCACACGAATCAAGATCGGGTTGCCGCCGTCGCCATTTTTGGCGAAGAGCAACGACAACACATCGGCGTCTGGCTCCAGCGCCCACGACAACACCCGTCCGTCGCCCCGCGTCAGCTCGCTGAGGGTACGCGCGTTGGTGACCTCGGGCGCGGCGCCGACGTCTTGTTCGATCGTGATCAGGCGGCCTGCGCTCAGGCCGATCAGCCGCGCTCGCCCCTCGCGGCTACCGAGTCGCGGCGACGGCGTTGCATCCAACGGAAAGCTCTCAGGCAGCTGAAAAGGCGCCAACCCGCGGGTCTCGAGGTTGACGGACAACCACAGCCGATCCTGGACCACGAGCAGGCGCTGATCGACGACGGCGCTCGCGATCGGCGCCTCGGCGAGCTTCAGGCCAAATGGCGGCACTGGCGTGGCGCAGAGCTCCTTCAGGCAGCGGTCGTCGAGCGTGCTGCGCCAGCGCTCCGCGAGCTGTTCGCCCAGCTCGTCAATCCCCTCCAAGGTCGCTAGCGCCCGCCTGGCTGCGAACAGACGGCCAGCCTTGAGGTTGCGACCGACGTCCTTGGCGAGCCGCTCGCGCTGTTGACGGCGTCGGACGCCTTCGTCGAGCTCCTTGCGGAGAGATTTGATGACGGCGCTGCCGCCTTGGTCGCCGCCCGCGAGCTGGCTGACGCGCGAATCGAGGGTCTGGCGTGCCTCGTCGAGCTGGCCCGCCTCGAGCTGCGCGCGCACGGTCTTGGCGCACGCGTCGTCTTCGGCCTGCGCCTGGTGTCGCGCGGCAGCGTCGAGCATGGCCACCGCACGCTGCGCCGTCTCGACCTGCCGCCATGCGCCTCGCAGGTCCGCAAGGAATCGGGCCACGGCCGTGAGGTCGTCGGCTGCGAGGGCATCGCGCAGGAGTGAGATCGTCATCAACTGCCCTGCGCCGCGCGCCACTAGATCAGCCGGCAAGGCGTCGTGAGCGGCCGAGACCAGCGCCCAGGCCGAGCGCAGGCTGGCGGGGACGACCACGTCTGCGCCGTAGCGCCCGTACACCGCGACAAGGGCGGCGAGCCGGTCAGCTGGCGTCAGGGCCAGCGCGGCGGCTAGGTCGTGCGACAGGTTCTGCGCTGCCAATTGCCGCTGTAAAGCCGATAATGTCGCGCTGTCGCTGTCACTGTCAGGATTGAGGGCGCTGAGCGCCTCCGCCGCAACCAGCGCGCCGGCTAGGTCATCGGCGTCGAGGTGCAGCTCGATCTGCGCACGCAGAGCCTCGGCTTGTTGGCGGCGCTCCGCGGTCGCCACGCGCACCTCGGTCGCCTTGTAGCGCGCGTCCTCCGACCAAGTCGCGCGCTGCGCTTCAAGCGCCGCTCGCGCGGAGGTCGGGTCACGGGCGCTGAGGGCTTGGTCTACCCCTGCCAGCGCGGCCTCGCACGCCGCGTCACGGCCGACGCGCAGCTGTCGCAGCAGCTCCGCGCCGCGCGAGATCGCGGGCAGCCTCGGTTCGTGCTGCTCAAGCAGCGCTTGCGCTTGCAGCTCCTGACCGCCTGCCAGCAGGGCGTCGGCTAGGCGTCCGACGCTCTCTGGTTCACCAAACTCGCGCGCGAGCTGCGCATCGAGCGGGTCCGCCCGCGGGTGGCCCACTTCGATCGCTGCGGTGAGCACCAGCCTCGGCAGGGTCAACCCGCCCTTGCTGTCCGCGCCATCGGTCGGATCGAACTCAGCGTCGTCCAGCCAAGCCGCGACCTCCGGAAACTGACCATAGCGCTCCACCAAAAACGCGGCGTACTGGGTGAGCCAATGCCGCCCCTCTGTCGCGCCTGCGCGCCGCACAGCCTCGCGGTAGAGCAGCTGCGCAGCCTCGTAGTCGAACTGCTCTTCAACGCCCTCACCTTGCCGCCAGACAGCCTCAGCGCTTGCGCCTTCCAAGCCGACGCGTTCGGCCGCGTCGCCACGTGTCGCCATCGCCGGCCGATGAAATCCGCGTCGTCGCTTGCTTCGAGCCATGGATCCTCCGCATACAGCACCGCCGACCCCCCTCATTTGGGCGATCGGCGGGCATGGATCGGCGGGCGCTAGCCCCGCATGAGCGCGCTACTTACAGATACCGGCGCCGCACGTCAGCCCGGTACCGCAGGCGGTGCCGTCTTTCACGGCCACATGGCTACAGCCGGTCTTCGCAGCACATGCGTCCGCCGTGCACGGGTTGGCGTCGTCGCAGTTGGCCTTGGGCGGCGAAACCAGCGCCTCGAACCACTGCGACAAGGTCACTTGGTCAGCCAGCGTGGTGCCAAACGCGCGCACCTGACCCATCGCGGAGTGCACCGCGACCATCACGTCGTTGCCATTGCCGCCCCAGGATTGCAGCTTGGTCACTTTCTTATCCGCAGCGATGGTCCACACGGCGGCGTCGAGGCCACCCTTGGCGCCGCTCAGCGCGCCTGTGCTGCCCGCTACCGTCAACCCGTCGTCTGTGTGCACCACGACGTCGGTGAACCACGCCCGCGTCGCGCCCTTGTAAGCTGCGTCCTGTGGCGTCGTGCCAGGGTAGGACTGCGAAGCCGTGAGCGTGGCCGCCGTCTTCGCCGTGGCATTGGACAACCACGCCACCCAGCCGAGGAGCGCCGAACCGCCGTCGTCGCTGGATCCAACCGCGACCAAGTTGCCGTTTGCGGCCATGTCTACGGCCCAAAAGCGCGCGTTGCCCTTCGCCGCAGCATAGCTTTGGCTCCACGCGATCTTTCCCGTGGCGTCGATGTAGCTCAGCAGACCGCTCGTGGCGCCGGTCGCTGTCCCGTCGGTGCCGATGGCGTACCAGCCGCCAGCTGGCGCCGCGACGATGTCCGTGAAGCTGTCGTCGCCGAGGCCACCCGTGGTCGCCTGCCACAACACTTTGCCAGCGCTGTCGAAGTGGATGGCCCACGCCTCCTGCGCGTCGCTCTTGCTACCGGTCGCTTTCCATCCGACGGCGACGAAGCCGGCCGCGCCCGCTTCTACGACCGCGTTGAGCCCGCCACCCGCCCACACTGTGGACGCGACGGCCTTGCCAGTCGAACCGTCGAGGCGCACCACCCATGCCGCGTCCCCTGTGGCAGCGTGGGGCAGCGTCATCGTCACGCCCGTTGCGAGCGGTGCCGCCTTGTTCAGCCAGCCCACCGCGACGACCTCGTTGACGCCCGCTCGGGTCACGGCAGACGCCAAGTGCGCCGCGCCGTAGCCCGTCTCGGTCAGGTGGCTCGCCCACAGCACGGAGCCGTTCTCGTAGACCTCGGCGTGGCCCCCCGTCACACCCTTGGTGTCCGTCTCCGAACCCACAAAGAGCTGTCGCGTGCCGTCGATCGCGATGAGATCACCGGCCTGCCCGCCTGCGAGCCAGGCATCGGTCTTCACGCTCTCAGCCACGGGTGCTGTGCATGCGCCCTTTGCGTCGCAGCTCTCGCCGAGCGTGCAGAGGTCGCCGTCCGCGCACTCAGCGCCAGCCTTCACCGGCGTGTTGGTGCAGCCTTCCTTGGCCACACACACATCGGCGGTGCAGGTGTTCGCGTCGTTGCAGCCACCGTTATCACCGACGGTGCAGTCCATCAGCTTGCAGATGCCGCCCGTCGCGCAGAACGCATCTTTGGCGCTACAGTGCTGGTCGGAGAGGCAGTCGACACACGCGCCCCCCACCTTCTTGCAGAACGAGAGGCTGTAGGCGTTGCTCGCGCCGGCAAAACCGTTGATGCGCACGAAGTATTTCGTCGTCTTGGTCGCGGTGAACACGATCTGCTCCGGCGCTCCCTTCGTGGCTGCCGTGGCGACCGCCTTGCCGAACTTGGCGACCTCGTACAAGCGCATGTCCAGGTCGCCGTCTTTGTGGACGAACGTCGCCGTCAGCGTGATCGTCTCGCCGGCCGCCGCCTCGAAGCTGTACCAATCGAACTCGTAGGGGCACAGGCTCAGATCGCCGGCGGTGCCTACGGTCAACGGCTTCGCGATGGTGGGCGAGCCGTTCGGCTCAAGCGCATCCGCCAAGCACAGCTGCACCACAGTAAGCGCCTCATAGGCCGTATTATTAAGCTCCTGGCTCTCTTTGACCTCGTCCTTACTGTCGACCTTCACGATCACGTACGCCGGCCCTGGCTTGGCGCCGACCGGCAGCGCGACCTTGTCGTCAACGTCCTTGTTCGTCTTCGCCTTGAGCCCTCCGACGAGCTTCTTCTCCAACATCAGGACGTCGCCGCTGTCGAGCTTGGCGTCCGTGCTGAAGTAGTAGCCGTAGTGGAAGTCAGGTGCGTCGTCCTTGCACTCGTTGCTGACGTTCATCGTGAGGTAGGCGTCTTCGCCCTGAATCACCTGGCCTGGGAAGAGGCTCTTGATCGTCGGCAACAGATCCACGCCCTTGCCGCCGTCGACCTTGAGCACGTAGGCGAAGCTGCCCGTCGGCTTCTTGCCGGCGACTTTGTACACAGCCTGCATGTAGTACTTGCCCGCGCTCGGCGCCTTGAAATCCAGGGTGCCGTTGTCGCTCAGCTTCTGCAGCGCCGGCAACTTGGGGTTGCCGTACAGGTTGAACTCAAAGCCAGCGCCAGCGTGGGTGAAGTTGATCTTGACCTGCTCATCCTTGGCCAGGTCGAGGAAGAACCAGTCCTCATCGCCCAGACACAGCGTCATGTTCGCCAAGCCACAGCCGAGCTCCTGCGCCGTCTCGAGGCTGTTGTTGCTCTCGTAGGCATCAGCGATACAGACGTCCGATGGATCGGGATCAGCCACCGTCACCTCGATGCCATAGTCGTACGGCTGCGGCGGCTTGCTGCCGATCGGCAGCACGTAGGTGTGGATGTAGTACGTGCCCCCGACCTGCAGGTAGGGCAGCGAGGCCTCCGTCTTGAGCGGATTCGCCGAGCCCGCCAGCACGCCGGTGCCGCTGCTGTCGACGATCTGAACGCCGATGATCCCGGCGTCTTTCTTCTGCGTCCAGTTGACCTTCACGTGGAACGCCTTGCCTTCCGGCAGCTTCAGCGCGAACCAGTCCTCAAGACCCGGGCACACGTTCAGCTTGTCGTAGACCTTACTCTGCGGCGCGAGCTGCGCGGCGTCGTCGACGGTGTGGTTGCCGGTGAACGCGTCGGTCGCACAGGTGATCGTGGGGTTGAGCTGGATGGTGTTCGACGTCACCGCGTTGTTGCTCTCATTGGACTCCGTGACCTTGCCGTCCGGGTCGATGATCGCGCCGATGTAGTATTTACCGCCCTTCACGATCGGCAGCACGAGGTTCGTCGCGACCGCCGTGCTCGTCGCGCCTGCGAGCCCCTCCGGTACGGCGACGTCTTTGAGCTTGGTGTCCTTGTCATCGATCACAGAGTCGGTCGACAGCACGTAACGCACGATAAACGCGCCGGCCTTGGTCGCGCCGACGTTGGTCAGCTGCATCTTCGTCTTCACCAACCCGCCGGGGAAGGTGGAGCTCGGCCCCGCCGACAGCCCGTTCGCGAAGAGATCCGTGCCGGCGGGCGGCGGATCGACCTGAACAATCAGCTGAAAGTGCGAGCGCACCGCGGGCGAGTGCGGGTAGACGCGCAGGTAGTGCTTGCCGCCCTTGGCGACGGTGAGCGCGACGGCTTTCTTCAGCGCGCCGATGCCTTTGACCGAGTCGAGCAGCTTGTTGTCGGGGCCGTAGACGTCGATGTCGATGTCCGAGGGCACGGGCGATGTCCACAGGATGTCCTCGCTGGCGACCGTCACAAAAAGCGAGTGGCCCTGCGCGACGTCGACTACGAACCAGTCCTCTTCATCCTTGCAGATCGCCAAGTCCTTGTAGGTGCCTGCCTTGATCGCGGTGCTGTTGCCCTTCGAGTCGTTGTTGATCGCCTCGTCGAAGCTGTCCTGATAGCAGCCGCCCTTGGTGCCCGTGACCTCCAACACCTGCGTCGCACCGAGCGCGTTGTCGGTGTGCGTGTCTTTGGTCTCCTTCATCTCAGGGTCGAGCACCACGCCGACGTAGTACTTCTTGATCTTGTGATCGAGGCCCAACGGCACCACAAAACTCGCGCTGCGGAACCCGACCTCCTGCCCCTCGACGCCCGGCTCGGTGACCTTCTCGACGACCGTGAGCTGGCTCAGGTTGCCCCACGAGATGTTGTTATTGGCTGACATCACGATGTACGTAGTGGTCTGCGAGGAGCCCGTCGAGCCCGTATTCACGACCTTGTGGCTCAACTTCAGCACCTCACCGGCGGCGATGGTGGCGGGGTGGTAGCCGACGTTCTCCGGCTTGATCTGAATGTTCGCCGTCGCGGTGACCTTCAGCGCAGGCGCGGCCTTGGTGTTGTCGCCCTCGTTGAGCTCCTTCACCTTCTTGTCCGGGTCGAGCTGCAAGTAGACGTACCAGTCTTGCACCGGCGTCTGCATGTTGATCGTGATCGCGACGATGCCCTTCTTCTCTTGACCCACCGCCAGCGCGGGGATGGTCGTCTTCGTCTTGTTGATCACGCACTGGGTCGTCGAGAGCGACGGCGTAGGGCAGAAGAAGACGGTGGCGTCGAAGATGGGGGTCTGCAGCGTGCCGTCGTTCTTGACGTGCCAGTTCACCGAGACCGTGCCACCGAGGTAGGTCGCTTTGGGGCTGACGGTCATGTCGATGAGGTTGAGGTTGGTGCCGGTGATGGCGATCTTCTTGACGGTGAGGGTGTTGTCCGACGCCACCGTGTTGTTGGTCTCGTCTTGCTCCGACACGGTGTTGTTGGTGTCGATTTTGGCGATGAGGAAGTACGTGCCGTCCGGTACATCTGGCATCGCGAAGCCGCGAAAGATCGGCAGACTCGCGCCGCCACCGAGCACCTGCACCTTCGAGTTGGCGGAGTCGGTCAGCTGGATGTCCTTGTTCTTGTTGTTGAGGTAGTCCTCCAGGTCGGCACCTGCGGGAACGCCTTGCGCGTCATAGTTGAGCGTCTTGTCCTTCGACAGAAACACGCCGAAGTTGAAGTTCTTGGCCTCGCCCTTGCCGATGTTCTTCAGCTGCAAGGTGTACGTCGTGCTGTCGCCCGGGGAGTAGGACGGCGTGCCGTCGAAGCTTGGCGCGGTCACGACGAGGTCCGACGGCGCGAAGACGACGGTGTCGATCTGGATGAGGCTTGTCGCAAACCCCTCGTTATCCTGCTTGTTCAAGTCCGGAACCACGTTGGTGCAGTCGGTCTTGACGATGATGATCCAGTTGCCGTCCTTGACGTCTTGCGGGATTTTGAACGTGAGCGGCGCGGCCTTGGTGTAGCTGATCTTCGCTGTTCCGTTCACGCCTGCGGAGATGCCATCCGGGTGTTTGACGGTGTGCACCAGGGTGTCGGCGGCATCGACCGTCTCGTTGGCAGAGAGGTAGTAGCAGGTCTCAAACTCCTTCGTGAACGCTTCACCGTCGTTGCGGATGTCGAACGTCAGCTCCACCGAATCGCCCGGAAATACGGACGTTGGTGTCAACAATTCGATGACCGAGAGGCTCAGATCGGAGGGCCGCAGCACGTCGATCTCTTTGGTAACGGTCTTGCTGACCTTGAGGTTTTTCTTCCACGTCACCGTCGCGCGAGTGGGGAAGACGCCTTTGTATTTGAAGGTGTGTTGCACCACGAGCAGCTTGGACGAGTCTTGGTCGGCGGTCGGATTGATCTTGTCACCGTCACCGAAATCCCAGCCGATCAGGAAATCGTCGGGGTCGTTTTGGCCGATATCGAGCGTAAACGTGACCTCAAGCGGGACGTTGCCGATCGCCGGCTCCGCGGTGAGGGTGGGGTCGATGGTCGGGATCACGACCTCAACGTCTTCGACATCCGAGCCGGCGTCTGCCTGGGTGGTGTCCGTGCTGGTGGTCGGCTCAGGGCTGCAGCCGCCAGCAGCTAACCCGAGTAGTAACAGAGCGATACAGCCCCGACAAAGGAGGGGCGAACGAGCATCGAACAAGGCCATAAAGGGCTCCCGGCGGCTGGCACATCGCGCATCCCCGGATGCCGGGGCGGCTACGATTGCTGCAGACGTTATGGGCCGCCGCGCACGGCCCCGTCAGAACTATAAACAACCCCCCGCGCTTCGTCCAAGCATGGCGCGCCGATCAGGCGGGATTGTTGCCGCCGCCCCGACTTTTCGGCCAGATCTCGGGCTGCGCCGCCGGTCCGCCGCAGCTGGAATGGGCGGCTGGGAGGACGCGTGACCTCGCGCGAGCCGACCGGCATACTGCGACCGCCATGAAGCCATCGTCGCCCTCATCGTCGCCCTCCTCTTTGTCCACCACGGCGGCGTCATCTTCGCGCACAGCGACGTCGACGACGGCGGGCGATCCTGCCGAGCCGTCGCCGATTCAACCCTTTGCCGAGCGCACGGTCGCGGTCCCCGACACCCCGGAGGCGCAGGCGGCGACTGCGGTGATCGCGTCACTGCGGGCTGCGGGTCACAGCGCGTTCCTGGTCGGCGGCTGCGTGCGGGATCTCGTGCTCGGCCTGGACCCGAAGGACTACGACGTCGCCACCAGCGCGCGACCAACCGACGTCAGCGAGCTCTTTGATCGAGTGGTCGAGGTGGGCGTCGCCTTCGGCGTCGTGCGGGTCCTCCTCAAGCGCGGCGGCAAGCTGCAGGAGACGGAGGTGGCGACGTATCGGGTCGACGGTCCGTATGCCGACGGCCGTCGCCCCACCGAGGTGGTGTTCACCGACGCGCGGGAGGACGTCCTGCGCCGCGACTTCACCCTCAACGGCCTGCTGCTCGACCCGCTGGCGCCGTCGGGTGGCCAGGTGATCGACTGGGTCGATGGCATCGCGGACTTGGAGCGCGGCCACCTGCGGGCTATCGGCGAACCGCCGCTGCGGTTCTCAGAGGACGCCTTGCGCATGCTACGGGCCGTGCGCTTCGCCGCGCGGTTTGGCCTGCACATCGAGACCAAGACCGCTGCCGCGATCATGCGGCTGCGCGATGGCCTCGGGCAGATCAGCCGCGAGCGTGTGCACGCCGAGCTCGTCGGGATGTTGAAGCCGCCACATGCCGGCGAGGCGGTGCGGCTGCTGTCGCGGCTCGGCCTCGCACAGACGCTGTGGCCGGCGCTCGTAGCCCAAGATCCCGGGCTCAGACGCACGGAGCGCCGCCTTCGGGCGCTGTGCGACGGCGTGCACTGGGCCTCCCTCGAGACGAACCTCGCGCCGTCCCGCGACAGCTTGCCGGCGGTTGTGGGTTTGCCCTTCGCGCTCGCCCTCGCCGGGTTTCTGTGGACGGCCCGGCCCACCGGTGGCGCGCTTCCAGAAGGCATCGCCGCAGACCTGCGCCTCTCGACGGCGGAGACCCGTATGTTGCGGGACATCTGGCGTATCGCCGACGTGCTGCTGGCGTCGCTGTGCGCGCCGCAGCTGCCAGCGGTGCGGGCGACGGACGCCGGCACGGCGCGGCTGTTGCGTGAGCCGCACGCCGACGCCGCGCTGCGGCTGCTCATCGCAGAGGCCGACAACGACCCGTCTGGCTGGCCTCACAGCGCACGCACGTGGTTGCGTGCGTTGCGGCGCCTTCGCCTTGAGACGCCAATCGCGCAGTGGCGACCGCAGCTGTGGGTGACGGGAGAGGACCTCAAACGGTTGGGGCACGCGCCGTCTGCCACGTTTCGGGTCGCCATCACCGCGGCCGAGACCGTGCAGCTCCAGGGCGGCTCACCCGACGAGGCGTGGCTCGCCGCCGCCGCTGCGTTCGCGGCCACCGACACCGAGACGACGCGTTAGGTCGCGTCGGTTCGACCTGGGCCCGGAGTTGGATCTGGACTTGGGCTGGCACCGGGACCCAGACGGGGACTGGGACCGGGACCGTGCCCGGGCTCTGGATGTGGCGCCGCGGGGCGTGTCCGTTTGCGGCCGAGGGCCAGCTGCGAGGTCGCGATCTTGACGGTCGGCTCCGGCGCGATCGCCACGTCGCAGGAGGGCCTATCGCGGCGTCGGACCAACCACCAGACGGCGGCGGCCACGATAACAAGCGCGCCCAGTACGTTGAGCGCGGTCCCGAGATCTGAGGCGACGGGTGCTTGCACGGTTCACGCATACCCGAGCGCGCGTCCGCCCTGGTACACCAACAACGAGAGCATGTACGCCAACCCGTTGAGGTAGAGAATGCTGAAGATCGGCCACCGCCACGACCGCGTCTCGCGCTGCAACACCGCGACGGTGCTCATGCACTGCATCGCGACGGCAAAAAAGACCATGAGCGAGAGCCCGACCAGCGGGGTCATGCCAGAGAAGCGCACCAGTGAGTCACTGACGGCGGCGCTGAGCTCGTCTTCATCCTCAACCTTGGCGCCGCGGCCATAGACTTGACCCATGACTGGGATCAACACTTCTCGCGCCGCAAAAGACCCGATCAGCCCGATGCCAATGCGCCAATCGAATCCCAGGGGTGCGATTAGGGGCTCGATGGCCTTGCCCATGCGGCCCGCGACGCTGCGCTCGAGCTGATCGCGCTGCACCCTGTGGTCCAACGCGGCGGTGGCCTGCTTGTGTGCCGTAGAGCCCACCGTTTCGGCCTGAATCGCGGCCTCCAAGGGCGCGCGCTCCACCAGCGGCAGCGTCGTCTGGGGAAAGGTCATCAGCGCCCACAAGATCACCGTCAACGCGACGATGATCGAGCCGGTCTCCGTCAGGAAGTGGCGAACACGCCGCCACACCACACGGGAGACGTTGCCGACGCGCGGCAGCCGATACGGCGGCATCTCCAGCAACAATGGCGCGCTCTCGCCCTTGAACAGGGTGCGACGCATCACAAACGCCGCTAGCAGCGCCAAGACCATGCCGAGCAGATACATCGCCGTCAGCAGCAGGCCGCCGAGGGACAGGAACCCGAGAACTGGGGCGCTCCCGGAGAACACGGCCGCGATCACGACCGCATACACCGGGAGCCGGGCGGAGCAGGTCATCAGGGGCGCGATGAGCATCGTCACCATCCGATCGGCGGGGCTGTTGATGGTTCGCGCGGCCATGATCCCGGGCACGTTGCAGGCGAAGCTGCTCAGCAGAGGCACGAAGCTCTTGCCCGGTAGCCCAGCCATGCGCATGACGCGATCGATGAGGAAGGCGGTTCGTGCGAGATAGCCAGTGTCTTCGAGCAGGGAGATGCCGAGAAACAGCACCGTGATCTGCGGCACAAAGACCAGGGTGCCGGCGACGCCGGCTAGGACGCCATCGACGAGCACGTCGCGCAGAAACCCCGCCGGCAGCAGTCCACCCAGCCACGTCGCCGCTGCGGACGCGCTCGCGTCGATGGCGTTGATCGCGGGGTCAGACCACGCAAATACGGCCTGAAAGAGCACGCCCATCACGGCGAGGAAGATCAGGCTGCCCAGCAGCGGGTGCAGCGCTAGCGCGTCGATTCGCTCCGTCCAGCTCGGTGGTCGTGGCCGGCGCGTGCTCACGCTTTCGACCAACGGATCGAGCCAAGCATAGCGTGCGTGCACCAGGGCGCGCCGCGCTTGCACAACATCGACATTGGCTGCGCGCAGGGCCTCGGCGACCTCATCGCCGAGGCCGCGGCGTTCGTCGTTGAGCACGACCGGCCGCGACGCGACCCACCACAGCGCGTCGTCGTGACGCGGCGCGCGCTCGGCCACTTCGGGGACCGACTGCACGGCCGCCACCGCGCGATCCACGATCGGTGGCCACTCCGTCGCCCGCACGCGGCCGCGGCTTGGGTCGGCCAGCACGCTCACGACGGCAGCCTCAAGCGCCGCCAGCCCGTCGCCCCGCCTCGCCACCATCGGCACCACCGGGCAGCCGAGGGCGTGGTGCAGGTCGTCGACCTCAAGCGCGAGTCCCGCCTCTTCAGCGGCGTCCATCATGTTGAGCGCGGCGACGACAGGCAGCCCCAACTCGGCGACCTGCAGGAGCAGCAGCAGGTTGCGCGCCAGGTTGAGCGGATCGATGACGACGATGACCACGTCGAATCGAGGGTCCCCGTACCGCCCGGTCAGCACGTGGTGCGCGATCTGCTCTTCAGGGCTCGCAGCCACCAAGCTGTAGGTGCCTGGCAGGTCGTGCACGTTCCAGATCTTGCCCGCGACCACGCGCGTGCCGGAGCGCCGATCGACCGTGATCCCGGGGTAATTGCCGACGTGGGCGCTGAGCCCCGTCAGCACGTTGAACAACGTCGTCTTGCCGGTGTTCGGATTGCCGGCGAGCGCGATCTCAGCCACGGGTGCTCCCCTCTTCCGGACGCACCCACACCGCTTGCGCTGCGTCAGGGCGCATCGTCAGGACGAAGTGGCGTAGTCGCACGAGCAGGGGGCCTGACCATGGCGCGCGTCGGAGGATCTCCACACGTGCACCGGGCGTCATGCCAAACTCCACCAGCCGGTCGGTGATCGCGCCCGCGTCTTCGACCGAGACGATTTGGAGGGCTAGATCCGTGGGGGCGTCAGCGAGCGTGACGATCTCGCTCACGAGGCGCCAGATGCCTCTGCGCCGGATGGCCCTGCGCTGGATGCCTCTGCGCTGGATGCCCCTGCGCTGGATGCCCCTGCGCTGGATGCCCCTGCGCTGGATGCCTCTGCGCTGGATGCCTCTGTGCTGGGGATGCTCATCGTCGTTTCTGGCCCCGCCTCTGCCGGCACCGTCGCCTCAGGCGCTTCCGTCATGGCCGCGGGTGCGTCAACGACCGCCGTGGGCGCGGTCGGCGCGTCGCCTTCAGCGTCAGCTGGGGCGTCGGCGTCTGCACGGGCCGTGGCTTCGGCGGCCGTGGCTTCGACTGTGGCTTCGGCGACCTCTGGTGTCCAGGCGGGGGTCTCAGACGTGGTGTCGACGTCCTCGGCAGCCGCGGTCTCCAGGGCTGCTGGCGCCACGACCGCTGCCGCTGCGGCCTCCTCCGCGCGGCGTGCCTGCTTCGCCTCTCGCTTGGCGGCGCGCGCGGCGGCTCTCGCCTCCTCGCGGGCTTCGTCCTCGCGGGCTTCATCCAGCGTGGGCCGCTCCTTGCCATGACGAATGCGATACAGGTCGTCGAGCGCAAGATCGAGCTGTCCTTTGGTCACGATGTAGGCGCGGTGGTTGTCGCGATCCATCCGGATCCCGGCTCGCAGGATGCGCTCACGCCTGAAGATATCTTCCTGATACTTCTCGCGCTCGGCGCGCAGGCGAATGATCTCCTCCCGCTCTTCAGCGCCGATACGCTCTTGGCGGGCCGTCTCGCGCTCGGTCTTCAGCCGCTCCATCTCAAGGCGATGCGCGTCTCGCTCTGCGTTCAACTCGGCGAGTCGGAGGGCGGCCTTGGTGTCGACCACCGCCGCCGGTGCGGGCGCGGCGGGCGCGGTGGCCTCCGGCTCTGGCGCGGCGGCTCGCACCTCGCGGGCTGGGCCGCGGACCGACAGCATCGACGACAGCTCCTCGACTTTTCGCTCGGCCGTCCGGGCCCGGCGCTCGGCCTCCGTGCATTCCTTCGTCGACTTGCTCGCGACGGAGATCGCCTTGTTCAACTCGTCCCGCAGACTCTTCACCCGCGCGCTGGCCTTCTCCGAGCTCTTCGCGGCGGTGGCCTTCTCTTCGCCCGCCACCTCGAGCTTTCGCTTCATAGAATCGGCCCGTGCGGCTTGCTTTTGCGCCTCAGCCTCGGCCTTCTCAGCGCGCTCCAACGCGGTCTTCCCGGCGTCTGTCGCTTGCCCAAGCTTGGTCCACAACAGGATCGCCAGCCCACCACACACGGCGGCCAGTCCAGCCAGCAGAATCAGTTCCATGTCGGTCCTCGAGACGGATCCATCCGTCGGCTCGGCCGCGTTTTCGCGGGGCACGGGGTGTAGCACGCGAAGCGCTGACCGGTCCACACAGCTGCAGCACAAGACTCCGCGATCCCACAACGTTTGCGCGCGCCGCTTGAGACCCGCCGCGCTTTGCGAGACCCTGTACGTTCATCACCCAGGAGTCTCTGTTGACCCATAGCTTCCAACACTGGTGCAACGAGCTTGAACGCAAGCTCTCGCGCAATCAGCAGCGCCTCACCCCGCAGCGCCGCCTCATCGCCGATGTGCTCTTCGCGCAGAGCGGGCACGTCAACGTCGACGAGCTGCATCAGTTGGTGCGGCAGCGCGACGGCTCGGTGGGCTACGCGACCGTCTACCGGACGCTCAAGCTGCTCGAGACGCTCGATCTGGTGCACACCAACACGTTCGTCGATGGCACGGCCCGCTACGAGGTGGCGAGCGACGATGATTCGCATCACGATCATCTCATTTGCCGGGACTGTGGCTACGTCACCGAGTTCGAGAACGCCGAGATTGAGCAGCTCCAAGAGTCGGTCGCCGTCCGGCTCGGCTTCGAGCTCGTCGACCACCGCATGGTGCTGTACGGCCGATGCACGAAGGTCGACTGTGCCCACCGCGACGCGGCGACTAAGTCCTAACAGCCGCCGCTCCACAGCGGATCAAGCCCCGGCACAACCAGCCCCGCCAAAACGAACAACGCCAGCCCCCTGAGGCTGGCGTTGTCGTTTGTGAGACTAGCCGTAGCTTAGCCCGGAGCGAAGACAAACGGCCACTGAATGACGCAGATGCCAGCCTCCGGCTTCTTGAAGCGGATGCGGTTGATGGTTCGCATGACGCAGTCCGTCACGCTCGGGTTGTTGATGGTGTTGGTCACCACCTTCGGCCGCGTGACCGCGCCTTCCTGATTGATCGTCCACTGCACCGTGACCTTGCCCTTGAGGTCGGGCTTGCTCATGAGCTGACGTTCGTAGCAGGCCCGCAGCGCGGCGGCCCGGCGGCGCACGTTCTTGGCGATGTCGCCCTTGTCGCAACCGCCGCTGGAGCGTCCGCCCGAGAGCTTCAGCTTCGCCACCTTCTTTCGCTTCTTGCGGCCGATGCCGATGTTGGCGTTGCGACCGGTGCCGCCGCCGGTGTCGATCGAGCCTAGGCCGTGGATACGTCCATAGCCACCTGTACCGCCGCCGCCTGAGCCGGTGCCGCGGAAGCCCATGCCGCCCGAGCCGTGGCCGATGACGAGCTCGCCGCCTTCACCCGACATCGCGACCGCCATCTTCGAGTTCAAGGCGCCCGTGTCACCCGCCATGATGGTCCCCAGCGCGCCGGTTAGCGCTTGCTGGCCACCGAGCACCTTGGCGATACCGAGGTTCTTGACGTCGATCTTGTCGACCATCTTGCCGTCGAGCTTCGGCACCTTGGACTGCTTGTTTGGGTCGATGTCAGCGTCGCCGAACTTGCCCTCTTCACCATCGGCCTTCTTGGCCGTGGTGTCTTCGTCTTCGCCCTCTAGCTCCTCTTCGTCGGACTGCTCCTGCTCCTCAAGGGTGACCTCGATGAGCTCGCGCTGCCGCCGCTCCAGGTTCTCTTCGACAGCCCTGCGGGTGTGCGCCTTCTGATTGAGCAGCGCGGTCGTCAGGAACGCCAACACCAGCGCGGCGCAGATGGAGAACGACACAGCGAAGGCGACGTTGCCGCGATCGCTCGAGCCACCAATCACGGCTGCTTCTGCGCCAGTGAACGCGAACACGAGGTCGACGTCGTTCTCAAAGCTGAGCACACCCGCGTCGCCGCGTTTGATCTCCACGTCGCTCACGTCGGCCGGATTCTTGGTCTCGCCGCCGAGGTTCAGCTGCCCAGTGACGCCGGACGGCACCTTCAGGGTCCAAGCCTCGCCCGTCGCCGGGGTGAACAGCGTGTGCTTCTCGAGGCCCTTCGCGGCGAGTTGGAACGTGTTGCCGTCGTTCTCACCGATCGTTACGGGGCCCGGCTCGAACATCACCTTCTCGTAGATGATCGTGCCTTCCCACGTCAGCATGACCTTCAGGAAGCGGGCGCTCTTCTCGTATTCAGGGTGCGCGGCGACGGCGGCGAGGCCACCGAACACGCCCATGATCGCACCGAAGACCACCATCGCGAGACCCCAATCCAGGGTCACCAACGTCTGGTCGATCAAGCCGCCGGTCTCGGTGTTGCAGAGGCCAAGACCGCCGGAAACACAGGGCGTCAGCGCCCAGACGTTCTGGTAGGTGTAGGCCATCGCGGCGATCTGCACCAGCGACAGGATCGCGACGAACCAGCCCAGCTTCTGCTTGCGCTTCTGCAGGATCACGGCCGCCAGCGCGCCCATGATGACAGCCATCACCAGCGACAGTTGACCCGTCAGCACCTGGTAGCTGTGGAACGCCATCTCCTCTTCGTCGACGAAGATGAAAGGCAAGATGATGGGGCCGAGGAGGGCCAGGGCGCTGCCGATGAGTGCCAGGATGCTACCGCCGCTCATGGGTCTCCTTTGAGGTGTCTTGAACTCAAACAGCAGCTGAGACGCTGCCTCTGTCGCGCTGTTCGCGGACGAGAGCGACGGGATGCTATGTCCCGGTCTTCGCTCTCGTCAAGCAACGCATGGCCGACCTGCGAGCCCTGTTTTTTCAGCGCTCGCGCCGACAATGCGGATCGTGGTGCCCACGCTCGACAAAGGACACCGGTCAAGGCGAGTCGAGGCCACCGCAAGAGCATCGACGCGCGGAGCGCTGGTCCGATCTACTGATCGTGAAAAAAAAGCTGGCAACCTGAGCCGTCGGCACCTAGGCGTGCGCTGTCACCGTCCCGTCGTGGCGAGGGGACCGAACGCCGCGTCCAAGCCGCGCTTCAGGTCGGCGAGCAAGTCGTCGATGTGCTCGATGCCGACGCTCAGGCGGATCAAGCTGTCCGAGATGCCGAGCTCGGCGCGCTTCTCGGCCGGGATCGAGGCGTGGGTCATGATCGCGGGATGCTCGATCAAGCTCTCCACGCCACCCAGGCTCTCCGCCAGACAGAAGACGTGCACCGTCTCCAGAAACACGCGCGCTTCGTCGATGCCACCCTGCAGGACCATCGACACCATGCCGCCAAATCGCGTCATCTGGCGCTTGGCCAGATCGTGCTGCGGGAAGCTGGCGAGGCCTGGATAGATCACCTGCGAGACGCGCGGGTCGGCTTCGAGGAAGGCCGCGACCTGCTCCGCGTTGTCGCAGTGGCGCTCCATCCGCACGGCGAGGGTCTTCAGGCCGCGCAGCGTCAGCCACGAATCGAAGGGGCCAGGCGTGCCGCCGGAGGCGTTCTGGTTGAACATCACCGCGTCGCGCAGCCCCTCGTCGCTCGTCACCACCGCGCCGCCGACCGAGTCGCTGTGGCCGCCGATGTACTTCGTGGTCGAGTGCACGACGATGTCGGCGCCCAGGGCCAACGGGCTCTGCAGGTACGGTGTGGCGAAGGTATTGTCGACGACCACCGTGATGCCACGCACGTGGGCCTTCTCCGCCAGCGCCGCGATGTCGACCAGCTTCATCATCGGGTTGGTCGGCGTCTCCAGCCACAACAGCTTGGTCTTTTCGCTGACGGCGGCGTCAAACGCGTCGGTGTCGCGCAAGTCGGCGTAGACGAACTGGAGGCCGTGACGGCGCCAGACCTTGTCGAAGAGGCGAAACGTGCCGCCATACATGTCGTCCATCGCGAGGACCTCATCGCCCGCGCTCAGCGTCGCGATGATCGCGTTCGTCGCGGCGAGGCCCGAGGCGAACGCGAGCCCGAATTCGCCGCCTTCACAGGCCGCCAGGGCCTCTTGCAGGGCGTCGCGCGTCGGGTTGGAGGTCCGCGTGTATTCGTGGCCCAGGTGCTGACCAGGGCTCGGCTGAGCGAACGTTGACGTCTGGTAGATCGGCACGATCACCGCGCCCGTCTTCTCGTCGGGCTCTTGGCCAGCGTGGATGGCGCGGGTCTCAAACTTGCTGGTCGTCCAGTCCATAACAATCTCCAAAAAGCCCGAGTTTGTGGGCTGGAAGCGGGCGCGAATCGTCAGATCCCGGAGCGATCAGCCAAACGTCGAGAGGTACTCGATGAGGTCGATCTTGGTGATGATGCCGTGCAACTTGCCATGGTCCACGACCACCGCGACGTTGTCTTGGGTCAAGATCGCCTGCAGCTGATCGAGCCCGGCGCTCGGCGCGATGACACCCTGCAGCTCGGTAGCGAGGTCGCCGATGCGGTCGTCTTTCTTCGCCTTGCCGTCGAGCATCGCGTTGAGCAGGTCGATCTCGTGCACCATCGCCACGGGCTCTCCGTCTCCGCCCACCACCGGCATCTGGCTGATGCCTTCGCGCTTCATCCGCACCATCGCGTCGCCGACGGTCTCGTCCTCGGTGGCCGTGAACACGACGTGGCTCTTGCGCCGCATCAGGTCGGCCACAGACTGGGCGGCCGGCTCTGCGTCGAAGAATCCGCCCTCTTTCATCCACTGATCGTCGAAGAACTTCGACAAGTAGAGCGCACCCGAGTCCGGCAGCAGCACCACGATCGTGTGGTTACGACCCAGCTCGCGCGCCAGATTCGCGGCCACATGCACGGCGCCACCAGAGCTGCCGCCACCGAAGATGCCCTCTTCCCGGCACAAGCGCCGCGCCATGTGGAAACACTCGCGATCGTTGACCTGCATGATGTCGTCGATGTGATCAAACTCAAGCGCGCCGCAGACCATGTCTTCACCGATGCCCTCGACTTTGTAGGTGTGTGGCTCGGAGGGCACGCCGGTGTGGAACTGGCTGTAGTAGATCGAACCCATCGGGTCGACGCCGACCGTGCGCACGTCTGGGTCTTGAGATTTCAGGTAGCGCGCCACGCCGCTCATGGTGCCGCCGGTGCCGAGGCCGGCGACGAAGACGTCGAAGCTGCCGCCGGTCTGCTCCCAGATCTCCGGGCCGGTGCTCAGCGCGTGCGCCTCGATGTTCAGCTTGTTGTGGTACTGGTTGAGCATGAAGGCGTTCGGCGTCTCCCGAAAGATCCGCTTCGCCGTCTCGTAGTAGCTGTCGGGATGTTCGGCCGGCACCGCCGTCGGCGTCACCACCACCTCCGCACCAAACGCACGCAGGCGTCGCACCTTCTCCTGACTCATCTTGTCCGGCATCGTGAAGATGCAGCGGTAGCCCTTCACCGCCGCCGCGATCGCGACGCCGACGCCCGTATTCCCCGACGTATTCTCCACGATCACCGAGCCAGGCTTCAGCGCGCCCGAGCGCTCGGCCTCTTCAATGATGTGCAGCGCCATGCGGTCTTTGACCGATCCGCCCGGGTTCATGAACTCGAGCTTGGCGAGCACACGGGCGTCGTGGCGGCCAACGATCTTGTTGAGCTGCACGAGAGGGGTGTCGCCGATGGCGTGAAGGACGTTCTGGTAGATGCCGCGCATGGTGCCTCCTGTTGGCTTCGAGGCAGGCGATGTACCACCTTGCGGCAGGCTGCAAAAGCCGCGCGTTACTCCCGCTCCTCAGCCTCTTCCGGCTCGTCGCCGTCCTCGTCCCCAGCGGCCCGGTCTTTCTTTTTCTTTGCGAGGGCTTTCTTCTTGTCCGCCGCTGCCTTTCGTTTGGCCTGGGTCTCGTCGTCCTCGTCGCCTTCGTCGCCTTCGAGCGGCTGCTCGGCCTCCTCCTCGTCCTCCTCATCGCCCTGATCGCCGGACTTCTTCTCGTTGCGCTGCTGGACCTTGACCCCACGCTTCGCTTCGTCCCCCGTGCGCGGCACCGGCGCCGTCTGCGCGCCTGGTCGAACGGCGGGCTCGAACTTCACCTTCTTGCCTTCGACCGACTTCTCGGCCGGCTTCTCCGCGGTTTTCTGGGCGTCCGCGGCCTTCTGCTTGGCCTCCTCTGCGAGCTTGGCTGCCGCAGCGAGCGTCGCCTTCTGCTTCTCCAGCTTCGCCGCCGCCTGCTTCGCCTTTGAGCCGCCGTCCGCCTTGGCCTTGGCTCGCGCCTCACTCCGCGCTTGCTTTCGGGTGCCCACAGTCACCTGCGGCAGACTCGGCGCGCAGACGGGCCGGCTGAGCGACCCGGCGCAGGTGATCCCGAGGTAGCCAGAGCGCATGAACCGCTTGAACTTGCCGTTCATCATCTCGCGAACCATGTTCCACGACGCCCGACCGGAGCCATCGGCCTCGTCGTCGGCGCCAGCGCTCTTTCCAGCCCCAGCCTTTGCCGTCTTTTTCCCCGATTTTGCGCCCTCGTCGCTGGCCTTCGGTAGGGCGAACACCAAGTGCACCTGCAATCGCGCCTGCGCCATGCCTGAGCGGCCAGGCGGGATGATGATGTGACCACGCTCTTCAGCGACCAGCTCGAGGTCCTTGCCGAAGATGTCGACGCCAGCGAGGTGCACCGCTGTGGACGAGTCCACGCCGCGCTTCGACTTGAGCAGGTTGATGCGGCCCTTCTCGTCGATGCGCACCTTGACGGTGACCACGCCAAGCCGGAGATCTTTGAGCTGCAGCGGCGGACCTTTCGGATCGATGGCGACGCCTGGGTTGTGCAGCACAGCGTCCGTCAACTCGAGATCGATGTTGCCGCGCGCGCCTTCGTGGGTGCCTTCCCAGTGCAGCGAGACGGATCCTGAGAGGGTGCCCTGCAGCTCGCCGGTGACTTTGTCAGTGAACCCCAAGACCCGTCCAGAGATGCCGAGTTTGGCGAGATCGAGGTGATCGATCGTGGGGATCTCCAGGTCGATGAGCGTCGCTTTTCGGCCGGTCGCCCCGGCCTTGTCAGCCACGTCGGCCTTGGTGTCCTTGTCGCCCTTGGCCTTCTTCGTCTTGCGGCTCGTCGTTGGCTTCTTGCCGCGTTTTCGTTCCGATCCAGCGATCGTCGCGCCTTGCTTCACGACGACATGGCCGCCCTCGATGGCGCCATCCCCGACGACCAGCCC
>CALENB010000034.1 GCA_937910235.1 uncultured Myxococcales bacterium | reverse complement strand
CTGCTGTTCGGTCGCTGATTTTTTCGTGGTGGACGAAACGATGACCAAGGCCCGGAGCTGCTGCCGCGACGATGCGTTCGTGATACCGGAAGCATGAGCGGAAGTTGAAGAACAGGCGCGAGGGGCCTGTTTGGGGTACGTATGGAGCGCGACCTACCTGGGTACTGTAAGCCTTGTGGGCGGTTTTGCCTTTGTGCGAGCGCCAAGCCGCCAGTCAGCGGAGCGATTGTAGCGCCGTCGAGATACGGCGCTGGGTCATCCTGCGGTCGTCGCGGCGGCCGTTCGCGTTCAAATCGCACGCGCGCGCCTCAGAGGCCGCAATACCGCCGTTTCAGCTAGCCCCCAGGCCGCACCGTGGACGGCACCCCGCCAGTCGCCGCGGTGGTCTGCCATCGGAAGTTGTCGAGGATCACCGCGCTGTCCAGGATGTGGTCGCCCTCGTCGAACACAATGAAGCGCAGCGTGATGGTCTCACCTGGGGTCACCGGGCTCGTCGTCGTCAGCCAACCAGTGCCGCCACCCACACCGCCCTCGTAGCCTGTGCCGAGCAGCCCCGCGTCGCCTCCGGCGCACTTGTTGCACACGGTGAAGAAGGCGTTGTTGATGCTGATGCAGTTGCCCTTACTGTCAAAGCTCACGTTGCCCTTGAACTTCTTGCTGTCGAGGATGGCCAAGAATTTGTCGTTGAACTTGCTGCCGACCCACTCGGGATACTCTGAGCTCATGAAGTTGAACTCAAATGAAAAGGCCTGCACGTTGGTCGGCACCTGCAGCTTCAGCACCCACTCGGTGTAGTCGTAGACCGTGCCTGAGTTCTTGCACTTGACGTTAGGGTAGGGCGCCGAGTTTGAAAACGAGGTGCCGCTCTGAGGGACCTTGTAGCCCGCTTGCCCTTTCGCCGCCGCGACGCCCGACGACAACACCACCATGTTCTTGCCCTCTTTCGGCTTGAGGTTGGTGCCGTACGTGGTCTTGATAGCGCGGGCGTTGCTCGCTGCCTGCACCTTGAAGGTGGAGCTGAGCACCGTGGTGCCTGCGCCGGTGCAGAGGTCGATGGCTTTGGCGTAGTGCGAGACGTCGTTGGTGTTCAACGCGACGGTGTCGCAGGCCTGCGGCAGCTCGTCGGTGCTGCCGTCGCAGTCGTTGTCGATCATGTCAGCCGGCAGCTCAAACGACCCTGAGTTCACGTTCTTGTCGTAGTCGTCGCAATCAGCGCAGCCCTTGAAGCCGTCGCCGTCGCCGTCTTCCTGTGCGTCGATGATGCCGCTGCAGTCATTGTCTTTGCCGTTCTTGCAGTCGCGCCCAGCCTGCGGGTTGATGTTGATGTCGGTGTCGTCGCAGTCGTCGGTGCAGACCGAGAAGCCATCGCCGTCCATGTCGATGTCGTCGGGGATGCCGGTGCAATCGGTGTCTTTGCCGTTGCAGATCTCCTTGGCCCCAGGGTTCACCGTCGGGTCGTTGTCGTCGCAATCGCCGCCGGCCACCGTATAGCCGTCACCGTCCTTGTCGTCGGCAGTCGGCGGCACCATGGTGTCGTAGGTGGAGCCGCTGTCCTGCGCGGTGATCACGTCCTGCCCTGCCGTGACGTCCGGCTGTGTGACGACGTCCTGCGCTGCGGCCGCGTCGTTGGCGTCGCCGGAGCCGCCGTCGCCGCCCGCGCCGTCGCCTGTGAACCCGGCCGCGTCCAGCGGGTCTCCGCCACCTGTTGTGTCACTGCCGGTGGTGTCGCTGCCGGTGGTGTCACTGCCGGTGGTGTCACTGCCTGTCGCGCCGACGCCGTCAGCCGGCGTCGCGCCCGCATCCAAGCTGCCGCCGGCATCCGAGCGCGTCGTGAACGGTCCGCCCGTGTCGCTCGGCGAGGTGCGGCGGGCGTCGGCTGAAAACTGTGAGGCCACCCCGTCGGGCGCCCACCTGACGAAGGCGCCGCCCGTGCTGCCGGTGCTGCCGCAACCGACCATCGCCGCCAGCAGAGCTGCTTGCAGCGCCGTAACAGGGTGAAAAAAGGATGGTCGTGTGAGCCCGGACCTAGCGCTAGGCATCGAGGCCTCCTGCAAGTTGCAGACGACAACATAGCAGAGCCGTGCGCCCGCGCGAAGTGAAGATCGTCGCTGGGCCCGCCAATCTCGACCCGGCTAGTCTCCGTGGTCGTCTGGAAACTCGTCCGTGCGCGGCAGGCGTCGACTCGTCGAACCCACACCGCCGGGAATCAGGCCCTTGTCCTCGTCGAGGTACGTGTACACGGCGCGGGCCAGCACCTTACCGATCGCATCGGCCGCCTCGGGTTTGGGCTCAAGCGGCACCGTGCCCGTGGCATCAAAACGGTAGACGAGGTCCTTGCGCACCTCCAACCCGAGTGAGCTCAGTCGCTCAGGGCTCTGCCGATAGCCCAGCACCAAGGCCGCGTGGTCGGCGTTGAGAAAGCCCTGGATGTGCTCGTAGGCGAGCTGCGCCGCGATGAACGCGGCCTCACGGCCACCTGGTGGTCGTCGGTACATGTAGAGAAAGCTGCGCAGCGCCTCGCTGCTTGTTGAGCGTAGGTTGGTGTCACACAGCATCCGCCAGACCAGCTGGTGCCCGCTGCGAAGCGCGTTCTCCGGGTAGACGTCTTCGTAGCGGCGCCGAAGGAATCGAAAGAACGCCCACACCTGAGACCGCACCTCGATGCTGCCGTCTGGCAGGGTGTACGGATAGTTGTGGGCGGCGCGGTACCCTGACTTCTCGAACGTGAGGGAGATGCGGTCGCGCAGCACGCGGTCCGCGGTGTACTCCGCCAAAACGTCCGGATACATGGGGTCAAAGACGCCAAAGGGCAGCTCGCTGTCAGCGTTGTAGCTGTCTGGTTGGGTGCAGATGCTGACGTCGGGGCGCACCGTGCCGCTGCGGTTTTGGCGGTCGTAGGTGTGGATCGCGATCTTGGTGATGGTGCCGCGCACGACCTTGTCGGCGCCGACGGAGATGGGGTCGTAGAGCGCCGACAGCACCTTGCGCTTCTGCGTGAACCCCAGCAGCTCCGAGAACGGATAGTTGATGGCGTAGCGGTCGAGATGCTGCGCGTCTCGCTGCGTCAATCCGGGAAAGCGGCCGAAATCCATCAGCACACGCGCGATGTTGACGCGATGGTAGCCCGGCACGCCAAGGTGCCGGCACACCGACTCGGCCACGAGCGACGCACCCCAGTCCCGCTCCAGCCAGTAGTGCTCGCGATACTGCTCGAAGGGGATGTCATGGCCGTTGGCGTCGACCTGAAACTCGGCGGGGATGTGAGCGCCGTCGTGGATGACGTCGATGAGAATGCGGCCGCGCACGTCATCCGGTAGCTGGGCGGCTGTCGGGCTCGCGACCACTGGGACGAACTCAAGGGGCAAGGCGGGGGCGTCGGAGATGACGTTGTAGGGCGTTAGCAAGGCGAGCCTCGGAGCGGCCCAGGTGGCGCCGCCGCTGAGAGTGGCGCGGACTAGGTGGACGTTGTGTCGCCGGGAAGCGTGGCGCTGTCGCTGGTCGCGCCGCTGTCGCTGGTCGCGCCGCCAGCGCTGGTCGTGTCGGCGGTCGTCGTGTCAGCGGTCGTCGTGTCAGCGGTCGTCGTGTCGGCGGTCGTCGTGTCAGCGCCCGCCGTGTCGGCGGTCGTCGCGTCAGCTGAAGACGTCGTGTCGTCTAGCTCGCTGCCAGGGCAGGACCCCACACACGCGACGCACTTGCCGACCGTGAGATCGCAGGTCCATTTGCCGGTCGCTGGGCATTGCTGTGTGCCCGTGCAGGCCATCACGACCGGCGCACGCGTGGGCACACACGCGGTCGAGCTCATCAGAAGAGCGGCGAGCATGAGGCTTGACCACGTGGTGGCGGCGGTGCGGGCGAGCTGGCTTGGCATAGATGTCCTCGGTGCAGTGTCCCTGAGTCTGCAGTGTCCCTGAGTCGTCAGGCCGCAGGTGACGGCAGATTCATGGCGACGGGTGCCGGTGTCAAACCTATGTCGCCAATCCGGCGGCGCCACCCGATGATCGCCTCAGTCGACGCTGCGATCCGCCTGAACCCTCAAGTCACGCGCGATGACTTGTGATCCCACCGCGTCCTGGCGACACTCGGGGACCGAACCGTCCCGGCGACGCTGAACACCTCAGTCCGCAGCGCCACGCTTGGCAACTGGGCCACCCACTTTGGGACAAGACCGGAGCGATCCCCGTGAAGCAGCCAGACGCCGTCGACTCGTCGTTTGTTGACACCATGACCAGCGAAAACAGCGTCGCAGCGCCCGCCGACGAGCGCCGCAGCCGCTTTGTCGTGGTGCACGGCGTCCCCGAGCAGTGTGTGTCGCTCCATGCGCATCCGGCCCTGATTGGCCGCAGCCCGGCGACGGGCGCTACGATCGTGTTGCGCCACGCGACGGTCTCCCGCCGACATCTGCAGATCGGATGGGACGGTCACACGCATAGCGCGACGGAGATCGGCAGCCACAATGGCAGCTTCCTGCGGCAGCGGCGCCTCGCCGACGACGAGACGGTCCCCCTCAGCCACGGCGATGTGCTGCGGTGTGGCGATGTGGTGCTCGTGTATGAGTCGCAGGCGCGCGGCCTGTCCGCGCCAGCGCCAGCGGAGGAGGAGGTGCGTATTCCAGGGGTGTCAGCGGCGGCCGAGGCGCTGCGGGCGGCGATCCTGCGTGTGGCCCCGGATCCAGCGTCGGCGTTAATCATGGGCGAGACCGGCACCGGAAAGGAGTTCGTTGCTCGTGAAATCCATCGACTGAGCGGCCGCGCCGGCGAGTTTGTCGCGCTCAACTGCGCGGCGCTGTCCCCGCAGCTCGTAGAGTCGCAGCTGTTTGGCCACGTGAAAGGCGCCTTCACTGGCGCAGCGTCCGCTGGCGCGGGCCTCTTTCGCGCCGCAGACGGCGGCACGTTGTTTCTCGACGAGATCGGCGAGCTGCCGCTGGATCTCCAACCAAAGCTGCTGCGCGCGCTGCAGGAGCGCAGGATCAGGCCCGTGGGCGGCTCGCGCGAGCTGGGCGTGGACGTGCGGGTGCTCGCCGCGACCAACCGGGACCTGGAGCAGCTGGTCATCGGCGACCAGTTCCGACGCGACCTGTTCGCCCGGCTGCGTATGCATGAACTCCGCGTGCCCGCCCTGCGGGAGCGACCGGCGGACGTCCTCGGTTGGGTTCGGCGACTCGCCGCGAAGTGGCACGTCGAACGGAACCGACCAAGCCACGTCGCCCTTGCGTTCACGCCGGACGCGGCCGTGGCTGTGGTGTGTGGCGAGTGGCCCGACAACCTCCGTGGTCTGGACCATCTGGTGCATCGGTACGCGCATCTGGGTCGCAAGGTCACGTTGGCTGATGTGTCGGCGTTGCTGCCACAGGAGGTGCGCGGCCTGAGGCATGTCGCGGATGACGCCGTGACGGTGACGTCGCACGTCGCGCCAGAACTCTACGAAAAGCCCGCAAAACCGACCCCACGGCGACCATCACCCGACCGCGAGGCGCTGCTGGCTGTGTTGCGGGAGACCGGCAGCGTCCGCGGCGCCGCCCGCCACTTCGACCGTGACCGTCGCCAAATCTACCGGTGGATCACGGCCTATGGCATCGAAGATGCAGAGTTCCAGACCAGCGACTGAGCGGCTTCCAAGTGTGGCGTCATCGCCTGCTCCGGTAGGTCGCTAGCTGGCTAGCAAGCGCTCGAAGAACGCCATCGCCGTCCAGAGTCGAAGCCCCGCCGTCTCTTGCACCCAGCTGCGCGGCCCGTCCATCACGTCATCCGTGGCGACGACGTTTCGGCGCATCGGCAGGCAGTGCATGAACCCGGCGTTGTCGCTCAGCGCCATGCGCGCGGCGTCGACGCGCCAATCCGAGGCTGCCGCGCGGCGAATCGCTTCGGCGTCGCGATCGGCATAACCGGCCACGCCGCTCCAGCTCTTCGCGACCACCACCTCAGCTCCCGCCAAGCCGGCGACCTGGTCGTTGGTCACGCGCACCTCGCCGCCTGCCTCTGCCGCTAGCGAGCGCGCCCGACTCACGATCGTCGGCTCAAGATCGAAGCCTTCTGGGTGCGCGACGGTGACCTGCATGCCTTGCTGCGCTGCGGAGATCAGCACTTGATTCGCCACCGCGGCCGGCAGCGCCTTCGGGTGCGGCGCCCACGTCAGCGTCAGCCGGCGTCCGCGCAGGTCTGGTCCGAGGTGGTGCTGCCACGTGGCGACGTCTGCGAAGCCTTGCATTGGGTGGTAGAGCGCCGACTCGAGGTTCACCACAGGCACTGCGGACGCCGCACGAAAAGCGGACAGGGTCCTGTCGGCGAGGTCGGCGTCGTGGTCGGTGAGCGTCGCGAAGGCGCGCACGGCGACGACATCATGCATCTGAGCGAGCACACCGACGGCGTCGCGCACGTGTTCGGCC
>CALENB010000033.1 GCA_937910235.1 uncultured Myxococcales bacterium | reverse complement strand
ACGCTGCATTTCGCCGACCTCACGGACGCGTCGGGCAAGAAGGGCACCAAGAGCGCGCCGCTCTGCTTCGATCGCGTGCCGCTGCCGCTGGCGACGGCGTACGCCTGTGAAGATGCGCAGGTGGTCGTCGCGCTCGCCCGGGAGATGCAGCCCGCCGTGCAAGCGCACGGTCTGCGACAGCTGCTCGACGACCTAGAGCTGCCGCTCGCCCTGGTGCTGGGTGAGATGGAGCGCGCCGGCATCTGCATCGACTCGGCCAAGCTGCGGGGGCTCTCGCAGGAGCTGGGTCATCGCGCGGCGGAGCTGGAGCGCGAGGCGTTCGCGCTGATCGGCCGGAAATTCAACCTCGGCTCGCCCAAGCAGCTGCAGGAGATCTTCTATACCGAGCTCGCGCTGCCGACCAAGAAGCGCACAAAGACGGGGTATTCAACGGATTCCAGCGTGCTTGAGCAGCTGACCGACCGGCACGCGCTGCCGCAGATCGTCCTGGACTGGCGGCAGGTGACCAAGCTCAAGAGCACCTACACCGACACCCTGCCGACTCTGGTGCACCCCAAGACGGGGCGCATTCACACCCACTACAACCAAGCTGTGGCGGCGACAGGGCGGCTGAGCTCGACCGATCCGAACCTGCAGAACATCCCGATCCGCACGCCCGACGGTGCCCGCATTCGGGACTGCTTCATCGCCGCGCCCGGGCATCTGCTGCTCTCGGCCGACTATTCGCAGATCGAGCTGCGGGTGCTGGCGCATGTGTGCGGCGATCCGGCGATGAAACAAGCCTTTCACGACGGCGCCGATGTGCACGCCCGCACCGCGTCGCTGCTGTTTGATGTCCCGGAGGATCAGGTCGAGCGCAGCCAGCGCGCGATGGCGAAGACGGTCAATTTTGGCATCCTGTACGGCATGAGCGCGACGCGGCTGGGGCGGGAGCAAGGCATCTCGAGCAAGGAGGCCAAGGGCTTCATCGAGCGCTACTTCGCGCGGTTCCCCGACATCGAGCGATGGAAGGCGGAGGCGCTGCAGCAGGCCCGCGACAAGGGCTACGCCGAGACGCTGATAGGCCGGATTCGCAAGCTGCCAGAGCTCGACAGCCGCAGCCGGATGGCCCAAGCGGCGGCGGAGCGCATCGCGGTGAACACGCCGATTCAGGGCACCGCGGCCGACATCATCAAGCAAGCGATGGTCGTGCTCCAGGCGCGGTTGAAGGCGGAGCTGCCGGAGACACAGCTGCTGCTGCAGGTGCACGATGAGCTGGTGCTGGAGGTGCCCGAGGCGCAGATCGACGCCGCCTCAGCCCTGGCGGTGGACGTCATGGAGCGTGCGTTTGCGCTGGATGTGCCCCTGGTGGTCAACGCGGCGAGTGGGCGGACCTGGCTCGAGGCGCACTGACACCAGCGCCCGTTAATTCGGCGACTGCACCAGCTCGATCAGCACACCCTCGCCACCAAAGGGCAGCAGCTCGTTGCTTTTTGGGTGGATGAAACACACGTCATGGCCAGCCGCGCCCTTGCGGATCCCGCCCGGGGTGAAACGCACGCCTTTGGCGCCCAACCACGCCACTGCAGCCGCCAGATCATCGACCCACAGACCGATGTGATTGAGCGCCGGGGTGTGGACCCGCGGCTTGGCGTCGGGGTCGATCGGCTGCATCAGATCGATCTCCACCACGGCGTCGCCCTCGCCCACCAGCACGATGTCTTCGTCGACGTTCTCCTTGTCGGACCGGTAAGTGCCATGAGGTCGCAGACCGAGCAGCTCGACCCAGAGGTGGCGTAGGCGCCCTTTGTCGAGGCCGCCGACGGCGATCTGCTGCACACCGAGGATGCGAAAGGGGCGATTGGACATGCTGTGCTCCAGCTGGCGGCTTGAGAGGAGGGTGATGGGCAGCAGCGGGTCGGTCCGCCGCCCCACGGCGTGCCACGACGCGGCGCGTGTCGTCAACTTAGAGCCACGCTTGGCGAACAAGCTGGGGCGTGCGAAACTCCCCGGCTTCGCATACTCCCGGCTTCGGTAGACGGGGCGGCGTTCAACGGCACCACAGCAGGAGATGGCATGACCATCAGCGCAATCGCAGCCATCGGGGAAGCCATCACGGCGATCGAGGCGCAAATCGGCCCGGTTCGCGCGCCGCTCGGCATGATCCTGGGCTCAGGCTTGGGTGGACTCGCAGACCAGATCACGCACCAACGCGCGCTGCCCTACGATCAGATCCCCCACCTGCCAACCTCGTCGGTGGCGGGTCACGCTGGCCAGTTGGTGTGTGGCACGTGGCAGGGCCGCGAGGTCGTCGTGCTCTCGGGCCGGGTGCACAGCTACGAGGGTCACTCCGCCAGTGACGTGGTGCTGCCGGTGCGGCTGCTCGCTGGCCTGGGCGTGCACACCGTGATCGTGACCAACGCCGCGGGCGCGGTGAACCCCGACTATCAGGCCGGCGATCTGATGGTGCTGAGCGACCACATCAACCTCCAGGCCAACAGCCCGCTGATCGGCGCGAACGACGCCCGCCTCGGCCCGCGTTTTCCCGATATGACCGAGGCCTACGACAAGGAGCTGCGCGCGCTGACGCTGCAAATCGGTCGGAAACATGGGCTGCGCGTGCACGAAGGGGTCTACGCCGCCGTGCTGGGACCGGCCTACGAGACGCCCGCGGAGGTGCGGATGGTGCGCATCCTCGGTGCGGACGCGGTGGGGATGTCGACCGTTCCCGAGGTCATCGCGGCGCGGCACATGGGCATGGCGGTGCTGGGTCTCAGCTGCCTGACCAACCTCGCCGCGGGGCTGTCGGGCGGCACGCTGAACCATGACGAGGTCAAAGAGGTGGCTGGTGGAGCGACGGCGGGTATGATCGGGCTGATCGCCGCGGTTGTGCGCGCCATGCCGCCCCTCACGCTGCGAGCCGCGTTCCGGGCCCAATTTGAGGCCCCATCAGCCTTGTAGCCTGCGCGCTGGGCCGGTGTGTGAGGTCCGACGAGCTCCAATCGGAGAAGACCGCGTGCTGCAACGCCTCGCCAGATTCATCGACCGAAGTCTCCCTGAGGATCGCTTTCCTGACGCAGAAGAGCGTCGCCGCGGACGGGTGCTGATCAGCGGCTCCATGGTGCTGAGCTTTGTGTCGTTGCTGGTCTTCGTCAACACCCTCCTGGTGCCGACCAGCCAGCTGATCAACGACGTCGGCGTCGGCGGGCTCACCCTCCTCTTTGCTGCGGTTCCGCTGGTGATCCGAGCCACCAGTCGGGTCAGGTTGGCCGGCGCCTGGGCGGTCGGCTGGGCGACGCTGCTGCTCAGCGCGCTCGTCGCCAGCGGCGGTATGCGGGCGCCGGCGCTGAATTGGATCGTGCTGATGCCGCTGCTGGCGCACTTCTTCGTCGGTCGCGCGTTTGCGCTCGTTATTCTGCTCGCGTCCGTCGTGGTTGTGTCGGTGACGTACGGCCTGACCCTCTCTGGCCACGAGTTCTCGATCAGCTATCGGGGCGATCAGCTCACGCATCTGCGCTGGTTGAGCGGCATCGTGTTCGCCATCACCTGCACCGCCGTGGCTGCGCTCTACGACAACGCCAGACAGCGCGGGCTCCAGCTGCAACAAGACATCAATGAGCGACTGCAGGAGGCCAACGACAACCTCGCCCGTGCGCGGGATGAGGCGGAGGCGGCGAACCGGGCGAAAAGCACGTTCCTCGCCACGGTCAGCCACGAGCTGCGCACGCCGCTGCACGGGATCTTGGCGATGAGCGGCGCCCTGCAGGCGCAGCCGTTGACGGAGGTTGGCTTGGAGCAGGTCCGCATCGTCGACCGCGCCGCGCAGTCGCTGAACGAGCTGATCGAAGACCTGTTGCACCTCTCCAACATCGAAGCCGGCGGCGTGCGGTTGGAGCGGCGGCCGTGGCGCATCCGAGAGGGGATCGCCGATCTAACACGCGTCTTTGGCAAGCAGGCCACGACCAAACAGCTGGACTTGGTGGTCGACGTCGCCCCTGACGTACCCGAGGCGGTGCAAACCGATCCCTTGCGCGTTCAGCAAATCATCGGCAATCTTGTCGGCAACGCAGTGAAATTTACGGAGAAGGGCACGGTGCGCCTCACGCTCACCTGGCGCCCGGAAACCAGCGACCCGGCCGCCACGTCCACGGCGGCGTCAGAGTTAGTGATGACGGTCTCCGACACCGGCCCTGGGATCGCGCCAGAGGTGCAGCAGGCGATCTTTGATCCGTTCATGCGGGTGGATTCGTCTCCGACGCGTCGGTATGGCGGCACGGGGCTGGGTCTCGCGATCTCGCAGAAGCTCGCGGACCGCATGGGTGGCCTGATCACGTTGGAGAGTGAGCGCGGCGTGGGGAGCACGTTCACGGTGCGCCTGCCGGTCGAAGCGGTAGCGCCGCCTGAGGCCGCGGTCGATCACGCTGACGCTCAGCCCGCGATCTCGGCACGAAAGCGCATCCTGGTCGCGGACGACAGCGAGATTTGCCAGCTGGTGCTGCGCCAGCTGCTCACGCCGCTGGGCTACGACGTGGTGGTGGTGTCGGACGGTCAAGCCGCGTTGGACGCCTTGGCTGCGTCATCGTTCGATATCGTACTGATGGACTGCGAGATGCCCCGCATGGACGGCATCAGCGCGGTCCGCCAGCTGCGGGCGACGGCGACGACGGGCCCCCGCGTGACCGTGATCGCGGTGACGGCGCACGGCCTCGCCGAGCATCGCGAGGTGTGTCTAGAGGCGGGCATGGACGACCTGCTGGGCAAGCCATTTCGCCTGGCCGAGCTGCAGCGCATGCTGGACAAGTGGTTGGAGCCGAACGGCCTCGTCGCGCAGAACCCACCGTCAGTCGGCGGCGCCGAAGAGCCGCTTCAGCAAGGCTGAGTCGCCCTGAATCGCGGTGCGCTGCAGGTAGAACGTCAACCCACGCTCGCCGCCCAGCTCCGCGCCACCGCCGGCCCGACCTGGACCACCGTGCATGAGCCCCGGCATCACCGCGCCGTGGCCAGTGCCCTGGTCGGCGATCCGTGCGCTGCCCCACATGAGGCGGCCGTGGGATGGCGCCATCTCCAGCAGCAGCGGTCCGACCCAGTCGCGGTCGTCGGCGAACACGCTCGTCACCAGACAGCCGCCGCCGCGCGCGACGATGGCTGCCGCTTCGGTGACGCTGCCGTCGTAGGGCAAGACGGTCGCGACCGGGCCAAACACCTCGTGGTCGTGGACAAACGCCGCGTTTACCCCGTCTTTGCTGAGAAAAAGCTGCGGCGCAACGTAATAACCAGCGGCGGGCGCCGACGTCGGATCCCCCCAGATGCGCTCCGCACCCGAGGCCTCCAGCGCCGCCACGCCGGCGTCCACGTCACGCTTCTGGCTGGGCGTGCTGAGCGCGCCGATCGTGGTCAACCGATCGGTCGGATCGCCGATCACGTGTTGATCGAGCCGCTCGCACAGCCCCGCCACCGCGTCGTCCAAGAGCGCCGCCGGGATGAGAATCCGCCGGATCGCCGTGCACTTCTGCCCGGCCTTCTGCGTCAGCTCCCGGATCACCTCGGTGAGGAACATGTGGAAGGTGTCGGAGCCGACCTCGACGTCAGGGCCGAGCACGGCGGCGTTGAGCGAGTCGGCCTCGACGTTGACCGGCACGTTGCGGGCGAGGACTTGGGGGTGCGTCTTGATCTTCACCGCCGTGTCACCCGAACCGGTGAAGACGATGCAGTCTTGCGGTTGCACGTGATCGAGCAGCGAACCCACCGCGCCACAGAGCAGCTGAAACGCGCCAGCCGGCAGCCCCGCCTCCTCGACCCACAGCTGCGCGATCCGCCAGGCGGTGAGGGCGGTGGCGGTGCCGGGTTTGGCCAGCACGGGCACACCGGCCAGGAGGGCGCATGCGGCTTTTTCGGCCATATTCCAGGCCGGAAAGTTGAAGGCGTTGATGTGAATCGCCACGCCACGCCGCGGCGTCAGGATGTGCTGACCGACAAAACGCTTGCTGCGGCTGAGCCTGATCTGGTCGCCGTCGAGCAGCCACGCGGTGTCGCCCAGACGCGACGCGAGCTGACCGTAGAAGGCCAACGTGCCCGAGGCGCCGTCGATGTCGAACTTCGCGTCGCCGCGGGTCGCGCCCATGTTTTCCGCGGCGAGATCGATCAGCGCTTCGCGGTGGTCGCGGAGCGCGACGCTCATGGCCGTCAGCAGGGCGCCGCGCTCGGTGAACGTGAGGCTGCGGAGCGCGGGGCCACCGACGTCGCGGCCGTACTGCAGCGCTGCGTCGAGATCGAGGCCAGCGGTGGAGGTCTCGGCGATCGGCGCGCCGGTCGCGGCGTTGAACAGGGTGTTGCTGTGGCCCTGGCCACGCTGCCAGGAGCCCGATAGGTAGCTCGACAAAATACGCATAGAAGTCCTCTGGGCTC
>CALENB010000032.1 GCA_937910235.1 uncultured Myxococcales bacterium | reverse complement strand
CCGCGCCCGCCTGAATGCAGGCCATCCGGTTGGTGGGGTCGAGCCAGAGCACCCGATTCATGCGGCGCATGTCCACCGCACAGATGAAGCGCTTCTCGGTCGGCGGGCAGCGCAGCGCGTCGGTGACGTTGGTGCCACCGCCGTACGGCACCAGCACCACGTCGTGCTTGAGCGCGAGCTGCACCAAGCCTTCGACCTGCGCTTCCGACGTCGGCCACACCACCAGATCCGGCACCCGCACGAGCTTGCCGTACTTGATCGCGTACATCTCCTCCTGCGTGTGGCCGTGGCCATGGCGCAGGCGCTGATGCTCATCGTCGCTGATCTGATCGGCCTCCAGCAGCGCTTCCAGCCCATCCGTAAAGGGTTTTCGCTTCTTCGCCTTCGGGATCTCGGGCGGGTAGTGGGGAGGGTTGATGTCGTCGAGATCGATCGGGATCTCCATCACCTCGCGCATCCACGGCAGGAAGCTCGGCATCTCGTCGCCACACAGCGAGTACCGGTCACCCGAGAGGATGACGTGGCCGTTCGGGCTGATCTTGAACTCGGTGTCGTCAAATCCCCACACATCGAAGCTCTCGCGTGCGTTGTCGATCGCCGGAGGCGGCGGGATGATGCGGGTTTCGTCTGCCGTGCGGGCCGTCGGCGCCGGCATGGCGCTGTGCTCGCGACCGCGAATCCGGTCCAGCGTCGCGGTGACCGGGCTTGTTTGCGAGAGCTGCCGCACTACGTGCTTGATTCCGATCTGCTTCATGTCGCGCGTCCCCTGAGCTTGTGTCTGCGGAGGCTGGGATACGACGGATCGGCATGCGCGTCAACGCAGACTTATACCACGCTAATATCATGGGATATATCGCCTGTGCCATGACGTAACAAAGACAGTGGCAAAGACAGACCCGTGACTTTTTCGTGGCGTGGCTGTGTGGAACTGACCTCCGCCTAGATGTCCGCCGTCTGCTCCAACTCCAAGCCCTTGGTCTCTGGAAAGGCGACCCAGATGACCCCGAGCGCCAGCATCGGGAAGATGGCGGTGAGGCTCACGGCCATGCCGTATCCCATCGACGTCGCCAACGTGCCCACAATCACGGGCCCCAAGACGTAGCCGATGCGGCCCAGCAGGTTGTTGCCCCAGACAAACGCGTCGCTGCGCAGCTCGATGAGAAAGAGCTCGGCGGTGTAGTTGTTGAGCACCGGCAGCACCGCGCTCACGCCAAAGATGGCGAAGCCGAGCGACACCGTCAGCAGCGTTGGGTCATGGAACGTGTACGCGCCGACGATGCTCACCGAGGTGATGCAGAAGATCAGCGTCGCGCCCAGCTTTCGGCCCACGACATCAAGCAATTTGCCGGCGAAGAAGACCAAAGGCATGGCGCCAACCGCGGCCATGGTGATGGCCGCGCCGACGTCTGCGTCCGTGAAGCCACGGTCCTCGACCACAAACGCCTTCCAGAACTGGACTGCGTTCTGCGTGCCCATGTACGTCAGCCCCCACGCCGCGGCGATCAGCAGCACACGCGCCGCGTAGCCGGTCTTGAAGATGGCGAACAGCGAGTGGCGTTCGCCCATGATGCCCTGCGCCTTGGCCGCGACGAACCGGCTGGTCTCCTTCAGGTTGCGGCGACCCACGGCCAGCACGATGAGCGGAATGACCCCGACGAAGTACACCATGCGCCAGGAATACGAGCTCTTCAGCAGCAGCGGCACGACGCCGGCGCACGCGATGGCGCCGAAGCTGGAGAAGGCCTGGATGACCCCGATGAGCGTCGCGCGCCTCGCCGCGGGGAACTCTTCGGCGGCGTAGACGGTGGCCGTGGCCCACTCCGCGATGAGGAACGCGCGGGCGAAGAACTGCGCCACCGTGAAGCTGATGACCTCGGTGGTCAGGCCGGTGAGGAACGTGAAGACCGTGTAGCCAACGATGGTGATCGTCAGCACCCGCTTGCGGCCCCATCGGTCGGCGCGACGGACGAGCAGAAACGCGAAGACGGTGCCGAAGTTGATGGCGCCCAGCATCAGGCCGGTCTGCGACTTGTCGAGGCCAAACTCTGTGCTGATGCTGGGCAGAATCTGGGTCAACGCCATGAAGTCGTAGCCTTCAAAGAAGGTCGCGACCGAGAGGAAGATCAGCAGCTTCCAGTGGTAGCTGCTGAGTTTCTCGGGCTTGGCGTCGGCGGGAACTGGCAGGTCGGGTAGGGCGCTCATGTCTCGTTTGTATCGTGAATCACGGACCTATGTCATCCACGCTCGAACCTAGCGATCGCCCCGCATCGCCGCGAAAAAGTCGGCGATGACCACCGGCACGCGCAAGTCGCAGCGCAGCGAGCTCGGCGCATAGAGGCAGCTCATCGACAGCGCCGCGCCCTCGGGCCACGCCGGCAGCTTGGGCATCAGCGCCTGCGCGATGGCGACGAGCGGGCCGGGGTTGAGCGCGAACACCGTCTGTGCCGTCTTGCCGCCGAGCTGGCTGGCGTCGATGAACCACCGCGACTTCGTCAGCGGTCGATGCGTGCGCGCCGCGGCCGCTGTGATGCGGTCGAGCGCCTTGGGTCCGAAGCCGATGTGCAGCTTGTCGATGCCCGCGCAGACGCTCAGGTCCAGCTTGGTGGGGATGAACGCCGCGGCCGCCCGCATGCGCCCGCCCATCGTCGCCAGGGCGGACGGTGTCGGCGTCATCCGCAGGGTCTGGCATCGCAGCTTGTTCAAGGCCTGCTTGTGGTGCGACACCAGCACCGGCCAGGTCTGGCTCTTCGCGATGAGCGCGTCGGTCATCCCGCTCCAGCCGAGATTGATCGCCTCGTTGACCTTGCTGACCAGGCCGGCGGTCTGCGACCCCGGCGGCCACTTCTCCAGCATCCGCGTCACGCTGATCTTGACGCTCTGCAACACGACCTCGCCCAGGATCACCAGCAGGCGCTTGGGGTCTTTGGCCTGCATGACGCCATACACACCGAGCGGAAAGCGGCCGTCGCGGTACATGGCCACGGCGCTATGCGGTCCGATCAGGCTCAGCATCTCCTTGATCAGCGCCTCAAAATCCGCAGCGTTGGCGGCAGGCACCTTCATGGCGGCCGTGTAGAACTGCATCATCACCTTCATCTCCGCCGCGCTGACGGTGGGATCGTAGCTCTGTGTCATGGCCAACCACGCGTCATCGGGCAGCAGGCTCGCCATTGGGTTTGCCGTCAGCTTGGCCTGGTGGCTCCACCCCGTGGCCAGCTCCGTGCCCGCTTTGGCGAACAGCGAGAGGCCGACGCTGACGTCTTGCTCACCCGCTGAGGCGAGCAAGATGGCCGCGTCGGTCGCGCCGAGCACCTGCTCCAGTCGTTTTGACCAGTACGTGAACAGCGCGTCGTCTTGGCCGGTAGACTTGGCGAGCGCGAGCAGCTGGCCGCGCATCGCGGTGAACTTCTGGCGGTGGCGCGCCATCAGGTCGGACACGGCCACACCCACGTGTAGCAACTCCCGGGGCTGGCGAGTCTCGACGCAGCGGGCCAGGGTGTCCGCCGCCGCGATTCGCTCGGGATTCAGGGCTGCGAGCGCGGTGCCGTGGTCCAGCCACTTGATCCAGAGCGGCTTGCGACCGGTGCCGCGGGCGTCGGCCTTCTGCAGGTCGAGCACGAGATCGTGGCCTTCCGACTTGAAGTCGGTGCGCAGCGCCGCGACCGCCTGCGTGGCCTTGTCTTTGTCAGAGACCGGCAACACGAGACTGAAGCCGAACATCGGGTTGCTGGCGTCGGCCTGCATCAGCGCGTGGATCGGCCGTGTCATGTCGAGCCAACGCAGGTTCTTGATCCCCATGGCGACCGACTTTTCCTCGGCGGTGCTGAGCGCCGTCTCGCGGACGGAGCTGCCCGGCGCGAACTGGCCGGCGCGCTGGCCGATGCGGTCGACGGCGGCGATCCACCGGTCCAGCGACGAGATGGAGACCCAGCCAAGCAGTGGATCGGCGTTCGGCGTGCGACGCAGCTGCTGACCGCATTGCCAAGCGTTTCCGTCGCGCGTGACGATCGGCGCGTGACCACCGCAGCCGGCGAGGAGCGTCGCGACGAGAGAGAGCGCTGCCAGAAAACTGAGGGTGCGATGCATGGAGATCTCCGTTCGGGGCGGAGATGCAAGCGCCCTGGGGCCGAGCCGTCAAGAGGCCGCGCCCATTCAGCGTTTGAATGCCACCGCAATACACACCAGCGCGATGCCCAGCCACTCCGTCAGGCGCAGCTGCTGGTCGAGGATCGCGAGCCCTAGCAGGGCGGCGCAGGCCGGCAAGAGCCCGAGCAGGATGGCGAAGCGGTCGCGTGTCACCCGCGCAAACACCCACTGCTCCAGCGAGTAGGGGATGGCGCTAGAGAGCAACCCGACAGCGGCGCACGCCCCGATCAGATAGGGCGAGCCGACGACCGGCGCCGCCAGCGGCGCGCACAACGGCGCGGTGACGATGACCCCGATCAGCATGGCCGGTCCAATCAGCGCGCCGCCGTGGTTCGTCTTGGCGAGGCGGTGGCCAAGCGCGATGTAGGCGCCCCAACACGCGGCCGCAGCCAGCGCCCAGAGCACGCCCACCACCTCACCTTCGGGGCGCGCACCAGCGAGCAGGAGCACACCCACGGTCACGCTGACGACGGCGAACGTGTTTTTGGCGCTGCGTTGTGCCAAGGCCGCGATGGTGATGGGTCCCAAGAACTCGATGGCGACCGCGGAGCCCATCGGGATCAGCGAGATGGCCTTGTAGAAGGTGAGGTTCATGCACGTGAGCGTGACGCCGAACGCCGCGACGAGGCCGAGATTGCCGCGTGGTAGGCGTGAAATCGGCAGTAGCAGCAGGCCGGCGAAGAGCACCCGCAGCCACGCGACCGCGACGGCGGGCAGCTCGGCGAAGAGCGTGACCGCGAGCGCGGCGCCAAGGTAGAGCGACGTCGCCGAGACCAAGAACACGGCTTCCGGCGCAGGCCGCCTCACCGCGCGCAAACGCCACCCACTGAGCGGCGCCTCGATGTTGGGGAGGTCGCGAAGGGATGGATGTTGATCACGGGGCGCTCACGGTCGGCTCCGACGCAGGAGCTAGCGGCGCAGACTACCACCGTGAACCAGACGCCCTCAACCAGACGCCGTCAACCAAACACGCTGAGCCCCGCGCACTTGTGTTCCGCGGCCATGCACCGATCCTCGACGACATCGAGGCCTGCGGCGACTAGGCGCGCGCCGAACTGGGCGTGCTCGGTGCCAGGGGGAAACCACACGGTGCTGGGCCGGTACTTCATCGCGAACACATCGTCGATGAGCTGATGTGGCAAGCCTGCGCCCCGGAAGATGCAGACTACGTCGACTGGCTCGCGAATGTCCGCCAGCGTCGTGCGCACAGGTTCGCCCCACATTCGCATTCCGAGGTGTTTGGTGCTCACCGGAACGATTCGAAACCCCTCATGGTACAGATACTCAGGCACGTAGTAGGCCGCACATGCTGGGTCGCAGCAGACGCCGACCGCGGCGATGGTCCGTGTTTCGGCGAGCAGTGACTTGAATTGGTCGGCTCGGTGGAGGTGCGTGGACATAGGAGTCCTCCTTGATGTGATGACTGCATAACTCACGGAAATTACGGCGGCGCGCGTATCGCATCGCGTCCGCCTCGCATGACCCGTCCGTGGCGCGTGGTTGCGGTGAAGAGACGGTGCAACGAGCGCGCCAGTCGCCGCGGATTCACACGAAAAACTATTGTATTCACCAGGTTTTGTGGCGTTAGGTGACGTTGGTGCCGCGCTTCTAGCCCCAGCCTGGGCGCGCGCGCGCAATTTGATGCGGACGAATCCCCACAGTCGATTGAGTCGCAAATCTGGTCGCGCGGCCGTCTATACTCATCCCAACGACGACATTGGGAGCTTGGTCATGCGAGATTCAGAGACACAACCGGTCCACAGTCGAACCGATCCGGTCGGCGAGGGCCCATGGCTTAAAAAAGGCGTCGTGCAACACAGCGCAGGCGCGAGCGGAGCGGTCGACATTGAGGCCCTGATGATCAAACCCGAGTTTCCACGCTCAAGCGGCTACGACGTCGCCTGGATGTTGGCCAACCAGATGGGCCCGAACGCGCTGTGGCTGATGGAGTGGCTCTGCGAATCCATCACCCTGAAGCCAGGGATGCGCGTGCTCGATCTTGGCTGCGGCAAGGGGATGACAAGCATCTTTCTGGCCCGAGAGTTCGGTGTCCACGTCTGGGCCACGGACCTGTGGATCGGCCCCGACAACAACTGGCTGCGCGCCAAAGAGGCCGGCGTTCACCGTGACGTGTACCCGCTGCGCTGCGAAGCACACGCGTTGCCCTTCGCTAGCGGCTTCTTCGACGCGGTGGTCTCGGTCGACGCGTACCCATATTTGGGAACGAACGATCT
>CALENB010000031.1 GCA_937910235.1 uncultured Myxococcales bacterium | reverse complement strand
GCACACACATATACAGCACACACATATACATATATATACATACAGCACACACTCACCAGCGCCTCGTTGGTCAGCTTGAGCCGCGTCTCCGTGAAGGGCACCAGCTGCCGCCGCACCCGCGCCAGCAAGTCCGCCGTCCGCGCTCAACTTCACCTCGGCGCGCAGGTCGCTCGCGCCGCTACGAAGCCTGAAAACCAGCCGATCAGGCGTCCCAGCGGCCGTCGGAATGGACGCGTGCAGGTGCAGCGCGCCGTTCTCAACCAGCGCCTTGGCGGGGGCGTTCAAACGCTTGCCGGCCTTGTCCTCCACCCACAGGTACAGGTTGGCCTCGCGCCAGTCCGCGCCGGCCGGGGCCTTCAGCACACGGGCGGACACCGCGCTGTCGTGACCCGCAGCGATCTGTCCGTGGCCCGACAGCGCCAGCTCGTAGCCACCGATCGAGACGCTGCCGAGGGGCGACACGTCGCCGTGTCCAGCTTGGGCGGGGGCGGTCACGCCTGGCTTGCCAGCCCCCGCCCTGGCCGACGCTGGCGCCGGCTTTGGTGCCGGGGCGTGGGGAGACGACGCGGCGGGCGTCTTGCCACAGCCAATTAGCGCCAGGGACAGCGCGACGGACAGCGCCGAAACGCAGAGAAAACGGGCAGCGAGAGACATTAGGAGCTCCTTCTTTCAACGGTAAATACCCCATCTCGGCGGACCAATCGAGGGGTGGTGTGGTGCAGCGGTCCGTCGGGGAAGACCAGCGGATAGGCCACCGGGAGCACGACGAGATTCAGCACGGTGGACGTGACGAGGCCGCCGAGCACGACGACCGCAAGCGGCGAGAGCAGCTCGCTGCCGGGCTCGCCGAAGGCCAAGACCAGGGGAAAGAGCCCCAGCACCGCGGTGAGCGCCGTCATCAGAATCGGGATCAACCGTTCGCGCGCGCCGCGTCGGACGGCCGCATGCACGTCGAGGCCGACTTCGGCCTGCAGCCACGTCGTGTGGTTGAGCAGCAAGATGCCATTGCGGATCGCGATACCCGCCAGGGTGATGAACCCGATCAGGCTCGCGATGGACAGCACCGGCGCGACGTAGCGGCCACCGAATCCCACCAACGCCAGCAGGTTCGCGGCGACGCCACCGCGGCTGGCAGACTCGCTCACATACACCGCGAGCACGCCGCCAATCAGGGCCAGCGGCAGGTTCACCAGCACCAGCAAGCCGGCGCGCAGGCTCCCCATGGCCATACGCAGCAGCACGAGCACAACGATCAGCGCCGCGCCGCCCCAAGTCAGCAGGGTTCGGCGCGCGCGTCGCTCCGCCTCGAACTGGCCGCCGTAGTGGACCTCAACCCCAGCGGTGATGGCCAACGGATCGAGGACTTTGCGCGCGGCCGCCACCACATGACCGAGGTTATGACCCTCCTCGATGTTGCAGGAGACGACGGCCTTGCGCCGACCGTTGTCACGACTCACGACCACGGCGGCCGTGTCGGGGGCCACTGTGGCGACGTCGGCCAGCCGCACCAACTGGCCATCCGCGCCACGAAGAATGAAGTCCTCCAGCTGCCGCTGATCCTGGCGCTCTTCGGCCGCCAGCCGCACCACCAGCTCGACCTCACGGCCCTCCTGACGCACCGTCGCCACATGCGCACCGAGGAACGCCGCGCCAACTTGAGCCGCGGCGGACGCTGGCGTGAGCCCCCACATCGCGAGATCGACGCGGCGGTAGCGCACCGGCAGCGTCGTCACCAGCGCCTCCCGGTTGGCGTTGACGTCGCGGGCGCCGGGAACCTGCTTCAGCGCCGCGACCGCACGCTGCGAGACCGCGCGCAGCGCCGCCAGATCGTCCCCGTAGAAGCTGATCGCCAGGGCTGCGGGCGTGCCGCTGAGGATGTGCGAGAGTCGATGCTCGATCGGTTGGCCGACCATGGTGTTGATGCCAGCGACGTCGCCCAGCACCGCGTCCACCCGCGCGCGCACGGCGACCTTTTTGGCGCCTTCGGCCAGACGCACATCGATCTCGGAGCTCCAGACCGGCTCCGCGTGTTCATCCCGCTCGGCGCGACCGGTGCGACGAACGACCCCCGCGACGCCATCGAGTCGACTCAGCCGACGCTCCACGCCGCGGGCGAGACGGTCGCTCTCGTGGAGGGACGTGCCGGGCGGTGCCATCAGGAACACCGTCAGCGATCCCTCGCTAAACTCGGGCAAAAAGCTGGTGCCAAACGTGCTCGCGAGCAGCATGGCGCCGGCCGTCATCACGCCAGCGGCGCCGAGCACGAAGCGCCGTCGCGCCATCGCAGCTTCCAGCAAGGGCTCATAGCGCGCCAACAGCCACCGCGCGAGCCAACCCTGGTGCTCGCTCGCCGGCGCGGCCTGCGTTTCGGACGCCTGAGCGGCCGTCTTTTCGGCCTTTTCGCGCGGTCGTAAGAGGAGGACGCAGAGCGCGGGCGTCACCGTCAACGCGACGGCGAGTGACGCCATCACCGCGGCGACGTAGGCGAAACCCAAGGGCTGAAAGAAGCGGCCTTCCAGCCCTTCGAGTCGCAACAGCGGTAGAAACACGACGCAGATAATCAGCGTCGCGAACACCACCGAGCTGCGCACCTCGTTGCTCGCTTGAAACACCACCAGCAGGTGCGGCGAACGCTCCGCCTTGGGCCGCTGCTGATTCTCGTTGACACGACGAATCACGTTCTCGACGTCGATCACCGCGTCATCCACCAGCTCACCGATAGCGACGGCGAGCCCGCCAAGGGTCATGACGTTCAACGTAAGATCCATGCCCCGGAGCACCAAGATGGCGGCCGCCAGCGACAGCGGCAGCGCCGTCAGCGTGATGAGCGTGGCCCGCATGTTCATGAGGAAGAGCAGCAGCACACCGGCGACCACGATCATCGCGTCGCGGACCACCGTGCTGACGTGATCGACCGAGCGTTGGATGAACGCGCTCTGCCGAAAGGCGTGCCGATTCATCACAACACCAGCGGGCAGACTCGGCGCCAGCTGGTCCAGCGCTTGGTCGACTGCGGCCGTCAGGGCGAGCGTATTGGTGCCCGGCGCCTTCTGAATCGACAGCACCACCGCTGGATGCCCATCGTCTGCCGCCGTACCACGCCGCGGCGCCCCGCCCATGGTGACCTCGGCGACTGCGCTCAGGGGCAGCGTCGCACCGGCGGCGTCGGTCGCGAGCAGCGTCGCGGCAACCGTGGCGGCGTCGAGCGCCTGGGCGCGCTGCGAGATCGGCTGTTCACGGCCCTGCGTGTTGGGGAGATAGCCCGCGGACTGCGTGCTGTGGGCGCCTCTCGCAGCGGCGATCACCTCCTCAAGGCTGAGGTTGTGGCGGAGCAGGTCGCCTTGTCGGACCCGCACCTGCAGCTCCGGCAAGCGCCCCCCGATAGCCACGACCTGGGAGACACCAGGGACGGCCATGAGCCGGCGACGCAGCTTGAACTCGGCGAGGGCGCGCAGGGCGAGGGGCGACACCTTGGGTTGGCCAGCCTCGGCTGCGCTGCGGATGGAGATGAGCATGATCTCGCCGGTGATCGACGACATGGGCGCGAGCTCAGGGTGGGCTGACTCGGGCAGGCGCTCGCGCACCGCCGACAGGCGTTCGCCGACCAACTGCCGGGCCGCGAGCGGGTCGGCGCCCCAACCGAACTCGACCCACACCAACGAGAGGCCCAAGGCGCTGGCCGAGCGGACGCGCTCAACCCCCGGGATTCCCGTCATCGTGGACTCAATGACGTAGCTCACTTGCTGCTCGACCTCTTCTGCGACCAAGCCACCCGCTTCGGTCAAGACGACCACACGGGGCGCGTTGAGTTCTGGGAAGACATCGACCGGCATGCTGCTGAGGGCGACGGCCGCCACAGCGAGCAGGAGCCCACCGCCGCTGAGCGTGAGACCAGGAGAGTTGACGGAGAGCGCGATGAGTCGACGCAACATCACTCTTTCTCCGCGGCATGGAACGAGCCGTCCGCGTGGAAATGGCCCTTGATCGCGTCCGTCTGGGAGCTCGCCAACTTCAGCTCATAGGCGCCCTCAACGACGATCTCGTCGCCCGCGTTGACGCCGCTGAACACCGCGACCCACCGGCCATCGTCAGGGCCAAGGTCAGCCTGCGTGCGGATGACTTTGTCCGGATCCTTCGGGTCGCGGCGGAAGTACACGTCATGCAGTCCGTCACGCATGACCGCGGCGCGTGGGATCGCGACCTCAGGGCTCGCCTGGCCGGCCACGACTACTTCTGCGAACCCGCTGACGCCGGCGCGTGCCCAAGTCGGTGGCTTGGAGACCGCGACGACGGCTGAGAACGTGCGTGTGCGCACGCGGGCGTCGGTGACGACTCCGAGCCGTAGGCGGCCGGTCACCAGCGCGGGCAGCGGTTGCGGCTCGGCGCGCCACACGACAGGCCGCTGGTTGGCAGGCACAACCTGCACGGCGGCGCCCTCGCGCAGGCGGCCCAGGTCGGCCTGGAGCGCGGTCGCGACGAATCGGAGCTGGCGGTCATCCGTGACGTCGACCACAGCCGCGCCGCGATCCGCCCATGCGCCCGGCTTCATCGCGATTTTGGTGACGATGCCGTCGTGTTTGGCCCGCAGTTGCAGCTCCGACAGGGTGTCCCAGCGCGGCGCGGGGCCATGCCCCGAGTCCCGACCGTCGTGGCCGCCAGCGCCGTGGGCGTCTTTGGCTCCCGGAGCGCGCAAAGCCGACACCGACAGCCCCGTGACGTCGGTGAGTTCACGCAGCTGGACCTCACGGTGATGGCGCTCCCGCGAGATCTCCGCGCGCGCCGCCGTCACCCGAATCGACAGCACCTGCACCTGCGACTTCGCCTGCAACAGGTCGCCTTCGAGGCTCGCGCTCCGAGCCGCCGCTTTGCCGAGGCGCGCCACACGTGTCTGCACAAAGCGCAGGCGGTGCCGCGCCGCGCCCACCTGTGCGTTCAGCAACGCCAGCTCCGCTTGCGCGCGACGGATCGCGTGCTCCGCCTTGTGGAGGAGGTGCTGGCGCTCGCGTAGCTCTGGCGCTCGAATCGTGGCGAGCAGCTGTCCCGCTTTCACCCGATCCAACTCCCGCACCGCAAACTCAACGCCGCCGGCGAGCGGCGCGTGACTGGTGCGCGTCGCCGTCGCGCGCAGCTCAAACCGCCCGGGGAGGCGCAGCGTGCGTTGCACGGTGCGCAGCTCCGCGCGTTGAAAACGGACGCCGAGATTGGCCCGCACCGCGGCCGGAACCAGCAGGCGGTTGGTCGGGCCAGCGGCCGCTTTTTTGGCGGCGCCGGGCGGGTCGCCCGCTCGGATCGCGGGTTCGACGTGGGTCGCAGCATGATCGGCAGGGTGCGCCGCGACGTCGCCATCCGGGTGCTCGGCGCAGCCGGTCAGCAGCGCGGCGGCGAGGCTAGCGGCGGCGACGGTGGCGACCACGGCGGCGGTGGGTGCAATCCTGAGAGGCGCGTAGGGTGTCATCGCGATCATCGTCTCGCCTCCTTGGACGCGGACGCGCCGGTTCGGAGCGGCAACGGCGCGTCGAGCGCAGCCTGCAGCGCCAAGCGCGCGAGTCCGACATCGAGGCCAGCGTCGATCTCCACGAGCCGGGCCAGCCGCGCGCGATTGAGGGCGGCCTGCACAAGCAGCACGTCGATTTCACCGATGGCGGCCAGACGGGTGAGCCGCTCGAGCAAGGCGTCGACCGCGGGAATGAGCTTCGCCCGCACAGCCGCGAGCTGCTGTTCTGCCAAACGCGTGCGGGCGCGCGCGTCGCTGGCGTCAGCGAGCAGGCGCTCCAGCGTCCACGTGAGCTGGTGTCCCACCAAGACGCGATTCGCCCGCGCAGTGGCGATGGCTCGAAAGCTACCGGTGACGAGCGAGATCGGGAGCCCGACTCCGAGACCTAGCGCGAGACCACTATCGCTCCGCTCCAGGCTCGGACCGATGCTGAGCGTCGGCCACTGCCGCGCGATGGCCCGCCGCAGCCGCTGTTCGGCCTGGTTGTAGCGCGCCCGCGCCGCCAGAAGGGCCGGATGACGCCGCCGAATGCGTGAGGCGTCGTCCGGCCCAGCGGCGCTCGGATCGACGGGGTTCGATCCGGCCAGGACCGCCGGCCGAGCTGACGCCGGCAGGACCACGGCTGGCAAGGGCACCAGCGCGACCGGCGCGGTGGGCCGCAGCCCCATCGCACGTAGCACCACACGGCGCGCGAGGCGGGTCTCCATCGCCGCTCGTGTTGAGCGCTGTTCTACGTCCAAGAACGCGACCTCGACGACGCCGATCCGGGCGGTGTCGAGCTCGCCGACCCGGGCCCGCTCGCGGGCGCCAGCGAGCAGCGGCCGGAACGCGCGCACATGACGCGCCATCGCAGCCTCGCGCTGCTTCGCTGCCGACCAGCGCAGCCAGGCTCGCCGCAACGCCAGCTCGACCTGCCAAGCGCGCAGATCAGCCTCGTGCCCCGCTGCCGTGGCCGCAGCCTCAGCCCGCGCGTTCTCAGCGCCGTAGCGGTCCGACAGCGGTATCTGAACACTGAGCGTCCAATCCAGCAGCCACGCCTGCGGCACGGCGCTGGTGATCTTTCGCGCGGTCCCGCTGATCCGCGGATCCGGCCACCGACCAGCGGCGGTCCGGTTGGCGGTCGCCACGCCCGCCTTGGCACGCGCGAGATGCACACGAGGGTGTACGGCGCGGGCCACCAGCGCGGCTTCGTCGATGCTCACGCCATCGCGCACGTCGAACGGCTGGCCGTGCTGCTTGGCGTGCGCGGCGACTCGCAGGTCGGTCGGGGTTCGCCGCTGCCACGCCGTGATCATCGCCTCTGCGTCGAGCGGTCGCCGCTTGTAGCGCGCACAGCCAGGCGCAGCGAGCATGGCCAGCATCGGCAGCAGCGCGACCACACCTGAGGGTGCGCGCCTCGTCATCCATGTCATGATTCGTCCTGGAAGCATCGGGCTGGCGCCGCACATAGGGGCGCCAACAGGCGTGTTAGGTCGGCACACAAGCCGACGAACCGAGCCGCGAACACAACCGTTCGTGACCCGACCTACACAACAACTGGCCTAGATGCGAAGGCGCTCAGAGCGCTCGGCGAAGCGACGATTGGGTGGCGACCGAGCGGCCTGTCGGCGCGACGACGCGCCACTACCGGCACCACCCAGGAGGATCTGCGCGTGCATGGCCGGTGGATGCCACGCCACTTGCGTTGCGTGAACGACGCGTGGCGCCGCGAGCTGCCGGGACGCCGCGAAAATGGCGGGCGGGCCCCCATCGACGGGGCAATGGTGGTGGTGGTCCACCAGACCGCATCCGTCGTGCGCGGCACGCGATGCATCGTCCGCGGCATGACTGTTCTTTGAGTGACGGCTCGCTGAATGACCGCTCGCTGAATGACCGCTCGCTGAATGACCGCTCGCTGAATGACCGCTCGCTGACCGAGCGTCGGCGAGCCACACGGGGCCTCCGTCGACGCGACCGTCGACTCCGGCACCGTCTACGCGCGACGCACCAACGAGGGTCCGCTGCCACGCCGCGTCTCGAATCGGGACTTCGCTGAGGGTGCGGGGTTGCAGCCGATGTACGTGATGCACGTGCGCCACGTGGCCGTGGCGCGCCGCGTGCGCACGATGTGCGGCATGGGAAGCGTGCCCGTGGCCGGCGTGCCCGTGGTCGCCTCGATCTGCGGCCCAGCCGACGTGCGCGGCGATGAGGCGCTCGCCGGCCGGGCGCTCACCGTGAGGATGGGCATGCGTGTGCGCGTGGTAGCTGCCAGCCTCGGCGGCTAGGTGCAACGCGACGGTGCAGACAAGCGCAGCGCAGGCCACAACGGCGGCGGCGCGCAGCAGACGCCCTACCGACGCGGACCTTGGACCGGTCTTCACGACCGACCGCAGCCCCAGCGATGTGACCTCGACCAGCGACAGACGCTGGGCCTGCTGTCGTCGCGTCTGTGTTCGTCCTGTCCGCACGTAGCTCCTGCGCTGAGTTCACGCCCATCCACGTTGGCAGCGTGGAGGCCCGTTTCCAACGATACCCATCTTCGCTCGCCAACGGAAGTCGAGCGCCCAAACGCGTCCAAACAGGTCTTGCGGCACACGCCGTCGCTGCCGTATCCTGGCCTCTCGCCGATCACCGAGCGCCACGACTTTTCAGGGCCACTGGGACCGCAAGGACACGTATCATGACCGAAACTTACTCACGTCGACGCTGTTGGACTCGCACCTGGACTATCCTCGCGCTGGTCGCTTTGGTGGGGGCTTGCGGCAGCGATCCCGAGCAGAGCAACGGCAACGGCCAGGGCACGTCGACCGCCGACGGCAGTGACAGCGGCCCGCTCGATCTGAGTGACGCGTTCGGCAAGAACGACGCGTCCACCACGGCTGATGCGGCCGTCGCAGGGGACGCGGGCACGACGGCGGACACAGCGGCAGCGGCCGACACGACGGCGCCGGACACCACCGCGCCGGACACCACCGCGCCGGACACCACCGTCACGCCAGACACGACGACGTCGGACACAACCGCGGACCTCGACGCTGGCGCGAGCGGATCGTGCGTCGGTTTCTGCGGCAAATACCAGGCCTCGTCACCCTGCCAGTGCGACAGCAGCTGCGTTAACGCTGGGGACTGCTGCGCGGACTATGAGGCCATCTGCGCGGCGGACACCACAGACTCCGATGTCGGCAGCACCGACGCCGCCGCGGACACGACAGGGGGCGGCGATGTTGCCACCGCCGATGGCAGCGCGCCGGCGGGTTCGTGCCAGGGCCTCTGCGACAAGTACGTGGCCGGAAACGCCTGCCAGTGCGACTCGGGTTGCACTCAGTACGGCGATTGCTGTGGCGACTACAAGGCGCTCTGCGCCGTCGCGAGCTGCGCGAAGGACGCCGACTGCGACGACAAGCTCACCTGCACCACCGACGCGTGTGTCGCGGGCGCCTGCAAGCACACTGCGGCGGCCAACATGTGTGTCATCGATGGCGCCTGCTACAAAGACGGCGACAGCGACACCAACAGCTGCTTGGTGTGCAAATCGAGCGACAGCGCTGAAGACTGGACCGTGGATCTGGCTGCGACGTGCGATGACGGCAACGGCTGCACGACCGGCGACGTGTGCGAGGCCTCCGGAACCTGCGCGGGCACCAAGACCGCAAACTGCTGTGCGAAAGATGTGGACTGCAACGATGGCAACGCGTGCAGCGCTGGCACCTGTGACCTGGGCAATGGCACGTGCAGCTTCAAGCCGAAGCCCGGCTGCTGCGCGGCTGGCGTGTGCTGCGACTTGGCGGTGAACGCCGCCAAAGCCAAGGGGACACCGTGCAGCACGGAATCCCAGGCGGTGGAGTACCAGTGCGACGGAAAGCAGGTTCAGAAGCGCGAGGCCTACCCCGGCTGCGACGGCAGCAGCGTCGGCACCTGCGGGACGGACAAGGCGACGTGGTCCTGGACCACGTGGCAGACCGTGCAGACGTGCGGCGCAGACCAGACCTGCAAGGCACAGAGCGGCGGCGCGCCGGTCTGCGAAGGCGGCGTCAACACAGGCTGCAAGAGCGCGTCGGACTGTGATGACAGCAACGCTTGCACGAAAGACAGCTGCAACGCTGGAAAATGTAGCCAGCAGGCCATCGCCGGCTGCTGCACGTTCCCGAGCGATTGCGACGACGGCAACGCGTGCACGGTCGACCTCTGCGAGAGCAACAAGTGCAGCAGCGCGACGACCCCCTGCGCGGCGACGTCGGATTGTGAGGTCGCGGCGTGCGACGCCAAGACTGGCGCCTGCAAAATCAGCGTGAAAGGTGGTTGGTGCAAGGTCGGCGACCAGTGCGCCAAGGATGGCGCCAGCAACCCGAGCAACGCGTGTCAGTCGTGCGCCGCGGGCACGAGCCCGACGGACTGGTCGGTGAGCGGCGCGTGCGCGTGCAGCTCCGGTGCCTGCTGCGACGTCGCGAAAGGCACGATCAAGACCGCCGCCTCCAAATGCGACGAGGCCGTGAAGTCGAACCAGTACCGGTGCACCAAAGACGGCAAGACCATCGAGTACCGGCAGGCCCACCTCGGCTGCACGGGCAAGTCGAACACCTGCTCTGTCAGCGCGTCGAACTACTTCTGGACGCCGTGGACCAAACAGAAAGACTGCGGCGCGGGCACGGTGTGCGAGGTGTCGAGCGACACGACGCCCGGCATCTGCAAATCGGTCGTCGTTCAGACGTGCACGCCCGGTACGAGCTGCTGTACGTCGGCGGGCGCCTGGGCGGCACAGACCACCAAATGTGGCACGCTGACGCTCGCTACTGAGTACCAGTGTAGCTCGACCCAGGCCGGTAGCGACGTGCAGAGCCGCGTCTCAAACCCCGGCTGCACCGGCAACTCCAGCACGTGTTCGTCGGCCGCCGCGAACGTCTCGTGGTCGGCGTGGTCGACTACCAAGGACTGCAAGTCACCCTCGCAGTGCCAGGTCTTGGACAAGACCAAGCCGGGCGTTTGCACCGAGATCACGGCCTGCAAGCCCGGCACCACGTGCTGCACCGACACGGGCAGCTGGGCGGCGCAGCAGACCAAGTGCGGCACCAACGCTGTGAAGACGGTGTACAGCTGCTCGAGCGACAAAGCCGGCGGATCCGTCATGGTGACGCAGAGCTTCGGCGGCTGCATGGGCGGCGCGGCGACGTGCTCCTACGCCACGGCGAACCTGCACACGGCCGCCCCGGCGACGTACAAGAAGTGCGGCGCGACCCAGGTCTGCAATGTGTCTGACGTGAGCAAACCCGGGGTCTGCACCGACCCGGTGGATGCGCTGTGCACCAAGACCGACATCTACGAGGCCGGCAAGACCATCGCGACGAGCCACTACCTCGGTATGTTCAAGGACACGGACGCGACGAAGATCCTCAACCCGAAGGTCCACTTCAACTCGGAGAGCGACCGCGACTACTTCAACTACCGGATCAGCGACTCGGGCTCCGCGATCAGCGCGCCGACCGTTCGCATCGAGTGGTCCGCGCCGCAGAAAGTGCGTGTGTGCGCCTACTACCAGTGTGAAGCGGGCGTCGGCGGCAAGAACTGCGAGCAGGTGAAGTGCCCCACAGGCTTCACAAGCGGCACCAGCGGCACGGCGAGCGGTACCATCGGCAACGGTTGCTGCCTAGTTACCGCCGCGGCTAGCGGCACCCTCGCTTGGCAGCCCACCCTGCCCTCCGCCAGCACTTCACTCGCCGGGCGGGTGTACTTCGACGTGCAGAACGCTGCGCCGATCTGCCAAGAGGCGGCGGTGAAGCTGGTTTTCGGCGCCAAACAGGCGACACAATGCACCCCCGGCTCACAGTGCTGCACCGCCAGTGGTACGTTCGCTCCGCAGAAGACGAAGTGCGGCAGCGCGGCGGCAGCGACTGAGTACCAGTGCAGCTCCTCCGCGGCTGGCGGCGACGTTCAGTCACGACAGGCGTGGCGCGGCTGCACCGGCGCGAGCACGACGTGCTCCGTGTCGACGAGCAACTACACGTGGACCGCCTGGGCGACATCGAAGGACTGCAAGACCACCGAGACCTGCGTGGTGACCAGCGCCAGTCAACCGGGTGTGTGCAAGCTCTTGAGTGACCCGCTCTGCACCAAGACGGACAAATACGAATCTGGCACCTACTACACGAGCGCCTACAACCTCGGCAGCTTCGACGACAGCTCAGCGGCCATGGTGTTGAACCCGAAGGTGCATTTCAAGAACAGCAGCGACAACGACTATTTCGTCTACAGCATCGCCGACAAGTTGAACCTCACGGACCCGCGTGTGCAGATCGAGTGGTCTGGCGCCGCAGACGTCTCGGTGTGCGCCTACTACCAGTGCTCGAAGGGCACGGGCGGCAAGGACTGCAAGCCGACCGTGTGTCCCGCCGGCAGCACGGCCTCGTCGCGCTCAGCGGTCAGCGACGCCAAGCCAAACGGCTGTTGCATGACTGCGAAGACCGGTGTGTTGAGCTTTAAGCCCGACGCGGCGGGCTCTACGGACGAGACCGGCAAGGTGTACTTGCGCATGTTCAGCGCCGCGCCCATCTGCCAGGAGGTCACCACCAAGCTCGTGTTTGGCAGCAAGACGGCGACGCAGTGCACACCGAATACGACGTGCTGCAGCGCTTCTGGTGCCTACTCCGCCACCGCGACGAAATGTGCCACGACAGCTCTGGAGACGCAGTACAAGTGCAGCTCGTCAGCCAAGGGCGCCTCGGTGCAGGTGCGCAAGAGCTATGCCGGCTGCACGGGCTCGTCGACGACCTGCTCAACGGCGACGGCGAATCGCTCCTGGTCGGCCTGGTCGACGTACAAGTCATGCACCAGCGCTGAGGTGTGTAGTGTCTCGAGCCTGAACACCGCCGGTGTCTGCAAGGCGGCGGTGAACCCGATCTGCAGTAAGTTCGATAAGTACGAGACGGGCACGAGCATCAACAGCGCGTACAACGTCGGCGCGTACAAGGATTCGTCCGCGGCGGTGTTCCTCAGCCCGGAGATTATCTTTGGTACGCAGTACGACTACGACTACCTGAAGTACCACATCACCGACGAGTTCAACCTCACAGACCCGCGGGTACAAATCGAGTTCAAGGGCACCGACAAGGTGCGAGTGTGCGCCTACTACCAGTGTGAGAAGGGCACCGGCGGCAAGGACTGCAAGCCAGTGAGCTGCCCTGCAGGGACGACGGCCTCGAGCTTCTTCTCTGTGAGCTCTGCGAGCCCGAATGGCTGTTGCATGGAGGCCGCCGCGGGCACGTTGGCGTTCAAGCCCGACGCACCCAACAGCAATGATGAGACGGGTTGGGTCTACTTGCGCGTCAGCAACGCGTCCAACGTGTGCCAGGAGGTGAGCGCGAAGCTCGTGTTTGGATCGCAAGCCGCGACGGTCTGCAATCCGAACACCACCTGCTGCACGGCGTCGGGCTCCTACGCCACCAAGGCGACCAAGTGCGGTTCGTCGGCGCTCAAGACCGAGTACAAGTGCTCCAGCACCGCGAACAGCGGGGATGTGTTGGTGCGAAAGGCGTACGCGGGCTGCGCGGGTTCGTCGACGTCGTGCTCCACCAGCTCGAGCAACTACAGCTGGTCGGCCTGGACGACGTACAAAAACTGCACGAGCAGCGAGATCTGCAGCGTGACCGACCCGGCGATCGCGGGCGTCTGCAAGACCACAGGCTCATCGGCGCCGCTCTGCAGCGCGGTGGACAAGTACGAGTCCGGGTACTCGACGACGACCGCGTACAACCTGGGCACGTTCAAAGACAGCGCCGCCGCGACGGTGCTCGACCCTGACGTGCACTTCAAGACGCCGTACGATTCTGACTACATTCGGTACAGCATCGAGGACGCATTTAACCTCAACAACCCGACCGTCGACGTGAGCTGGACGGCCGCTGAGTCCCTGGAGATGTGCGCTTGGTACCGCTGCAACAACGGTGCCGGCGGCAAGGACTGCAAAGACGTGGCGTGCCCCAGCGGGACGATCAAGAGCAAGAACTCGCTCGTGAGTGGCGCGGCCGTCAATGGCTGCTGCCAGACCGGCAAGACGGGCAACATCAAGTTCACACCCGACGCCTCCGGCACGAACAATGAGACCGGCTGGGTGTACGTGCGAGCGGTGAACAAGGCGCCGATCTGCCAGTACGTGAACACGAAGGTGAGCTTCGGCGGCTCGACGGATGCGTGTGGCGATGGCAAGTGTACGTCCGGCGAGTCCACGAGCTGCAAGCAGGACTGCGGCGGCAGCTGCCTCGGCAAATGTGCTGCTGCGTATAGCTCGAAGAACGTCTGCCAGTGCGACGCTGGTTGCGCCAACGCGAAAGACTGCTGCTGGGACCATAACCTCTACTGCGCCAAGTAACGGCCGACGGGCGCACCGCCTATGAGCAGCTCGGGATCGATTGAGAGAGACGCGCGCTCATTCAAGCGTGGCGATGTGGTGGGAGGTCGGTATAAGTTGACCGGCCTCCTCGGTCGCGGTGGCTACGGGTCGGTGTACTCCGCAGAACACACCGGCACAGGCCAGGCGATGGCGCTCAAGATGATGGGCGTCGACGCGAGCACCACGGAAGACGACGTGGTCGCGCGATTTTACCGCGAAGCCCGCATTACCGCTGGCCTGACCGATGTGCACACAGTGCGGGTGTTCGATGTGGGGCAGGTCGAAAATGGCCCGCTCTACATGGCGATGGAGATGCTCCGCGGGCCCAACCTGTTTGTGGTGCTGCGACGGCTGGAGAAGGCTGGCCGCCGGCTGACGCAGCAAGAGTCGATCGCGTTGGCGCTGCCGATCTTGCAGAGCTTGGCGGAGGCCCACGCCGCGGGTCTGGTGCACCGCGACTTGAAGCCGGCGAACATCATCATCGCGACGATGGGCGACAACCACAGCGTCGTGAAGGTGCTCGACTTTGGCATCGCCCATACCCAGGACTCGGAGTTGACCAGCGAGGGTCAAGCCCTGGGGACGCCTGCCTACATGAGCCCAGAGCAGGTGCGCGGGCGTGAAGTGGATGGCCGCGCGGACCTGTATTCGCTGGGCGTGATCCTCTATCGCTGTTTGGCCGGAAAGCCGCCGTTTGACGCGGATGACTCGTTCGCGCTTGCGTTCATGCACGTGAACGAGGACGTGCCCCCGCTGCGCCCAGCGTGTGAGCCAGGCGTGACAGACGGCATGGTCGCGGTGGTTGAGCGCTCGCTGGCGAAGTCGGCCGACGATCGCTTCCAGACCGCCAACGAGATGTATGCCGCGCTGCAAGAGGTCGCCGCCGCGACGCCCGCGCCGATGGTGTTGCTGGACCGTGACAGTGGCGAGACGACACCGACTGCGCCGAAGTCGACGGCGCCAGCGTCGGTGCTGGGTGCGCTGGTGTCGGAGGTGACGGACCTCAGGAGAGTGAGCCCGCCAGTTGTGGAGGAGGCGTTCCGCAAGAGCGAGGACGAATCGACGAGGGCGCAACAGGGCGGCGATGACGCGACCGCTGCGGCCAACGTGGCGGGCGGCGACGCTGACGATGGCGCGCGTGACGCGACGGACGACCACGCGACTGCGGCGCTGGACGTCGAGGCGCGCCGGGCGAGCGCCGAGCGCGCTGTTGGGCCGCACGTAACAGCCGAAGAGCAGCCGACGACGGCCTTGGATGTTGGGGCGGCGCGGGTGGCGGCAGGTGGCGCTAGGGGCGACGCCGTCGGGGCGGACGGTGGACGCTCCGGCCCGGCGAATCGGGGCGCGCAGCCGCTCGACGCGTCGTCTGAGGAGAACGCCGGCCGCCGTTCCCGCGTGGTGCTTGGCGTGGTACTCGCGGTGCTCGTGGCGGCCGGCGGCGCGGTGGGCCTGCTCGGCCTCGACAAGGACGTGACGAAGGCGACGCCGACGAAACCCCAGATTGGCGCACGAGCACCGCAGGCGGCGCCGACCGCGGCGATGCCCGCGAACCGTACAGATGCAGACCGCGCTGCGCAGCTCGTCGCGCGTGCGACAGCCGAGGCGAGCCTAGTGAAGCGGCAGGAGATTCTTGGCGCGGCGGTGCTGCTGGCGCCCGACAATCCGGCGTATAAGGCGCTGCTCGACGCGACCAAGGCGTTGAGATTGGCCAACGCTGCGGCGGTCCCTGACAAGGCTGCGGCGGT
>CALENB010000030.1 GCA_937910235.1 uncultured Myxococcales bacterium | reverse complement strand
TGTTCGCGAGACTGCCTGGTCTACCGTCATGGACGAAACGATGATCGAGGCCGGCCCTCGCAGGCCGCCCTCCGCGCAGACGCCGCGGTTGAGCAGGTTCTGAGCGCGCCGTCTACACCGACCCGGCGCGGAAGCCTCCTGTGCGGGAGAGACTATGGGATTGGGTTTCTTGTCCGTTTCCCGCGCGATGCAACTGTCGCGGCTGATCTGCAGGTTGGCGGTGGTGTCGGCGGTCGCGTTCTCGACCACAACCGCCGCCGCGAACCAGGGCGCGCGCACATGTAAATCGCTGCACGGCTGGCCTGATCGCGCACGATCACCTCCGTCGAGATCGAGTACTTCTGTCCGCCGACGGCATCCTCACCCGTCACGCTGATTCGCGATCGCGGCTGCGCACGCAACACCTACACCTATGGCGACGGACGGCTGGTCAAGGTCATGCGCGAGACGTTGCGGTACGGGCGCGCCCCCCGCTGAGCGAGGCCTCGCGCCGACGCGGCGCTGCGAATCCACACAGCCATGGCCACTAGCGCCGCCGTTCCGCCCCGTAGGGAATTCGAGTCGCGCCGCGTACGCTCGCAGGACCAACAAGCGCCGCGCGACGACCGCGCCAGCAAACTGGACGACTGGAACCGCGTGGACAGGCGGGTTGAGAACGCTGGGGATCGCGGTAGGGGCGACCTGTGAGGGCCGTCCCAACCGCGGTCCCCACGCTACTCACTGACGCCAAATGACGTACCCTGCAGCGCGTCGATTCGTTCGACCAAGCGGGCGCCCCTACCGCTCAAGTCGAGACCCACTCTGGAGCCACCATGATCCTCGTGCACCACCTCAACAACTCGCGCTCGCAGCGTGTGCTCTGGGCGCTCGAGGAGCTGGAGTTGGCCTACGAAATCAAGGCGTACGCGCGTGACAAGAAGACCATGCTCGCGCCACCTGAACTCAAAGGGGTGCATCCGTTGGGTCTCTCGCCGGTAGTGGAGCATCGACCCGATGACGCCGACGCGGTGGTCGTCGCGGAGTCGGGCGCGATTCTCAGCTATCTGTCTGAAATCGCTGACGGACGGCTGCGGCCAATGGGCGGCGAGGACGGGCGGGCATGCACGTATTGGCTGCACTACGCTGAAGGATCGCTCATGCCACTGCTGCTGCTGAAGCTGGTGATGACCCAGATCTCGGGACCCAAGGTGCCGTTCTTGGTCAGGCCCATCGCCAAGGCCATCGCAGGCCAGGTCAACGGCGCGTTCACGGACCCACGCATTGCGCTACACCTCGACGTCATCGACGCTCATTTGGGCAAGTCGCGCTGGTTCGTCGGCGACACGCTGAGCATCGCGGACGTGCAGATGTCGTTTCCGCTGTTGGCCGCCGCACATCGGACGGGTCTCGCCAAACGAACGAACATCGCCGCATGGCTCGACCGCGTTCAGTCGCGCCCGGCGTTCGTCGCGGCAGTCGCCAAGGGCGGCCCCATCGAATTCGACTGACGTCACCCTGTAGACGGCGATCCCTACATGCGGCGCCTGAGCAGGTGGGTGGCGACGTCACTGCCTCCAAGGCTCTACGGGGGGTGGGAGTGTCAACCCGCGCTGGCCCCACGTGAGGCGTGTTTGTCTGGCCCCACCACCAGCGATGGGAGCCTCCTCACCGACGAAGGGGGCCTGGGCCCGGAGGCCGCAGGGTCCAGGCCCCCTTCGTCGCGTCGCGTCGCCTAACGTTTCGGGTCGTCCCGCCGCCGAAGCCCGTCTTGCAGTCCGATGGCGTCGCCGCCGGTCTCGATGATGTGTGCCCGACGCGTCAGCCGATCAACTATCGCGCGACAAAGCCGGGGGTTTGGCGGCATCGTCGTTCACTCGCTGAACAGCAGCTCGGCGTCGCTCGGGGACAGCGGGACACAGCCAAGTTCGTCAATTTATGGGGCGCGCCACAACTTGCCCCGGCATTTGGCCACGCTCGACCGCCAGCTCGAGTCTACGACCTTGCCGGCGAGGCGGACTGAGCGGCGGTACAAAAGGCGGGTGAAAGTGAAGATGAGCGGCTATGCGCGCGATCCTGGGAGACCGCTGCAGCCTCCGTCAGCGCCGCCGAAGCTTCAGTGACCCGCATTGCGCCTAGGATCGAACCTACCACCTGCCGGTTGCGCAGCGGGCCCTGCGACGCAGGTCGTTCAATCCCTAAGGTCGACGCGAACGACGCCGAGGGTTGAGGTGGCCAGCAAGCTCGATCCGTCCGCTGAGAGCACCAGATGTCGGATAAATCGGCCGCCGAACCAGCGCCGCGATTCCTGCAAGGTCACGAGGTCGTACTGCCTAATCGTGCCGTCCAAGTAGTTGCCCGTGAACAAGCGATTTCGCTGCGCGTCGACCAGGACGGGGCGCACGCCGAAAGCGTCGAATACCCATCGCTCCAATCGTCCATCGTCGTAGTCCACCTGCGCCAAGATACCCAACGTGCCAATGCCGATAAGCGCTCTTCGCTGCTGCCAGTCAACGTCGCATCCGTCCGAGAAGGCGAGGTGCACCCACGGAACATCGATGCCGGCACCCAAGGCGCGGACTTGGCTTGGGTCTGCTGCGAACGCGACCGCCAGAAAGCCGTGGCCGGCAATGGCGTGCAGGACGGTGGACGCACAGCAAAAGAGTCCCTCCTCTCCGCTCGGGCTGAATCGAATCTCTTCAGGGTTGATGGGCAACTTGGTGTAGCTCGTTTCGGCGAGGGTGGTCGGGTCAAGCACACGAAGTGCGTCCTCGCCGTCGGAGAATACGAGCACGCTACTTGTCGCTGCGTGAAATGCGCTGTTTCCGGTGTGATAGCTCAGGGGCCGCGTCGAACGTACGGCAAACGGCGGTTCGGCAGCTGTCATGATGACGCCACGCTGACCGGTGACGTAGAGGGAGTCGCCATTCGAGTGTATGGCCAGCCCAAACACTGCGGCATGGCCTTTGAGGCCACATGCCATCTGATGACCGGCTCCGTTGGTCGTGAGTGATAGCTGACAGAGGCGACCGTCGAATGGACTCTCGTCTTGGCCATTCCGTCCGCTGTCGGTGGTGATCAGGTAGCGATGTTCCCCTTGAGGCAGGAGCTTGCGTGGATGCCGTTTGGGACGCAGGCGCGTGCCTGGCGTGCAGGATGGCAAGGCTGTGGCTGCGGGCACGACTAGCGACACCCCGGTTTGGCCGATGAGGCGATGAAAGTCATCACAGCGCGCAGTGGCGTTTTCAACGCGCCAGGCGTTCATGCAGAGGCCGACCCAGAGCGCTAGAGCCAAGGTCGGCCGGATTCGTACCCGCGTGGTCGACCCTCGGCGCTGTGTCACCACCGAGAGCAGGGTGATGTAGGCGACCACTGCATAGCCCCAGACTGGGACCGCCCAGGCCAACATGCTGCCAAGCGACACGGCTTGGTAGGCGATGAAGAGGACCAGGGTCAGCACAGCTGCGCGGGCAAGGTATCGCGGCCAGCGTAGCGCCGGTGTGGTCGTCGCGGCTAAGACTCGGAGCCCGAGGGCGACCAGCGCGACGAGGCCAACCAACGCGCTCTCAAGCCCGTCACCGGTCAGCGCAAGTAGCCAGGTGAACCCTAGTAGAAAAGTAATGAACGATAGGGTGTTGTCTGCGAGGCGAGCGATCCAGTTGCTCGAGTGACGTCCCCATACGAGCCGGCCGGCGAGCGCTACCGCTCCCGCGAACCCTAGCCGGCCTCGCGTACGATGTTGCGGCGTCTTCAGGGTCCCCACAAGTCTACCTCCACGCTGTGAGCCCGATTGATGCACGACCTGAGCGCCAGGCCAGGTAGCTTAGTTGAGCCTATCGGAGTTGGGCGGTGACGCCACCAGACAGGAACCGGACCAGATGCGGCTGTCCCTCGCTCGGTCGGCCCGACACCCCGCGGAAGGACACCGGCGCTGCGAGGCCCGCGTTGGAGCTTGCGCGCCCGCCGAATCCACGGGAGTCTGCAGATCTCCTCAACCGACGGCTCCGCCCGCACGATTGGACGCCTGTGACGCAAACGCCAGCGCACTCCAGCCCTCCTTCTCGCGCGCAGTCGCTCTCAGTAGTGATCCCGGCCCGCAACGCGGAGCGCACGCTCCAAGCCTGTGTTCGAGCGGTTTTAGCGAACTCAGTCGCGCCCGACGCCGTGATTGTGGTCGATGATGGCTCCAGCGACCGCACGGCCGACTTGGTCCGCGCGTTCGCCGAGTCCAGTCCAGTACAGCTGGTCCAACGTGCCGTCTCGGGAGGTGCTGCGACGGCACGCAACGACGGCGCGAGAACGGTCACCTCCGATATTATTCTGTTTCTCGACGCGGACACCGAGGCCAAGCCGGACCTGATCGAGATGGTGCTGGAGCGGTTCGCGTCCAGTGGCGCCGATGCGGTGTGCGGCGTGTATGATCCGGTCCCCCTCAATCCTGGCCTGGCTCCCGCGTACAAGGCGATGTTCGACTCGTACCAATTCTCCAAGCGCGGCGTGACCCAATACGACGGCTTCTCCGGTTCATGCGGTGCTGTGCGCACTTCGGCGTTCAGAGAGGTGGGGGGGGGTTGATGCCACGCTTGGACACAGCGGGGAGTATGAAAACGAGGAGTTTGGCTACCGGCTATCGCTCGCCCACGTGACACTGCTCGATCCTAGCGTCCGGGTGCAGCATCACTTTCCCCAGCTCATCCGCGGTACGCGCAACTACTTCGTGCGTGTCAGTCAGTGGGTTCGCCTCTTCATGCGGCGCGGTCAGTTCGAGACCGCAGGGGACGCCACGTCTGGAGGGGCTGTCGCGACCATCAGCGCGGCGCTCACGCTGGTGGCGACGGGCCTCTTTGTGGCTGGGAGCACCGTCGGATTCACGTGGCCAACCGGCATCGCGCTGGCATGTGTCAGCACAGCCTGGATGCTGTCGAACGGCGGCTTGTTCTGCCACGTGATTCGCACCGCGCCGACCTTTCTACCCGCTGCCTTGCTGCTGAACCTCTACTTCGGCACCGTGATCACGGCCGGAGCCGTCTACGGGTTGCTCATGGGCCTGCCCACACTGTTGACTAGGAAGGCCTCGCGCCATGGCAATCACAGGACCTAGCCACACAATCGACACCGCTCGTCGAGGGCTGGGGACGCTGCGTGCGCTCGGCGATCCGAATCAGCTCGGCTACCTCATCGCCTACGTCACGAATCGATGCAATTTCACGTGTGACTTCTGTTTTTACCACGCAGAGATCGCCAAAGGCCTCAAGCCAGACGAACTGACAGTCGATGAGTTCGCGCAAATCGGCCGCAATCTTGGGCCACTCGCGCAGCTTTCCCTCACTGGCGGCGAGCCTTTCCTCCGCAAGTCCTTCGCCGACATCGCCGCTGCGCTGCTCGACCACACGCACGCGCGATGGGTCACGATCCCGACGAACGGTTGGTTTACGGAGCGCATGCTCGCGAGCCTGGAGCGTCTGCTACCAGCCTATCCGAGCAGCAACTTTCGCCTGGTGTTCTCCATCGAGGCCATCGGCGACGCCCACGATAGGCTCCGTAACAAGGCGGGGTCGTATGCAGCCATCGAGGCGAGCTACGTAGCGGTGAGTCCTCTGCGCGAGCGCTTTGGCAACTTGGTCGTCGACGCCAACACCGTCTTTTCAACCGATTCGCAAGATACGGCGCTCGACACGCTCCGGCGGCTCGATCGTGATTTTCTGTTCGACAATCTGTCGGTGACGTACGCACGAGGTCACATCAAGAACCCAAGACTGCTGACGTCCGAACGCGACAAATATGAGGCCACCCGCACGTATCTCCTCAATCGACCGCGCGCCGTGGAGCATCGCCTGCTGTCGAATGTGTGGCGGGCGGTGGATGATGTCTCGCATGAGCGGTTCGTTCGAACGGTGTTCGACCGTGAGTTCGTCTCCACGTGTGTCGCGGGCCGGAAACTCGCCATCCTGGGCGAGACGGGCGAAATCTACGCGTGCGAAGTGCTGGAGCAGTCGCTCGGCAACGTGCGGGACGCGGGCTACAACATTGGCGCGGTGTTGCGGGCCGAGGCAGCCGCGAAGCTGCGGCGGCACATCGCAGAGAGTCGATGCATGTGCTCGTTTGAGTGCGCTCACGCGGCGTCGACCGTTTGGAGCGCCAAACACTACCCCCGCGTTGCCCAGTTGGTCGCGGGGGCAGCGTTGGCGAAGGTGACGGCGCGGTAGAAGCCGTGAGCCGTGGCGCGGGGCGTTGTTGCACGGCTTGAACCGAAGCGAGAGGCAGCAGCAGCGTTTGCCAGTCAGCCTCATTCACCGACGTCTGGTTCTGCGCGACAGCCGGAGGCCTGTGGGTGTGCCTGTTGGTAGGTAACTTCTGGGCACGGTCATCCTGTTGGGCATGTGCATCCCATGTTGGCCTCCCTCCCTACGCCTTTGGCCACTTTGACCGGGCCTTGGTCATCGTTTCGTCCACCACGAAAAAATCAGCGACCGAACAGCAG
>CALENB010000029.1 GCA_937910235.1 uncultured Myxococcales bacterium | reverse complement strand
GGCGCTGTCTGGGGCGCTGTCTGGGGCGCTGTCTGGGGCGATGTCGGCGGCGATGTCTGGGGTCAGCTGGCCGGCGTCATACTGCGCCGCGTCTGCCTCGCTCCCCCACGGCACGTCGGGTTCCGACGGCAGTCCGACGTCTTCGCTGGTGCTGGTGCTGTTGGCGTTGCTGGCGTCGGGACCGACAGCGGCGCCCCCAGCGTCGGGATCTACACCATCGCTGGCGCCGCCGGACCCACTGTCGGCCCAGCCCTCGCTGGCGTCCGCGGTCGCGCCGTTTACGCCATCCGAGCCCACAAATTCAGCCTGTTGTGCACCATCTGCAGCGCTGCCAGCGTCGAGACTGCCGTCGACCGGCCACGCGTCGCTGGCGCGCTGGTCGGTCGCAGAGAAGACCGTCGCGACCGGCGGATCGATCCAGGTGTTGGCGGTGTCGGGCGGCGCCGTTCCGCAGGCGGCGAGCACACTCGCGAGGGGGAGGAGGGCGTGAAGCTGGCAACGAACAAAACGAAAGCGCATGGCGCACTCCTGCAGATGAGAACAGCACAACGGCGGTGGTCCAAGCCGAAGACGGGTGTCTTATCGGGGACCAAGCCTGTGGTTGTTCTGACGCATCGGGCAGGGATGTCTGACAGCCGACGTCGGCACGAGCGGCCAGCGGGTGTGCGCGCCGGCTACTGCACGGGGTAGGTGACGAGGATGTCCTGGACGTCGGCCGGCACCACGATCCGCAGCGTCCGCACCCCGCCGACCCATCGGCTGACGGCGGGGAGCAGCAGCCCAGCGCCACGCACCTCGGCGGACGTACGACCATCGGGCAGCCGAATCTCCAGGCCCAGGCCTGTGGGCCCTTTCACGCTGATGTGGATGTAGCCTGGGCCCATCGTGGCCCAAACGTCGCGTTCGGCGCGCGCCTGCCACCAAGCGGCAAACTCGGTGACACGGGGCATCCAGAAGTCGCACGCCGCCGCGCAGCGCGTGAAATCAAGCGCCGCCTTGGCCTGCGCGTCGTTGACCCCGTGGTAGAAAAAGAAGAACGGCGCGCCAATGCGCGTGAGCCGTGGCAGGGTGCTCGCGAGGGCCACGGCGCCAAAGCTAGCCGCCGTCTCGGCCAGCACGTACGAGCCGGTGTGCGGCACGTTGAGGATGTGGTCGCCCTTCTCGCCAGCCTCGCCGTAGCGGTTCGGGAACAGGTTGGTGTCAGCCTCATTGCTGATCTTGAAACCCACCTCCGCCGCGGCTTTGTACGTGTTCGAATCGCCCTCAAGATGGGGCGTCTCCCACACCTGCGACCAGATGCCGAACTCCGTGTGGAGGGTCTGACGCGCCTTCTGGATGCGCTGCTTCTGGACCTCAAAGGGCAGGAACGTCCACTGGCCGCTGGCGTCATCTGAGAACTCCCAATCGACGCCGGTGTAGTCTTTGTCGGTCTCACCGTACTGATGCGTGTAGCCGTGGCAGATGAGCTCCGCGCCGAGCGCCAGGCGATCCGCGATGACTTTCTTGAGCAGCGCCCGCGCCGGATCCGGGTCACTCCAACCGAAGTTCTCGCCCTTGGTCGGATCGACATAGCGCGCCACCACACCGAGATGCATCGGCGCGCCGAGCTTGGCCATGGCGTCCCCCAGCTGCTTGAAGCGGGTCGTCCAGTCATCCCAAGCGCGCGAAAACCGCGTGCCGCCGGGCGATAAGTCCTCCACACGCATGAGAAAGGCGCCGGGGCTGGCGTCGGGAAACGGCAGCGCGCGCACCCAACCCCGCGTCTGCGTCTCCGCCAACACACGAAACATCAGGTCAGCGCGCGCCCACGCGTCGGTCTTCTCGGACTCGCCCCAGTAGGCGAGCACGTTCAGGCCGACCATCACCACGGTGCCGGACGTCGCCGTGCTGCGGTACCGCGTCACGGCCGGCGATCCGCTTGGCACGTACGTCGCGAGGGCCGTCGCGCCGGCCAGCGTCACGCGGGCGCTGGTCTCTTGGCCGAGCGCAAACACCGGCGGCTGCGCTCCGCCCGCCTGCCATTGGATACCGGTCTGGCCAAGGTCGGTCGTTTCGCCGATCTTCTGCACAGTCAGGCCATAGCGCTTCGGATGACTCGCGATGCTCCCCGGCCCAAACGAGAGCAGATCAGTACCGCCGCTGATGGCCGCGTCGATGGCCGCTTCTTGGTCAGACGAAAGCACGAGGGTCTGGCTCGACGTGTGGCCGAGGATGATGGTCGACGCTGCCTTGATGTCGTCGACGCTCAGGTGCTTAACCCGCACCTCCTTGTAGAGCAGCCCAAACCCTTCGAGGTGGATGCGCAGGCGCTGCGCATCCGGCGACTCGTGCGCCGAATTCGGGACGATGAGCAACGCGGCGAGGTCGGATTCAGTCTTCGGCACGCGCGCCATGGCGCGGGCGGGGCTGTCGTCGTCGATCGTCTGGGGACCGCAGGTCGGCGCGCAGAAGGCCGGAAAACCGTCGGTGCCGACGACAGTGTCTCCGTCGTCGGCGTCGGTCGCCCCGCCATCCGCGGCGGCGCGACCGTTGGCGTCTTCGGCGTGGGAGTCGCCCGCGACGTCGCCCGCTGCGCTGGTGTCGCCGTCCGGCTCAAGTTCATCGAGGTCGCAGCCCGGCAGGAGGACGCAGCCTAGGAAGACGGCGGGGGTGATCAGGGCAAAAAGTCGCGCGGGGTTCATAAGACGTGGCTCCGTCAAGCAGGTCGCGCCGGGTCTGATGTCCCAACACAGATTCGGTTTTTCCCAGGATAGACCTAGCGCGCAGCCGGTGCGGAGGATTCGTCGCCGGCGCGTCCGAGCCGTAACCACAGGGGTTCAGCGCGAAACGGCCCGCAGCATCGTATATTGATAAATATCAACTTTAGAAACGTCGCATACGAGGGAGGGCGTGTCGACGCGCGCCCCTCGCCGACACGTCACTCCGCGTCCCCGACAGCGAGCGTCGTCGCCGAGACCTCGCCGCGCTCCGCCGTCGCCTGCTCGAGCGCCGCCATGAGTCGCTCGCGCTCATGCACCGCTGAGGTGACCTCTACAAAGGTCAGCACTGCCCCCTCGATGAGATTCTCGGATGTGCGATACGGCAAGATTCGCAAGGTGTACCAGCGGCGATCTGACGTCTGCACCTCCATTTCAACCGGCATCAGCGTATCGAGCACCCGCCGCGTATCTTCCACAAGCGTCCCATAGTCCAGGATGTTCGTGACGATGTGGCTGATGGGCCGGCCCACGTCGCGGTCGATGAGATTGATGATCTTCCGCAGGGTGTGCGTGAACCGCAAGATGCGCATCTGATGGTCGACAAAGAGCGTCGCGATGCCAGTGCCCGCGAGCAGATTCGACATGTCGTTGTTGATGCTCGAGAGATCCGACACTTTGACCTGCAGCTCGGAGTTCACCGTCACCAACTCCTCGTTGACGGATTGCAGCTCCTCCTTCGCCGTCTGCAGCTCCTCATTGGTCGATTGCAGCTCCTCGTTGATCGACTGCATCTCCTCATTGCGCGACGTCAGCCCCTCATTGGCGGACTCCAGCTCGCCGAGCGCAACCTGCAGGTACGCATCCTTAGCCTCCAGCTCACCCTGAAGCTCCGCTACTGACGCCGGCGCGGCCTCCGTCGCTGTATCAGCGGTTGGCTCAAGCGCATCCGTGGCAGGGACCGACGCCACGCGTGGCGCCGCCTCAACGGCCTCCAACAGCACCACAAACAGAGGCGCGTCCGGTCGCGCATCGATCGTCGTCGGCACCGGGCAGATGGTGAGATTCACGGTCGTGAAGTCGCCGTTCGTCTTCACACGCAGGCCGCGGGTCACCACCCTGGCGCGCTTCTGGCTCGCGCGATACAGCCCCAACGACAGATCGCGGCGTAGACCCGCCCGCGCCATCTTCAGGTGTTGGTGCCGCGCACCTCGCCGGGCTCGAGCTCTAAGTACAGACCGGTGCGGCCATGCAGGAACAGAATCTCGCCTTGTGCGTCGATGAGCGCCGCAGTCGGTGCGAGCGCGTGCAGCAGCGCCTGTTCGGCGATCTCGCGCATGGACGGCTTGTGGGTCAATTCACCTGTCGCCGCTCCGAACGCGTTGGTGTGCGTGTACCGCATGAGGCGAGGCAGCGCCGCCTGCAGCGCGGCACGACGCCGACCTTGGAACCCGTCTCTCCGGCGAAATAGCTTGGCCTTCCGGTCCAGCACCGCGAACATCTCCGTCGCGTTGCCGAGCCCCTCCGAGGTGCCCAGGAAGAGCAGCCCCGACGGCTTCAACGCGAAGTGG
>CALENB010000028.1 GCA_937910235.1 uncultured Myxococcales bacterium | reverse complement strand
CGCCGGCGTTCTGGGCCTTGACCCAGGTCTCGAGCAGCTTGATGACGTCGCTCTCAGCGATATCGGGCAGCAACGAGATCGGTTGCTTCGAGGGCAACGCTTTGTGTGCAGCGACCTGCTTAGCGGCGGCTGCCTCGGTGACCGCGCCCTGGTCGGCGCTGGTGGCATTCGCAGCGCCGGCGCCAGTCGGCTTGACCGCGGGTTCTGGCTTCTCTTCGGTCTTCTTGCCGCAGACGGTGCACGTCAGGCACAGAAAAACGGCGGCCAGCCTGGTGAATTGCCGTGTGACCGTACAGCGCTGCGAAGGCCGCTGCGACCTCGTACGACACGGGTGCGCTCCTGTCTTGCCCATTGATCGCACCCTATGCAACTCGTCCATGACCACACCTCCAGGCGTTCAGCGTGCATGACGCCGCTACAGCGCCACAAGCGACCGCTGGATCCATACCACGTGGCCGTCGCCGCCGACTTCAGCCTCGCCAAGCTGCAGGAGCCATCGCCCAGGCGCCACCTTCAGCCGCTGCAGAATCGCGGCCGGGTTGGCGTCTCTCGTCATGACCTCGTAGGGCGCTCGCCCAATCGGCGCAGACACGTCTGCGACCCCACCCGCACCCCACACCGGCGAACGCAGCTGCACGGGACGCGCCACCTTGCCATCCCAAGCCACGACGAGCTGCTGCGCGCCCAGCACCACCAGCCCGCTCGCCTTGAGCTTCGCCGTCACCGCGCCAGCCTCTGTCTCCAGATCGGCGCCAGTCAGCTTCACGTCGACGATGGGCAACCCAGCTGCCTCGGCTTTCTTGCCAGCTTTATCGCCTAGTCTCCGCGCGGATCGCGGCTGTGCGCGCACGACGATCGGTCCGTGGCTGGGGGTATGCCACCGCCAGCCGCCTTGGGTGACCTCGACCTCGACGGTTCCCCGCGGCGTCCACACCGTGAGCCGGTGCAGGGCCCCGCCCGCCATGATCACCGCCCATCGCAGGCCGCTTTTCCGGCTCGCGAGGTGAATGACGAGCTGCGTTGGCGCCGACGACGCGGCGCTGTCCTGGTCGGCGGCAGGCTCATCGCGGCCCGGGCGATCGTGGTTGGCCCCGCTCGGCTGGCGCTGCAGCCCGAACCGGAGGATGCGATCGGCTGGTGAGAGCTGGCCGGTCGCCCAGACCGCGGCGTGTGCGACCATCCAGGCGTGCAGCGCGTCGTCGCAAGCCGCGACATGCCGCCTCCGCGTGGACGGTTTGGCGCGGGACGGGCGGGCGGGCTGATGTGCTTTCCGTGGCGATGGCGGGTCCAGGTCTTCGTCGCTGCGCAACGTGCAGACGCCGCGATCCAACCGCGCCACGAGCCCTTGGTTGGTGAGCCGCACCACCCACACGCCGGCCACCTCTTCGGTCTCGAGGCGGCCCGCCCCGAGGGAGAGCCGCGCGACGCCGGCACCCCACGGCGTCGTCGGCCATGGGATCGCCGCGCGCACCGCCGCGCGCGCCCGGGCTACGATCGGTGGCAGGTCACTCAGAGACAACGGCAGCGCTGGTGCGGCGGGCGGGCGCGGCACCGCGAAGCTCCACGTTGGCGCCACGGTAGCGGGTGAGGCGACGGTCGCTGAGGCCGTGGCGGGCATGTCCGTCGTCGGTGACGCACCGGAAGGTAGCGCCGCGGCGCGGTCGGCAGTCGGTCTGGGCGCCCCGCTCGGCGTGGTGCCGGAGTTCGCGCGCGAGGCCGCGTCCATGACGGCGCGGCGCGGCTCGCTGCATCGGCAGCCGGGCAGCGTCGTCAGGAGACCGCAGCACGCCAGCGTCAACAGCAGCGGCGACGACAGAGCCAGCTTGTTCATGGGGCCAGCCTCCGGGGCGTGCTCATGGGAGCGGCGTCCAAACTGCCCGCCGGATGCGCCAAGCGCAACTCGCTTGACCACGACCCCTGTCTCGTCGTTTGCTGCGGCCGCGCGGCGCCCCGCACCCACCGCCGCCGCCAGAGGACCCCGCCATGCACACACCGAACGCTGACCGGGACCGGGCCGCCGCCCTCGAGAGCCGCGAAGACCCCCTCTTCGACCGCGCCGCGACTTGGTTCATGGACCTCCAAGATGAGCTCGTCGCCGCGTTGGAGACCCGCGAGCCCACGGCACGGTTTCTGCGGGACGATTGGCTGCGTGATCCGCCAGATTGGTCGGCGCCCGGCACGGTCCTCGCGGGCGGTGGTCGCACCCGTGTCATCGAGGGCGGCGAGGTGTTCGAGCGCGGCGGGGTCAACTTCAGCTTGGTCTGGGGCCGCTTTTCGCCCGAATTCGCGGCGCAGTTGCCGGTCGGCGACGGGCTGGGATTCGCGGCGTGCGGCATCTCCGTGGTGCTCCACCCACGCAACCCGCATGTGCCGACGGTGCACATGAACTATCGTCGCCTGTCGCGCGGCGGCGCCGGCTGGTTTGGTGGCGGCGCTGATCTCACGCCCTACTACCTCGACGAGCGTGACGCCGTTCACTTCCACCAAGCCCACGCCGACGCCTGCGCGAAACACCCTGCGGTCGCTGACTACGTGCGCATGAAAGCGGCATGCGACACGTATTTCCACAACCCACATCGAGAC
>CALENB010000027.1 GCA_937910235.1 uncultured Myxococcales bacterium | reverse complement strand
GGTTGGCGGTCTGGGCTTAGCCCCGTCTCAGGCACAAACACGAGGGCAGGGGGCCGAGCGGTCGCGCCCCCGGATGCGACCCGGCTTCGATCAGCCCGAACACGCCGTGCGTATGGGCCTGCGCTACGTGAAAGGCATGAACACCGCCGACCGCGCGAGGCTGCTGCGGGCCCGGCGGCAAGGGCGTTTTGCGGATCTGGCCGATGTGGTGCGGCGCTCCGGCGTGAGCGAGGCCGGCCTGCTGGCGCTGTGCGAGGCCGGCGCGCTGTCGGCGTTTGAGCTGGAGCGGCGCACGGCGTTGTGGCGGGTGCGAGGGCTGCTGCGCGACCGCCAGATTCTGCTGCCGCTGCGGTTTGTTGAAGACGAAGCCGCCGAGCCAGCGTTTGCCGACCTGGACGCGTTCGACACGGTCGCTTGGGACTATCGAAGCAGTCAGCACAGCACCCGGGGGCATCCCTTGGGCGCGATGCGGCCGGCGCTGCGGGCGATGGGGTTGCCGACGGCCGCGGAGGTCGCGCAGATGCAAGATGGCCGGCGTGTGCGGTTCGCCGGCGCGGTGATTACGCGGCAGCGGCCCGGCACGGCCAAAGGTGTGACGTTCATGACGATGGAAGACGAGACCGGGTTCGTGAATCTGGTGGTCTGGGAGTCGGTCTGGGATGAGTTCCGTGTGCTAGCGAAGACGGCGGGGTTTCTAGGCGTGAGCGGCCGAGTGCAGGCCAAGGATGGGGTGGTGCATCTGGTGGCGGAGACGCTGTGGCTGCCGGAGGTGGGGGAGCGCACCGTTCGTGCTGGGTCGAGTCGAGATTTTCGATGACCGCTGCGCGTGGTGCACAGCGCGAGGGTTCCTCGTCGGCGCGCTTCCTGTCGTGATGCAACATAGGGCGATTACGCGTAATTTCTGGAGAGGTTGTCGCCGGCCTTACCGTTACACACACGCGCACACCTCGATCCGCCGGCCGTAGACGGGTACGCTGCAGGCCCTCCGGTCATGATCCCGGCAGGCTGAACGTCCTCTTCGAGTCGAGGGAGCCCCCAATGGAGCCACTCAGAACATGCGCGGCATCGCCGTTGCGCCCCCTCGCGACCCGGATTTGCGGGCCGGCGTTGGTGTTGTGGCTCGCGGCGTGCGGTGCCGAGCCGGATCAGCCGGGACCGACGCTGGTGTGGTCTGAGTCCAACGCGGACGCTGGCGATCTGGCCAACGACGGCCTCACGGCGTCCGACGGCGGCGGCCCGACGGAGGACGGCGGTCGAGCAGCTGCCGGAGACGCGGCAGACGACCTGGGACCGAGCGCTGGCGACGACGCCATCGCCGTCGTCGATTCCGCCGTGTTCGACGCGACAGGACCTGACACCTCGGGCCTCGACAGCTCAGCGCTTGATGCGGGTGCGCCAGACGCAGCAATCCCAGACGCAGGCACGCCCGACACAGGCACGCCCGACACAGGCACGCCCGACACAGGCACGCCCGACACAGGCACGCCCGACACGATGGTTCCTGACACCGTCACTCCAGACACCGTCATTCCCGACGCAGGCACCCCCGACGCAGGCACGCCCGACGCAGGCACCCCCGACGCAGGCACCCCCGACGCAGGCTGCCAACCCACCAAGGAGGTCTGTGACGGCGTCGACAACGACTGCAACGGGACAATCGATGAGGGGGGCGCGGCGCTCTGCGCAGACGGCAAGCCGTGCACGGTCGATGCGTGCGCTGGAACGGGCGGCTGCACTCACAAACCCGTGACTACGGCCGCGGCATGCGAAGGTGGCACGATCGTGGCCGGCCGCTGCTATCTGGCGACCAAAAAGACCGGAAAGTGGGGCGATGCGGAGGCTGCGTGCAAGGCTTGGGGCGGCCATCTCGCCTCGATCGCCTCGTCCGCAGAGAACGACGCCGTACGCGCCCGCGCGAAGGGCACCTGCGGCGACGACACCTTCTGGATCGGGCTGAACGATCTCAACAAGGAAGGTGCCTATGCGTGGAGCGACGGCAGCGCGGTCAGCTTCAGCAAATGGGCCAAGGGCGAACCAAACGACTTCTTCGACGAAGACGTGGTGGCGTCATTTTCTGATGGGAACTGGAACGACGTCGACCAGGACGATCAGAAGACCTGCTTCGTCTGTGAGCGCGCCGCGGCGACGGTGTGCAGCGACGGTGACGCGTGCACCCACAACGACGCTTGCGACACGAAGGGCGTCTGTGTCGGCCAGAAGATCAGCTGCAACGACGGCAACGCCTGCACGACCGACGCCTGCAGCCAGCAGAGCGGCTGCGCCCACACCAACCTCAAGGACGGCGCGGTCTGCTTGAAAGACAGCACATGCAAGGCAGGCGTCTGCACCATCGGCACGGCGCAACAGCCAGCGGTGAGCTGTCTGGCGATCCTGCAGGCCACAAAATCCTCCAAAAGCGGCCTGTACTGGCTGGACCCGGACGGCAGCAAGCCGGCGCCGAAGTTTCAGGCGTGGTGCGACATGGAGTTCGCCGGCGGCGGCTGGACCCTGGTGATGAAGTTGGACGGCAACAAGACCACATTTGGCTACACCAGCACCCATTGGACCAGCGACAAGACCCACAACCCAGGCTCGGCGGACATGAGCTTGAACGAAGCGAAGCTCGCCAGCTTCTCGTCGGTGCCGTTCAGCGCCTTACGACTGGGGATGCGCGTGGCCGGCAAGACCAACTGGGTCACGCTGTCCGTCAGCGGCAGCAGCCTGCGATCTGCGCTCTCAAGCGGCAAATACAAGGCGACGAACCTCGGCCGCAACGCGTGGAAGCAGCTCATCGCGTACTCATCGCTCCAGCCGAACTGCAATCAGGAAGGGTTGAACACCGGCAACGAGTCTGCGCGCGTGCGCATCGGCATCGTGGGCAACATTGAGAAAGACTGTAAAACCCCGAACTCCCGCATCGGCTTTGGCGGCGACGGCAGCAGCTGCTACCAGGACGGCAAGAACACCTGTGGCAACACCGCGCGCTGTGGCGGCGACCTCGGCGTGCGTAACACCAAGGCGTTTGGTTTCATCCTGGTGCGCTGAAAAGCTGGCTGTACGGCCTGGCAGGGCGCCTAAGCTAGGCTTTCGATTGTCGTCACGAAACTTTGGGGCTTGATTTGCGTGGCGATGCCGGCAACATGTCGCCCCCAAACGCTTGCCCAGGAACACGAACATGACCACAAGAGCCCACATTCAGTCCGACCGCACCCGCCTCGCGCGTGGCGCATTCTCCCTCTTCAGCCTGTTTGCCGTCGCTGCTCTCGCAGCAGCTTGCGGCAACCAGAAGGCGCCGGCTCCTGCAGCCAAAGCTGCGCCGGTCGCCGCGGCCCCGGTCGTCGCGGCTGCAGCGCCAGGCGCCGGCGCAACCGAAGCTGATTGCACGAGCCTCGCTGGGCACATCTGCACCAGCGCCGGACCCACCTCCGCAGCGTGCACATCGATGCAGACCGCGGCGAAGCTGCTCACGCCGGCCGCCTGCAAGGTCGCGCTGGGCGATCTGGAGTACAGCACCAAGCAGCTGACCAACCTGAACAAGTCGTGCGACGAGCTCGTGAAGAAGCTCTGCGCCGACCTCGGGCCGACCACCCCGACCTGCAAGATGGTCACGGAGAAGACCCCAAGCTTCGGCGGCGATCGCTGCACCAAGATGCTCGGCGAGTACGCCAAGGTCTTGGGTCAGCTCAAGCAGATGGAAGACGCCAACAAGCCGCTGGGAGCCGACAAGATCGCCGCCATCGCAGCGCCGGGCGGCAGCGAATTCGGGCCGAAAGACGCGAAGGTGACGATCGTCGAGTTCTCCGACTTCCAGTGCCCCTACTGCACCCGTGCGGCCGACGCGACCAAGCAGCTCAAGAAGAAGTACGGCGACAAGGTCCGCTTCATCTTCCGCCAGTTCCCGCTCGGGTTCCACAAGAACGCGCACCTCGCCGCTCAGGCCTCGCTCGCCGCGAACGCTCAGGGCAAGTTCTGGGAGTACCACGACACCCTCTTCGCCAATCAGAAGGCGCTGCTCCGTCCCGATCTTGAGAAGTACGCCAAGACGCTCGGCCTCGACATGGTCAAGTTCAAGAAGGCGCTCGATGAAGGCACGTACAAGGCGGCCGTCGACGCCGACATGAAGCTCGGTCAGTCCGTTGGTGTGCAGGGCACCCCCACGCTCATGATCAACGGCGAGAAGGGCGCCAACGCCGCTGACGCTGACGCCATCGGCAAGCGCATCGACGAGCTGCTCGCCGCCACCAAGTAGGCGCTCGGCTAAGACGTCGCTTGGCCCAGAAGTCACTTGGCCCAGAAAGGCCGCATGCACTTGTGCACCACCTCCCCGCTCGCCGCCCGAGCCTCCGCCGCGTGTCGGCAGACAGCGCCATCGGGCGGCGCAGCGCGCGAGGTGAGCCTAGTCGCCTTCCGCTGCGCGCCCGTGGCATGCTGCGGCATGCGACAGCGATTCTCGACAACGCCTGAGCCCTCGCCATGAGCCACCGGACCGCCGCGGCCATCGCCTCGATTGCGATCCTTGGGCTGCTAGGCGTCTTGGCGCTGCTCCAGCCGGCGGCGGCACCACCACCGACCTCAGCGCCGCAGGACCGCGGTCCGCTACCCAAACCCATCGCCACCCAGCCGGTCCGCGGCCGCGTGGTCAATGGCGCTGGGCGACCCATCGTCGGCGCGACGGTGCGGTGTGACACCACAGCGCTGCAGACCGATGTTTCCGGCGCTTTCAGCTGTCCGCTGTGGGATGACGGGCGTCATTCGCTCATGGCCTACGCAGCCGGCTACGCCGATCTGCGCGACACGGGTCGGGCCGTGATCCTCGTCGATTTGGATCCGAACCCCCAAACAGGCCAGACCGCCTCTCGCGGCCCTTGGGTGCTGACGTTGCGCCACCCAGCCACCGTCAGCGGACACGTGGTGCGGGCCGCGCAGCCTGCCGTGAACGCCCGCATCTCGGTGAGCTATCGTGTCGCGCGCGGCCTGCAACGAGACTTGCCGCCCTTCCAACTGCGCCTGCAGGCGACGACGGACGCACGCGGGTGGTTTTCACTCACCGGTCTGCCTCCAGGGCGATTGGTCGTGCGGGCCACCATGCCCGACGGCGCCGTCGGACAGAGCGCGACGGTCGACGTCAGTGACGGTGATGCACGCAAGAATCTGCTGATTCGCCTGCACGCCGCCGCCGCCGTCTCCGTGCAGGTGCGCTCGGCGTCGGGCGGCTCGCTGCGGGCGCGCGTGGCGCTGCGGTCAACGAACGGCGGCGCCCCCCTCGAAGCGACCTGCGACGTGCGTGGTCGCGCGCGCTTCGACGGCGTACCACCCGGCACGTGGCACCTGTCCGCCAGCGCGCCGGGTCATCACCCATCTCCAGCCACCGCCCGGTTGCTGACGCTGCAGCCGCACGACGCCACGAGCGAACAGCTGATTTTGCTGCCTTTGAGCGGCGTAGTCGGGGTGGTGCAGGACGGCGCTGGCAAGCCGGTGACGTCCGCCGCCGTCGTCGTGAGCTGCGCGCGCGGGCGCAACGTAGTCCGCACGACCGGCGATGGCGTGTTCCGCTGGGCGGCGCCAAATCGACCGTGTGACGTGGTCGCGGTGCATCCCGAGTACGCCAGCTCCGCCGATGGTCGCGCGGTGCCCGGGCAGCCCGCGACGCTCCGACTCGGCCTCGGCGGGACGGTGCGCGGTCGCGTCGAAGACGCAGAGGGTGCCGGCGTCGCAGGTGCGTTGGTGCGAATCGAAGCCCGCCGAGTCAAGGGTGAAGACCCACTTGGCCCGCCGGCGCTGCAGCCCGCGCATTGCCAGCCGGACGGCAGCTTCAAGATCGGCCCGCTGCGCCCAGGCCACTACACCCTGCGCGGGAGCGCACCTCAGCACCCGCCCGGGGCTGCGCAAGTCGTGGAGGTGCACGCGGCCCGCACAACAAGCGACGTGCGGTTGCGCCTCGACGCCGGCGCCGTCGTCTCCGGTGTCGTTCGGGACCCGCAGGGCAAGGGTGTCTCGGGCGCGCTCGTGCAGCTGCGTTCAACAGGCCGGGGGGCCGTCGGGGCGGGCGATTGGCGAGGAAACGCCCGCAGTGACGCAGACGGGAGCTATCGCCTCGACGCAGCGCCAGGCGGCACGTACCTGCTTGTGGCGACCTCCGTCGGCGTGTTGCCTGCGCGCGTGCCAGATCTGCAGCTCCCAGAGCATGGGACGATCGAGCGCGAGCTCAATCTGCGGGCTGTGGCGGAGGGCGTCGCACAGCAAGTGCCGGCCATTGGTGCGACGTTAACGGAGTCCCCAACGGGGGTCGTCATCACCCGACTCACACCCGGAGGTCCTGCGGAAAAAGCCGGCGTGGTAGTGGGTGAGCAGGTGATCAGCGTCGACTTCTTGGCGGCGTTCGACCTCGGTATCGATGGGGTCGCGACCGCGTTTAGCGGGTCGAGCGTGCAGGTGACGGCCGAGGTGCGCGGCGCCAACGGCCACGCGCGCACGGTGTACATCGAGCCAACGCAGTAGGCAGCCGCAGAGACGCGTACGCTGGACCCAGGTGCGGCGCCCGGCCATCATCGGCGCGACGTGAGAGCTTCGGATCAGGAGAGTGAATGTGGATGCGCGCGCTACTTTTCGCTGCGGCTCTGGCCACCGGTCTCGGCGCATGCGCTGAACCGGCGGCGACGGCACAGCCCAAGCTCGACGCCGTCGGATCGAACGCTGACGCCTTGAACGCCGTCGACGCCGCTTCAATCGGTGACGTCACGCCATCAGACAGCGTCGATGGGGCCGTCGAGGCCGACGTCACGCCGCAAGACAGCGGCGACGATGACCTCGCCGCTGTCGACACCGCCAACGACACCACAGATCCGGGCGGATGGCGCCAGCGCACGTGGGGCGGTCAGTACAACGACGAGGCCAAGTCCGTCGCAGTCGCGACCTCCGGGGGTGGGTTGTGGTTAGCCGGCTACACCGAATCGGCCGGCGCGGGTGACTGGGATGGCCTCATCCTACGCACCAGCGATTGCGGCGCGGTAACTTGGGCACGAACGTACGGCGCCGCCAAGAAAGACGAGCTGCACGGCATCGTCGCCACCACGGGCGGTGGCGCTGCGGCGGTCGGCGTCTCCTACAGCTTCAAGGGTTTCGTGGAGGCCTGGGTTGTGCGCGTCGACGACGGCGGCGCCTTGGTCTGGACGGCGAGCTACGGCGGCGATGGCTTCGACCAAGCCAGCGCGCTGACGGAGACCACGGACGCGGACTTGGTGGTGCTCGGCGAGACCTACAACTTTGGCCCAGGTACGCCGCTCTCCCACAACATGATGCTGCTGCGAGTGGGTGGCAAAGACGGCAAGCTGATCTGGGAGCAGACCCTCGGGGGTGGATTGGACGGAGACGCTGGATTTGCGCTGTTACGGACCGATGGGCCGGCTGGCAACCTCCTCGTCGCCGGCGCCACGGAGAGCTACGGCCAGGGGCGTGACGACATCTGGATCACCAAGCTGACGCCGGGCGGAAAGCTGCTGTGGAGCCGCGCGATCGGCGGTCAGGAAGACGATGAGTCGCGCAGCATCGCGCCGGACGGGCAGGGCGGGTTCCTCCTCAGCGGCTTCTCGCGGACCTACACCACCGGCAAGTCCGACATCTTCCTGCTGCGCGTCGACGCGATGGGAACGCCGACGTGGATGCGACACTACGGCAACAGTGAGAAGGAGCGTGCCTACGGCGTGGTCGCCTCCAATGGCGGTCTGCTGCTGGCCGGCCGCACGCTGAGCTATGGCGACGGCGACTCCGACGCGTGGATCATGCGGGTCAAGGCGGACGGCGCGTTCGACTGGATGCGGCTGCTGCGCGGCAAAGGTGACGACGAGATCGTGGCCACCGCGGTCGGCCCAGACGGCGGCCTGGTATTTGCGGGAAGAACCGACTCCTTCGGTGCAGGGCAGCGAGACGTCTGGTACGGTCGCGTCCGCGCTGACGGGCAAGCCGGATGCAATCAGCACACGCTCTCGGCAGGCAAGGTCCACCACGGAGCCGCGACACCCACCACCCTCGCCATTCAACCCACCATCGCCCACGGCGCCGTTCGACGTGATGTGAGCGTGTCCGTCAGCGTCGTCACCACGCTGACCAGCGGCGCAACCTGCGCACCGACCGACTGCAAGTAGCGCCGCATCCCACCTAACAAGCCGGATTTCCGCATTCGGAGCTCAGAAGTGTCCGCTAGCCGCCTCTCCCTGCTGTTCAGCAATGTCGGCCCCTACACGCCGATATTAACGAGCCTCATCGTCGCGCTCGTGTTCTTGGTCCTGCGTCGCCTGCTCATCAAAGCGCTGGTGCGGACCATTGAGGAGCCCGCGCGCCGCTACACGGTCAGCAAGCTCGTCAGCAATGGCCTCGGCGCCATCGCGCTGCTGCTCATCGTGCAAGCGTGGACCTCAGAGAGCGTCGATTTTGGCACCTGGCTCGGGCTGCTCTCCGCTGGTCTAGCGATCGCCTTTCGCGATCCGCTCGTCAACGTCGCGGCGTGGCTATTTCTGCTGGTTCGGCAACCCTTCAAGGTGG
>CALENB010000026.1 GCA_937910235.1 uncultured Myxococcales bacterium | reverse complement strand
GACGTCCCACCGCCGCGCACCACCACCCCTGCGGCGCCGAGAATATGGCCTGCTGGGACGAGCGTGACCTCCAGCGCGCCGATCTGCTGGGGCGTGTCGAAGGCGAGCGGACGGAACCGGCCAGAGACCCGTTTTGCGTCCTCCTCTGTGTACAGCGGGAGCGCGGGGGCGTGCTTGGAGAATCGCTTGCGGTTCGCGTATCCGGCGGCTTCCTCCTGCAGGCGACCTGAGTCGGGCAGCAAGATGTCGCACAGGTCGTGGGTCGCGGCGGATGTGTAGATCGGCCCCCTGAATCCATGGCGCACCAGCAGGGGCAGCTGCCCGCTGTGGTCGATGTGAGCGTGGGTCAGCACCACCGCGTCGAGCGCCGCGGGATCGAAGGGTGGCCGGCGCCAGTTGCGCTCGCGCAGCACCTTTACGCCCTGAAACAAGCCACAATCGACCAGCACGCGCGTTCCCTCATGCGTGATCAACAGCTTGGAGCCTGTGACGGTGCCGATGGCGCCGATGAACTGCACTTCCATGGTCGGCCCCCCTCTTCGTCAGTCGTTGCGGCCGGCCCCCCCGTCTCGGATCGCCGCTGTCACGCCGTCAGTTTAGTCACCGCGACTCAAGTTTCCGGGATAGACGACGTCGGACGACGATAGGCAGCCGCCGCAGCGTTGGGGATGCGGCCAGGGCTAGCGGCCAAAGACACGCTCCACTAGCCTATGCCATGCACCGCTCCGGCGTCGTCGTCGGTCGTACTCAAACGTGAACACACCTGGGAGGGGCGGTTGTGCACAGTCAGTGGTCCTTTCATCACCGAGACGCGCCCGCGGCTGAAGCCACGTGGCATCCAACGCCGCCGCCGGCGAGCCCAGATGTCACGCGACTCGCTGCGCTCCTGCTCCCGCACGCCCCCATTGCGGACACGCTGGTCGTGCAGCCCGATGGCACAATTTGGCAGCTGCACGTCGAGGACGACGCCGTTCACCTGACCGAGACGGAGCCGGACGCCCGCGTCGCGCCCTTCGACCAGCCAGAGCCAGACGACCTAGCCGATCTGCTGACGTGGGCGATCCGCGCCGACCTCGGCCCTCATCCCAGCATCTCGCCCGCCATCTGGCGCGCCCTGCACGCCGACCACTGGTTGGCGCAGCGAATCCGAGCTTATCGCGGCCTTGAGCACAGCTGTCTGCTGTACGAGGGCGCCGGAGAGATGCGCGACTGGGCCGCAAACACGGGCGTTACGCTCATTGAGGTGCTGTGGGAGGACGACGATAACGCTCCGGTGGACCAGCACGACCTGGGCTGGCAGCTGCTGCGGTGGGTGCAGAGCCCCGACGTCGGTTGGCGTGGGGTGCGCGCGGTCGTGCCCGCTCGAGGCTATCTGGGCCGCTTGGTGAGCGGCGAAGCGGGCGGGGCTGAGGCGTTGTGTGCGTCACTCACCGCGCTGGCGACGCACCACCACTCCGTGCCGCTCAGCCTGCTGGTGGAGCTGGCGCCCGCGTTGGATCGTGCCGGCATCGCCCACGGTCTGCGGCACGGCGAAGCGCGTGTGGTGGACGACGAGAGCGGCGGTGTCGCCCGAATTGAACTCACGACGGACGGCCTCGTGTGGCATCACCCTCCCCTCACCGATCTGGCCGAGATCGAGCTGGCGCGGCTGGCCTTCGGTGCGGCGGCCGACGTCGTCCCGGCGGCCATGAAAGCGGCGTGCATCGACACGCTGCGGCAGACGCCGACCGCCGCCAACAAGGCCTTGTGGTGGTGGCAGCACGGCGCCGACATTGAACCGGAGCGGCTGGCGGCCTCGTCGGACTTGGGTGACGCGTTGATGTGGGCCGAGACAAGGCTCGCGACGCCCGGCGCGGTGCTGCCCGCAGCGTGGCTGCAGGGTCTCCTGACGCTGGCGGCGACCCGCGTGTCAACCGGCGGCGCCCTCGACCCAGAGGTCGCGGCCCGGATCGCGACGATCGTCGGCCGCAGCGGCGCCGACGGCGCGATCGGCCTGCAGGTCTTGGCGTTTGCGCCAGTGGAGAGTCGCGACGCATTGCTGATGGACGCAGGGCTCAGCCTGACCGAGCAGCCGCGGAGCGCTCTTCACGTACTGGATCAGATCGCCCCGGTGTTACTGGAGATTCGTCATGGCTGAGTCCGCCGCCTTCTACCTAGTCGTCGTGTCGGGTGGCGACGCCCGGCTGGTGCAACAGCCAGCGGTGCTGCGGGGCAAAGGCCTAGAGCGCTACGGCTGCCGGGAGGATCTGCTCACCACCCTGGACCCGGGCGGCTCGACCCAAGCGATCGTCATCGGCGACCAGGTGATCGCGCTTGGCGACCCACGCGCCGCCCACGCCGAAGTGGACGTCGACGGCGCCGCGGCCCAAGTGCTGGTGGTGTGCCCCGACGGCTCGACGCCGCCGGCCGAGCTGCGTCACGTCACCCGCTGGCTCGCGCTCGCTGTGCTCAATGGCGGCGGCGGCGTCACGACGGCGCAGCGCCCACCGCAACCCCGCGCTGCGCTCGACACCCCCTTAAACGCCGCTGTTGTGCGGGATTGGCGCCCGCCAGCGCTCACACTGGCCATCGGCCTAGCGCTGGGCCTGCTGGTCGGCTGGCTGGTCACGTCGAGCGGGGACGCAGCCGCTGCGAAACCACCAGCGCCCACGAGCGGGGCCGCGGCGAGCGGGCCATCCGACGATCTCGCGGCGACCGATCTCGCGGCGACCGATCTCGCCAACGGAACGAACGTGAGCAAGCCGATACCCGAGGCGGGGTCGCCGGAGGCGGGGTCGCCGGAGGCGGGACCGTCGGCCCTACCGACGCCTGCGGCAGCGACCGGGTCCGACGCGGCCAGCGCCGGAGGAGCAGCAGGAGCGGGAGGAGCGGCGGCTGCGGCGGTTGAGCTGACGCTCACGCAGCTCGTCGCCCTGCCGCCAGTGTCGCTCTGGCATGGGGCGAACCCAACCACAGCGCCAGACATCACAAAGCGCTGCAACGTCTTTGGCGATCTGGAGCTCAGCGCAACGATCGACGGCGCGGCGGTTCAACGTGTGGTTGTGTGCGGGCTGTTCCGCCGGAGATCGACGCGAGCGAGCGTGCGGACGGCCGTCTGTGTTCCGTCTCTGGAGCGGTGCGCCGACCTCGCCAAAGTCGCCGAGCGCTTGACGCCATCACACATCTGCACACCGTTGAGCGGCGCGCCATACGGACTCGCCAAAGCCCGACGGGGGCAGCGGCCACACTATCGCAGTGGCGCGGCCCAAGCGGGGTATCGGCGCATCGACGGCAAGCTGGTGCGTGACCAGTGTCGTCGAGCCGCGCCGTACGCCCGCGCCCTCAAACGGCTGTAGCGCCGCGAGGCTGTCGCGCCCAGAGGCCGTCGCACCCCCGATCGCCCTTAGAACTGGGCCTCAAGCCGTATCGCTTGCCTGCCGGGCCGACATTCACTAGGGTTCAGTCTCGATTCGCACCTGGGGTACGCCATGCGCAACCAACGACACATCCGCACGCTGTACGCGGCGCCGCCCACCACGACGACGTCCCGCGGGCGCCTTCGCCGTTTGGCGCCCGCGCTTGGGCTGCTTTCGGCCCTGCTCGCGCTGGGCCTCTCCGGCTGCGGCAGCGACCCGGAGACGAGCAAAGACACCGCCGTCGGGGTCGACAGCTTCATCTCGCTTGCCGACACGAACGGCGGCGACACAGCCGACACGGACACCGCGACGACCGACACTGGCACCGCGGATGCCGGCTCCGGTGACGACACGGGCGCCGCCGACAGTGGCGAGTCGAGCGACACGACCGCAGGCGACACGACCGCCGCTGACAGCGGCGACGCCGGAAACCCGGTCTGCCCGGGCGGTTTCGACTGCGCGTGCAGCGAAAATGATGACTGCGACAGCGGCTACTGCATCGAGACCCCCGCTGGCAAAAAGTGCACCGTCGTCTGCGTCAACAGCTGCCCGTCTGACGACTACAAGTGCGTCGTGACGGGCTCGGGCGGCGACACGGCGACGATCTGCGTCAACAAGCTCGGCAACCTGTGCAACCCCTGCAATGACAACAACGAGTGCCAGACCGCCGGCCACGGCGACGCTCGCTGCATCGACCAGGGCGCAAACGGGGCCTTCTGCGGCACCGGCTGCACCCAGGACAGCAACTGCACTGCCGGGCATATTTGCAAGGAAATAAAGGACGTTGCTGGGCAATCCGTCAAGCAGTGCGTGCCGACGACAGGGGCCTGCGAATGCTCGGGCGTCGCCATCAGCAAGGAGCTCTCGACGAAGTGCTTCAAGTCCGAAGGCGACGCGAAATGTATTGGCAAACGGACCTGTCTCGCGGACGGCAAACCCGGCGCGCCCGCAGGCGGCGGACTGTCGGCGTGCCTTGCGGACGTGCCAGTGGCCGAGACGTGCGACGGCAAAGACAACGACTGCGACGGTGAAATCGACGAGAACACGTGCGACGACAAGCTCGACTGCACGCTCGACAGCTGCGTGCCCGCTTCGGGCTGCAAACACAGCAACAAAAGCGGCCCGTGTGACGCCGACGGCTCCGCCTGCACCGACAAAGACAGCTGCGCTGATGGCAAGTGTGTCGCGGGCCCGCTGCTCGCCTGCGACGACAAGAACCCGTGCACCAAGGACAGCTGCGACGCGAAGAGCGGCTGCCAGTACGCGGCCACCCAGGCGCCCTGCAACGCCGACGACAATGACTGCACCGTCGGCGACGCCTGCACGGAGGGCAAATGCACCCCTGGCTCCAGCAAGGCCTGCGACCCGGGCAAACCGTGCGTGACGGGCACGTGCTCCATCGTCACGGGTGGGTGCAAGTACTCCGTGTCGAACGGGTTCACCTGCAACGATGGCGATCCATGCACCAAAGCGGACACCTGTGTCGACGAAGCGTGCAAAGGCACGCCGCTCGACTGCGACGACAACAACCCCTGCACGAGCGACGTGTGCGACGCCAAAGTTGGCTGCAAAAACACCGCAAATACAGACAAATGTGACGCAGATGGCGACGCCTGCACCGCCAACGACGCGTGCAAAGACGGCAAATGCGTCACCGGGGTGAAGACGGACTGCGACGACAAAGAGGCCTGCACGGCGGACAGCTGCGACACGAAGACGGGGAGCTGCCTCAACAAGCAGCTGACTCAATCCTGCGACGACGGCGACGCCTGCACGACCTCGGACGCGTGCGCGGACAAGGCCGGCAAATGGACGTGTGTGGGCGGCAAGGCGAAGGACTGCGCGGACACGCTGGCGTGCACCATCGACACGTGTGACCCCAAGACGGGCTGCAAAAACGAGTCCGCGATCGGCAAGGCTGTGGCGTGTTACACGGGCCCGGCCAAGACCCGCAAGATCGGTGTCTGCAAGGACGGCACACAGACCTGCAAGCTCGACGGCACGTTGTCGCCCTGCAGCGGCGAGGTCACACCAGCGGCCAAAGAGGTGTGCGGCGACAGCAAGGACAACACCTGCGACGGGCAGACGGACGAGAGCTGCGCGCCGACCGCCATCTACGGACGACTCGCGAGCGCGTCGGTGAGCGGCACCGTAGGCAAGCTGCAGCTGCGCTCCACGCTGGGGGCGAGCGTTGTGGCCGGAGAGGCCAAAGGCGCGGGCAAGATCGCGGTCAACAGCGGCTTTTACGCTTGGCTCAGCGGCTTGCTCAAATAGACGACATAGCGAAAGACCACGCTGACGCTGCCTCTGAGGCGCGGAGGATGCGATGAAGATGCTCACCGATATGAGGCGCGCTGTGCCCAGGCTTACGGTGCTCGTGCTAGCTGGCTCGGCGCTAGCGACCCTCGCGCTGGCCACGGCCGGTGGGCGCTCGGCCGACGCGGCGGTGCCGAGCACGATGTTGTACGACGGCTTCTTACGCTCGTCGACGGGTGGCCCCGCGGCGGACGGCGACTACACGCTCGCGTTCTCGTTGTACGAGTCTGCCACCGCAAAAACACCGTATTGGCAGGAGCAGGGCGTCAAGCTGACGATCAAGGGCGGCCAGTTCACGCACGTGCTCGGCAACGCGACACCGCTCGCAGCCGCGACTGTGGCGGGCAAGGCGCAGGCTTGGCTGGGGATCACCATTGGTACGGACCCGGAGCTCTCGCGGCAGCAGCTGCACAGCGCCCCGTTTGCGCTGCAGGCGGCCATCGCGCAAGGCCTGACGTGCACCGCGTGTGTGCCCGTGTCGGCGATGAAGTTCGATGACAACCTCGACTTGGGGACGTTTGGCATCAAGGCGAAGACCGTGGCGGCGACGACCATCACCGCCGCCACCGTGCAGGCGCAGTCGTTCATCGGTGACGGCTCGAAGCTGACGGGCATTAAGGTGCCGTCCGGCGCCTGCGCGAGCGGCAAGGTGGTCACCGGCATCAACGCCGACGGCACGCTGAAGTGCGCGACAACCGCGGCGAGCCTGCCGAAGGACGGACTGGACGAGATCTCGAACGGCGTGCTCAAGAACCAGTTCGTCGAGACGTTTGACATGCCGGCGGGGGACAAGGGCAAGGCCATCCCAGACGCGACGGGCGTCGACCTCGTCAGCACCATCAGCATCCCAAACATCGGCACCACCGAGTCGTTCTTCAAGGTGACCGTCGATCTCCGCAACTCGGATCTGTCGACGTTGTCGATGGTGCTCCTGCCGCCAGACGACAAGAAGACGGGCATCACCTTGTGCGACCCATGCGGCAAGAAGAACGAGAAGGTGCTGAAGACCGCGTTTCCGACGCCGCAAGCCGTGAAGACGGGCGATCTGAAGCAGTGGGTCGGTAAGAACCCGGCCGGCACTTGGAACCTGAAGATCACGGACGCGCAGTTCTGCGTGCCGCAGCTCGACAAGGTCAACTGCAACGTCACCAATGTGACCGATGGTGTGCTGAATTTCTGGCAGATTAGCACGCAGATTCTGTCGAGCGGCAAGGTCCAGGTGACGGGCGACATCATCATCACTGGCAAGCTGATTCAGCCAAATCTGGCGCCTGTCGAGGCCTATCCGATGTTCCCGAAGGGGAGCACGCCCTACCTGTACGGCTTCGTCGAGGACCGTTTGGCCGGCGCGCTGGCGTACGGGACGTACTACCCGTACGCGTACAACGTGCCGGTCACGACAGCCGGTCTGCACGCCGCGGCGCAGCAGATCATGTACGGCGACCAGTACGGCAACATCCACCGGCAGATCGGCGGTGCGAACTACGGCAACAGCACGACCGACCGCAGCCAGCAAGTTTTGGTCGCTTTCATCAAGAATGAGACCGACAAGCCGATCGTGCACAAAGTACACTTCCACTACTCCGGCCGGGCTGGCAGCAGCAACTACGCCGGCATCGCGCTCGATGGCAAAGCGGTGTGGAACTACACCAGCTCGACCGCCAGCCAGACCAGCTCGGATGTGACGTTCCCGGCAAAACACACAGGTGTCTTGGTGCTGAAGACGGGCTCGCACTACTACAATGGCTACTACAACAGCATCTTCTTCCGTGGGATCATCGGGTACTACAACAACTCGCTCAAGCTCCCGGCCGGCCTGTCGTTCGACTACGAGCGCTACCACAACTGGGTCATCAACAAGAACTAGGCGCTAACCCCTGCTGCACGCCGTGCATCGGGACCCGTTCACGCCGCCCGCTGCGCGACGAGGACGACTCAGCGAGGAGCGACCATGCTTTTGCCCGAACTGCTCTCCGACGCAAGGCGCCGTGAAGCGTCGCTGCGAGCCCGCAAAACCGGGCTCTCCGTCGCGCTGCTGTTGTTGTCGCTGCCGCTGCTCGTCGCGCCCGCCACCGCGCTTGCGGCTGCGCCTACGACGATGCTGATCGATGGCCGCCTGACCAACGCGACCGGCGCGGCGACGAGCGACGGCGACTACGGCTTGAACTTCGCGCTGTACAGCAGCGCGTCGGCACAGACGCCGTTCTGGCAAGAGAAGGGGGTGCTGCTCAAGGTCACGGGTGGTTGGTTTCACCACGTGCTCGGCAGCAAAACGGCGTTGAGCGTCGCTCAGATCGGCGGCGGCGCTGGCGTCTGGCTGGGCATGAGCATCGGCGCCGAGCCGGAGCTGACGCGGCAGCCGGTGCGAAGTCTCACGAGCGCGCTGGTCGCGGCGACCACCACGAGCCTGCAATGCACCGGCTGCGTGACGCCCGCAGCGATGAAGTTCAGCGACAACGTCGATCTGGGCAATTACGGCGTCAAGGCCAAGCTGGTGACCGCCACAACCGTCACAGCCGCGACGGTGCAGGCGCAGTCATTTGTTGGCGACGGCTCCAAACTCAGCGGTCTGACCCTACCCTCGGGCTCGTGCGCGAGCGGCATGGTGCTGATTGGCATCAACGCCGACGGCAGCCTGAAGTGCGCGACCACCGCGGCGAGCCTGCCCAAAGACGGCCTCGATGAGATCTCGAACGGCATTCTGAAGAACCAGTTTGTGGAGACTTTTGAGATGCCCGCGGCTGACAAGGACAAGGCCATCCCGGACGCGACGGGCGTCGACCTCGTCAGCACCATCAAGATCCCGAACATCGGCACCACGGAGGAGT
>CALENB010000025.1 GCA_937910235.1 uncultured Myxococcales bacterium | reverse complement strand
GCGACGCCCTGGGCGAGGTGCGCGTCCACGCCAAACTCGTCGGGCTGGTCGAGGCGGGTCACAACGCCTGCGGTTTTCGCCATCTCCTGGAGGTGTTTACCCTGTGAGCCCCAGATATGAACCGCTCGGATGCGCTCCGGCGTCTCGACCAGCAGCGACGTCACGGCGTGAACGCCCACGACCCAGCTTGGGCCGTCGGCAGCGAGGCCTGGCCCGCGACCTCCTGGCCCGCGACCTCCTGGCCCGCGACCTCCTGGCCCGCGACCTCCGGCCCCGCGACCGCCGGCGCCACGGTCGCCTGTGCTGCGACCGCCTGAAGAAGCGCCGCGCTCTGAGCCACCTTCAGGTCTCCCGCCATCACCTCGTCGCCCGGCCATGTGTCACCTCCGCGTCAAGTCGCGCGCGTATTTGGTCTATGACGGCGCCGGGGGCTGGCGCCTGTAGGACCGCCCTGCCGACGAAGACCGTCGTGCTCGCCGCCTCGATCGCCTCCGTCACGAACCCGCTCACATCCGCTGAGCGGCTAGATTCTGCAGAGAGTTGGATCGCCCACCGCAGTCCAAAGCGCCGCTCCGCGTCCGCTGCCCGCAACGCCCGGGGGGTACCCATGACGCCGGCGACGCCGCAGCGCTCCGCCATCGTAGCAGCTGCAGCGACGACGGCTGGCTCAGGTAGCCACGGCGGCGAGAGCACGCCGACGATGGGGAGTCGCCCTCGTGCCGCTACCACAGCCGACCGCACCGATGCCTCCCCCGCCGCCAGCTGCACAGTCAGCCCCGCAACCCCGGCACGCGCGGCAACCTCCACCAGCAGCGCCATGCGATGCGGATCATCGAACAAGCGCAGATCGAGCACCGAGACGAGGCCAGAGTTACGCAGATGTTGGACGACGGACGGCCCAACGCCAGCCATGAGCGCAGCGCCGATCGCGGCCAGGACCGGCCGATCTTCCAGCTCGTCGAGCAACGGCTCCAGCGGCTCGAAACTCGGGGCATCCAGCGAGATCGCGAGGTTTGAGAGTGGGGCCGGTCCAAACATCTCACAAACTCAGCGCGGAACCGTCGCGTGCCGCACGGATGGCGCCGGCGGTGCGTCCGATGAGGCCAAGAAGCGCCTGCTCCGAGCGTTCGCCCGTGTGCCGCACTTTGACCTCGATCAGGCCGTCCGTCGCCTTGCGACCCACCACGAGCTGGACCGGCCAGCCGATCAGATCGGCGTCGTTGAACTTCACCCCGGGGCGCACGTCGCGGTCATCCAGCACCGCCTCGATCCCTTCACGCCGCAGCCCGGCGTAGAGCTCCTCGGCGATGGCCACGTTGGCGTCGTCGCCGGCCAAGCAAAGGACCGCCACCTCGTAGGGCGCGATCGCGACTGGCCAAATGATGCCACGCTGGTCGTTGCCCTGCTCGATCGCGGCCGAGAGGATGCGGCTGATTCCGATACCGTAGCAGCCCATCTCGAAGGGCTGCTCCTTGCCCGCCTCGTCCAGGAACGTGGCGCGCATCGGCTGGGAGTACTTTGTGCCGAGGTAGAAGACGTGTCCCACTTCGATCCCGCGATGGGTACGCAGCGTACCCGCCCCGTCTGGGCTCGGATCGCCGTCTGTCGCCATGCGCAGGTCCGCCGACTGCAAACCGGCCAGGTCACGTGCCGGCACGACACCACGCAGGTGACGTTGCTTCTCGTTTGCGCCACACACGGCGCTGGTCATCGCCAGCACTTCAGCGTCAACCAAGGCGCGGGTCGCCCCAAGTCCTGCGCCGCCAACGGGACCGAGGTAGCCCACCGGCAGCCCAGTCGCCTTCGCAAACCAAGCCGCTTCGGCGATCTCGAGGACCGCGACCCTCGCCACCTTCTTCACTTTGACGTCATTGACCTCGCGATCGCCACGCACAAACACCAGCAACGGCGCGCCGTCGGCATTGAAAGCCACCGCGCGGATCACGTCTGCCGGGTCACAGCTCATGACTTTGCAGAGGCTGACGATCGTCTTGGTGCCTGGGGTGTCAACGACCTCAAACGGCGCCACGTCGGCGTCAAACACCGCCGGTGCAGGCGCCGCCAGCGCGACGGTCTCGACGTTGGCTGCGTAGTCGGACTTGTCCGAGCTGACGATCCGATCCTCCCCTGAGTCCGCCAGCACCTGAAACTCATGGCTGAGCGTTCCGCCGATGTTGCCGCTATCGGCCTCCACGGGCCGGAAATCCAGGCCGATCCGCGTGAAGATCCGCACGTAGGCCTCAAACATGGCTTGGTAGCTGACGACGGCGCTCGCTTCGTCCGCGTCAAACGAATAGGCGTCCTTCATCACGAACTCTCGACCGCGCATCAGCCCCGCGCGGGGCCTCATCTCGTCGCGGAACTTCGTCTGAATCTGGTAGAGGTTCAGCGGCAGCTGTTTGTGGCTACCGACGTCGCGGCGGACAACGTCCACGATCGCCTCTTCGTGGGTCGGTCCAATGCAGAACTCGCCCCCCTTGCGATCGGTGACCCGCAGCAGCTCCGGCCCGTATTCGTTCCAGCGCCCGCTCTCGTGCCACAGCTCAGCGGGCGTCACGATGGGCAACAGCACCTCTTGCGCGCCGGCCTCCTCGAGCTCTTCACGGACGATGCGCTTCACCTTCTCGAGGCTCCGCACCGCGAGGGGGAGAAAGGAGTAGATACCGGCAGCGGCCTTTCGGATGAAGCCCGCGCGAACCATCAGCGCGTGACTCACCAGCTCCGCGTCTTTGGGTGGTTGCCGTAACGTCGGCATGTGCAGTTTCGACATACGCATGGGGCCTCCTCGAAGGGCTAGCTGTCGTAGAACGGCAACGCGCCCGGCCAGCAAGAACTGACCGGGCGCGCGCGTAGGGAGCGATGTTCCGTCGTAGGATCAGTACTCGTAGGTCATGTGCAGCGCACGCTGGACCTCGATCAGGCTGACGCGGAACTGGTACTCGCTGAACAGGTAGTTGTCCTGCAAAGTCTCCAAGTCCTTGAACTGGCCGAGCACTTTCTGCGCCGCTTCCAGGTTCAGACAACCCGGGTTCAACAGCTCGTCGCTCACGCGCGGTGAGATGTAGACCTTGCCCGACAGCGGGTCAGTGAACTTGCAGACATCCTTGACGTCGTCGGTGTTGATCTCCGAGCTGTGGCCCTGAATGAACACACGGCTCAAGTCCATGTAGCTGCGTTCGAAGCCGCGGCTCAGGAACGACATGCCGTACAGCGCGCCGAGCAAGGGCATCCGGAAGCGACTCGACGGGAACGTCGGGCGCGCGTCCGGGAAAAGCCAGTACTTGCGGCAGCCAGCCTGATCCTTCAGGGGTTTGGTCGAGTCGCACTCTGCAGGACAGGCCTCCTGCGTACCGCCGACCCAGTGGCGGCGCTGCACGATGTCGGCGTTGTCACCACCACCACCGTTGACGACGCACCAGCCAAAGTGCTTGCTCTCCTCAACCGCCCAGCCGCTCATCAAGTTCATGACGCGCTTCGGGAAGAAGTTGAAGAAACCGACGAAATAGCGGCGAATATCCTCGCTCTTCGACGCCTTGACGTAGTAGGGCGGCGTGGGGTCGGTGAGCAACGCGAAGGCCGCGAGCCGATCGTAGAACTGACCACCGCTGACCGGTCGCGTGGTGTAGCCGCTGCCATCCCAACCGGGGTAGAGGCGACGGCCGCCGTCCAGCTCGGTGAAGAGCTGACAGTCACTCTGGCTACCTTCGCGGTCGTCATAGGGCTCGTATCGGTCACGCGTGCTGTTGTAGCAGTAGTAACCCGTCGACGGCCGCGCCAAGATCTGACTGAGGACGTTGAAGGTCTTGGCCGAGGCCAACGCGCCGGACAGGCCGCCGCTGGCGTCGAGATCGTAGCGCTTGCCGAACTTCTTCTCCCACCAGCCGCCCTTGTTGTACTGCGAGTACTGGATGCCCCAGTACTGGAACTGCTTCACCGCGGTGTAGAGGTAGCGCATGACCGTGCCAGCGTACCGGTTGGGGTGGTACGTCACGCTGTCCTGGCCGTAGCCGTAGAAGAACCAGTAGTTCTCGTAGTCATCGAGCGAGTTTCGCGCGATCTCCAGCGTGTCAGCGCCTTCGTCAAACGTCGCGCAGGTCGGCGTGCGGCCGTTGTACTCGTCCGAGCAGAAGCGGTACGGCACCTCGGTGACGCTCACGTCCGTGCAGTACTTCTGCGAACCCAGCAGCTTGCACTGGCGGGTCCCCTCGCAGTCGGTGTCGTTGAGACAGCCCTTGCCCTTCAGCGTCTTCCAGTCGATCGACCGGCGGTCGTACATGTTGGCGACGCCACCGAAGTACTTCGGCAAGGTGGAGTAGTGCAGCTTGCGTGTCAGTTTCAGCATGTCCTGGTTGCCGAGGTGGAAGATCTCAAACGTCGACGCGTCCGTATCGGACGGCTCCGCGAGGTAGTCTCGCATCGCCGGCAGGTCCTTGCTCGGGGCTTTGTCGAGATCCGGCGGCTTGTTGAAGACCTCGACCATGTCGCCGTACGCGAACTTGATCGCGGCGTTGTCGTAGAGGCCCAGTCCGCCGAAGCGCGTGTTGAACTTCGATGTGTAGTCCATGACCGACGCCAGCTGATGCTGACGGATGTGCCCCAGGCTCTGCGCGTTGGTGTCGTTCTGCCACGGGTTGAGGACCTCGCCGTTCTTGTCGAGCTTGAGGGCCCAATATTCAGGGTTGTAGTTGAGCGCGTCTGTCGATGCCTCAAAGTTGTGTCGCAGGCCGAGCGTGTGACCGACCTCGTGCAGCTGCGTGCCCATGTAGATGCGGCTCCAGAGCTCAAGCTTGATGCTCTGACGCAGCGCGTACGCCAGCTCGCGGCCCATCTGCTGCGTCTTGCGGACGGTCGCATCCGAGGAGTCGCTGTACAGCGGGCTCGGCAGGTACTGGTTCGGCTCGGCGAAGGGGCTACCACCTGCGGCGTCATTCACGGCGATACGCAGACGCTGCATGAGGATCTGCGCGGAGCAGTCAACCCACGTCGTCTTGCCGGCGATCTCCTTGCAGAGACGGCCCTTCGCCAAGCCCAAGGACTGGTACTCGTCCTTGGTGGTGCAGTCGCCCTTGTTCGCATCATCGGTGTTCTTGAGCATGTCGGCCCAATCGAAGACTACACCCTCCGCCGCGGCGTAGGCTGTGCAGAACTTAGCGTCGTAGATGCGGCCGTACTCGTACGAGATACCCATCACCGCGCTGTCGGTGAAGCTGTCGAGCATGATGTTCTTCTTCGCGAGGTCCATGTGCACGCGCTCGCGCTCCCGGAACGCGGCGATATGGTTCCAGTTGGCGAGGCTCATGGTGTCGAGCTGGTCGTCGTTCACCGACGATGCGGCGCCCTTGGCGACCCGTGGGTCCTTGAAGAGCGCGTGCACTGCGTGGTCGTCCGCGCCTGCGATGAGCTTGGCGTCGAGGGTCGGGTTGGTCCGCAGAATCGACATCCGCCCCTGGGCCCAGGTACCCGAGTTGTCAGCGAGCGAGAGCCCCTTGTTCTGCAGGTGCTGACGAACGGGCGGGTCGATCATGTCTTTGACATAGGCGATCGCCGCGGCCGTCGACTTCGGACCAGCCTGGCCGTAGCTCTTGAGCTGCTTGGCCTCAGCCAGGTAGATGCGCTCGCTGGAACGCTTGATGTCGTTGAAGTCCTTGACGCCGGCGGTGTACTCGATGGTCCGCATGGCGCGCTCGGCGCCCAGCTTCATCTGGGCGACGTAGGCGTGGGCATAACCAGCCATCAACTCGCCTGTGAGGGGGTCAGCGGCCGACGGACCGTAGCCGTAGAGACCGATCTGAATCGGGTCCGTCACGGCGTGCATCATGGAATAGCGCAGGTCACCAAAGATGCGGCTCTGGTCCATGTGGCGGCAGAACTTCTTGCCCAGCTCGGTGCCGGACCACTCGCCCGTCGGCGAGCCTGCAGCGATGGCAGCCTTCGCGATGGCGTCGGTGTTCTCGCACAGGATGAACATCGGGTGCGCGGGCGAATTGGCTTTAATGCAGGCGTCGTAGTCCTTCTTGTTCGTCTTGGTGCCACAGCCACCCTTGCGGTAGGCCACGACCTCGGTGAAGGGGATCGACCACTGCTTGGCGATGTCCAACGACGCGCCAACCAGCTCGCGCGGGTGGTCGTGGTTCATGTAGTAGACGATGGGCGTCGGGGTCATCTTCGTGTAGTCGAAGTCGCCGGTCCACACCTTCACGCCGGCCTTGTCGGTCTCGTACTTCTTGACGTAGCGATCCCAGATGCGATGGCGCTGTGCGCGGCGCACGGCGTTGCTGAAGGACTTGGTGAACTGCGTATCGTACGTCGGGCGCTCGGTGCGGAAGAAGCCGAACTTCTCCATCTCCACATCGTCCATCTCGCGGGCCACGTATTGCCGATCGGCGCCGGCGCCCGTGCCGAAGTTCGGCACCTCGAGGAAGAACGTACGGACCTTGATCTCCTCGGTGAGGCAGTCGTAGATCGCGCCCGTGTACCAAGGGTAGAAGAAGCAGATCGGGATCTCGCCGAAACCGTTGAGGTAGGTCGAGGGCGCGGTCAGCTGGTAGCGGTTGATGAACGTCAGGTACTTCTGCTTGACGTCGTCGCCGTAGCGCGTGTCAACGCCCATCTCGAAGCGATCGCCCTCGGGTCCGACCTCACCTTCGTAGATCGTCGCGGCCTGCTTGCCCGCGCCGATCATGCCGGTGAGCACGTCGGTCTCGTAGCTCATCGTGGTGCCCGAACCCCAATCAACCCGCATGTAGTCGCGCTTGAACCACTTGCGATCCGAGGTGTTCTCAGACTTGACGTTGTTCTTCTCACCACTCGCGGCGCTGTAGCCAAACGTGATGTCGAAGTGCGAGCTGATCGGGTACGCAAACAACGGCGCGCCGCGGTAGACGTAACGAATCGCTTCGGTCACGCAGGCGCCATGGTGGTCGCTCTCGCCGTCCATCTTCGGGTTGGCGCCGTCCGCGCACCAGCCAGCGCCACACAGCGCTGCGCCGGTCTCCTTGGTGCATCGAACACGCTGGTAGTCCTTGAGGACGGCGTGTTTGATGGTCTTGCCATCTTTGTCGAGCATGGGGGTGTCTGTGTCCCCCTTCATGGCGTAGGCCTCGGAGCCCTGGATGAACTCATACGTACGATAGAAGAGCAGCGCGCCCTCCTGAATCTCGTACACACCGCGACCGGTCGAGCTCATGGAGCCAGGAAAGCCATAGGCCGAGGTGAACTGCGTCCCGACCACAGTGGTACGGACGTAGAACTCCTTGCCAAGCACTTCGCTCTTCTTGATGTAGTTCGGCTGTACGCGGTTGATCTCGTCGAGATCTTGCGCGCAGCCGCCAACGACCGCTGCGGAAACAACGAGCGCTGTGAGGAGCGATGTCAAACGGTAGGCGTGCATTGCCTTTCCTCCGGGAACCTGGGTGCTGTGGTTGGGAAGCTGAGTTGCGATCTTCATCTTGTCACCTCCCCTTAAAGCCCGATGGCGCCGTAGATGCGGTACAGCAAGCGCATGTAGTCGATGACCTCAAGCTCCTGCTTCATCGTGTCCTCAATGGCAGCCTTGTCGGCGCCCTGAGCCACGCTCCACTTCGCCTTGAGGGCGTTCAACTTCGTCAGCACGTAGTACGTCGGGCTGAAGTAGTCCTTGTTGTAGTTCACCCGCGGCGCAACATACGTCTTCTTACCGAAGGGGTCCGTGTACTCGACGACGTCAACCACCTGCGTACCGGTGCCTGCGGCGCCGTCGCACTGACCGAACTGGGCGCAGATGCCGAAGTCGTGCTCGTCTTTGGAACCCTTGATCCACACGGCCACTGAGTCCGTGAAGCTGGGGTCAAAGCCGGCTGGCAGGTTGGCGATGGCCATCCACGCAGCCTGGAGACGAATGCTCAGGTTGTTGATGGACGGCGACACGCGCGGCAGGTTCTGGTTGACCGGCTCGAACGGGTTGCGCGCCTCGTAGTTGAGCTTTCCGTCGGTGCCCGTCTTCACGTAGCCGCCGATCTGCTCGACCGCGCCGGCGGCGATGCCACCGAGCACGACGCTCAGCTCTTTCGGGTAGACCGTGTTGAAGCCAATCGCGGTGCCGCGGAAGAGCGGCAGCTGCTCGCCAACAAAGTCCGAGAGGAAGCCGCCGCTCGAGCTGGTCATGGTCTGCAGCGCAGCCATCTTGTCCCAGTAAGAGCCGATCCACGCCGGGTGCTGGTAGTAGTAGTAGCCCTCACTTGTGGCGAATGTCGTCCAAGGCAGGCGACCTTCACCGAGGTTGATGTTCAGCGCCGAGGCGGTGGCCGGATGGTAGCTGGTGTTGTTGTACATGTTCGTGTCTTTGTCGAACGCGTACGACCCTGGCGATGGCGAGGTCAGCACCTTCGTCAGCTCCTTGAACGCCATCTCCGACGAGTCACGCAGCGCGCGCATGTACATCGGGTGATTGTCGTAGAAGGGGAAGTACGAGTAGACGCGGAAGATGTTGTTGTACACCGCGTAGTACCGCGCCGCCGCACCGATGGGCAGCATGTAGCGGTCCATGATCCGAGCGAAGTAGCCGTACGGGTTGCCGTAGGAGGAGAAGAACAGTCGGTCCCGCTTGAAGGCGTCGAAGATGTAGTATTCCTGCATCTGCTCGGCCGCGTGATAGACGATCTCCTGCATGTGCGCGCCGGTGTCGAAGTAGTAGCACGCCAGCGAACCGCCGCGGTACTCGTCCGAGCAGTACTTGTAGGGCACCTCGAACATGGTGCTGTCGTAGACGCGGCGGCCATACTTGTTCGTGAGTTGCTTCTCAGCGCTGAGCCACTGGCCGGGCACTGCGTCACGCTTGTCGAGGTACTCGGGCTTCATCCAGTTGTTCAAGTACATGAACGGGTGCGTGATGGCGCCGGCGTACTCCCACCCCGAGGTGTCGATGCGCCACGACGACGACTCCGGCGTCTGAGCCGTATTCTTCGCGTATTTGTCGAGTTGGCGACGCATGAAGCTCATGTCCGCGAACACGTCGAGCAGGCGACCGTAGCCGTAGCGAATCGCCGCCTTGTCGTACTTGCCGAGGCCGTGCAGGTCGGCGTTGATCTTCTGGCCGTAGTCCATGATGGACGAGTACTGGTACTCGGTGCGGCGCTTGTCGATCTCGCTTTGGGTCGGCGCAGGACGGGGCATGAACTTCTTCACAGGCCCACGGTTCGTGCTCACTGCCGGCGTGGTACGAAAGCCGCCGGTCTGCACGTTCTGACAGAAGCCCGCGATGCACCCTTCGCCGCCAACGCAGTCGCCGTCGTCGTTGCAGGCGAACTTGGCGCCGCAGGTGCCCTTCACGCAGACGCCACCACCACCACAGGTGTCTTTCTGGTTGGCGGTCGTGCAGTTCTGGAAGAACTCCTCGTCGCCTACGCAATGTCCAACCTGGATGTTGTTCTTGTCGACGCACACACCTGCCGTGGTGTCGCACGCGAGGCCGGTGGGGCAGTTCGCGTCGGACGTGCAGGTCAACTTCTCACACTTCTCACCGAGGGAATCCTCGCAGAGATTGTCAGCCGTCACAGTACCGAACTGGCTGACAATGTCAGCGCAGAGCACCTCTTCCTTCTCACGAATCGTGTAGTAGGGGTCGAAGTAGTTCAGCACGTCGGACGAGGCCGAAAAGTTGTGGCGGAGGCCCATTGTGTGGCCGAGTTCGTGCTCCAGCACGCCGCGGAAGATGGCGTTCTGTAGCGCGATCGTGATGGCGTCGCCCTTGTAGCAGGCAACGTCGCTGATGCCGTCGGGCGTGAACTTGTCTGTAGGCGTCTGGCCGGGCTGGCACTTGAGGCGCTTCGCCATGGCGACGAGGCTCGGGTCCGCGAACTCTGCGAGGTAGATGGCGTTGTAGCCGAGCAGCTGCATGCGCTTGCGCTCATCCTGCTGCTTGCGGGCCCAGATCCAGCCAGCGGGGCTGATCTTGCCGAGCATCTCCGGCGGGATCTGGTCGCCAGGCTGGAGCTTGCCCTCCGACATGACCAGGGCCATCTCGTCGTTGATCATAGCGCGCTCAAGCTTGGTGCCCTTGATACGGTCGATGCGCTTGTGCACCTCGCCCATGTTGAAGAGCGAGCCGTCCTCCTCGAGGCGCTTGCCCAGGAGCTTCGGATCTTCCATGCGGTGCATCTCGGCCATGTCGATCTGCTTCTTGGCGCCGGTCTCAACGCCTCGCGCCAAGTAGCTGAGGTCCATGGTCGCGCGCTGCGCCGCCGTCTTGGTCTCGGTGCCGGCTGGCGCCCCAGGCGTCGCGGTCTGCTCGCCCATGGCGGCGCCCGAGAGGCTCTTGTCGTTGGCGTCCTTGTTCAGCGTCTTCAAGTAGTCGCGGATGTACTGACCGTTGGTGAGCTCGTTGGTGTCGAGGTCGCCGTTGAGCAGATCAACTAAGTCCCGACCCCACTGGCCGTAGCTGATGATCGGCGCGCCGTAGATGTGCGCGACGCCCCAGAACAGCTCGCCGGTGTCCGGGTCAGCCGACGACGGGCCGTAGCCGAGCGGCGACGACGCGTGTGGGTTCGTGACCCAGTAGATGTAGTTGTAGCGCGTGTCGCCGAGCACTTTCTGCTGCTCCGGCTTCACGACGAACTTCTCGCAGGGGTTGAACTCTTTGCCGTCTGCGTCCTTCGTCCAGTAACGGCAGTCGTTGAGCGCCGTGGACTTGCCCTTCTCCTGGTCGGTGCAGTTGCCACCGCTGTAGGTGTTCGTGCAGAGCACCCACGCGTAGCCCATTGTCTTCTTGATGTTGAGCCGTTCGGCGCGGTCGTCGTCCGTCAGGCGCTGCTTCCAGCCAGTACACTGCCCAACGCCGTTAACATCCATGCAGGTCACATCGGTGCGGCTGCCGGCCTTGACGAGCACGGGCTGCCAAGTGGTGCCCGTGTGATAGATGAACTCGGAGACGTCGCCGTACTTGAGCGCTTCCTTGGCGCGGACGCCGTTCATACCTGCGTCAGCCTCAGGACCGACGCTGAATGTCACCGCGCCGTTCTTGCCGGACGCGCCATCGGTCGCGGCGCCGTGGAAGATGCGGATGCCACTCTGCGAGAGCTTTGCGCTCACGAGCGCGACACGATCGCCGCCGTAGTAGACGACAAAATGCGTCTGATTCGCCGCAATATCCGCGTTCGCTAGGGTCGCGGTCTCGCTGCCCGACTTGACCTCGATGGTCAGGCGGGCCGTGAGGCTCGCCTTCGGGATGATCGCCGACTTTGCCTGGGCATCGATCGTGCCAACCTTGAACTCAACACCAGCGACGCTGGCGGCTCCGACTTTGAATGTTGCAGCCGACGTGTTGGGCGAAGCGTTGACGAACATCACGAGGGCGCCGCCCTGGAGACCAGCGCCGCCGTTCAACTTCTCGCGAGTGGTGGCGTCGTCCTGAGCGACGATGAATCCCTTCGCGGTGGCCACTGCGAGGGCGTTGACCTCTTCACGTGCGGGCACCTCAATGGTCGCTAGAGCGTGGCCGCTGCAGTCAGCGCTGGTGGCGCAAAAGCGCTGGCCGAAGCGGGCGCCGCTGGCCGTAAAGGAGCTGACTTTGTCGTCCTTCTTCCACTTGTCTTCCCAGAAGAACAGCCACGAGATCGTGTCGCGAAACGCGTCGTCCCAGTTGTCAGCGACGATGTAGAGCTCTTTCCAGTTGTGCTTCGGGTGACCGTCGCTGATGTGGAAGATGATAGGGCGAATGCCACGCTCGCGGTATGGGATCGACGTGCTGACGGCGCAGTAGCCCTTTGTGAACCAGTCGCTCTGGTGACACAGCGCGGGACGCTCGCAGTCAAAGTTGCCGATGCAGGCCTTTGCGCTCGCTTCGGCGACGACCTCGCCCTTCGCGTCGACGGGCTGCCAGGTCTTCGACTTCTGCCACAGGTTCCAAATCTGGGCTTTGTAGTCCTGACCGGTGTACGTGAGGCCATACTCTTCATCGTAGGTGTGGCGAGTCGACAAGAAGAAGCCGAACTTCTCAGCGTCGGGATTATCGTGGTAGTCGCGGACCTCAAAGTCGTTGACATGTTTCGTGTCGACGCGGCGATACGACACCCGCACCTCGAAGGCGGCGCCGGAGCAGTCGCCAGCGGCGAGGCTGTAGGTCGAGCAGGCGCCGGTCGACATGGGCTGGCCAAACAGACGACGGGAGTACTGGAAGTACCCCTTCTCCATCCGGAAGTGCGAGGGATCTTCCTCGGCATGCTCTTGGACGTAGTAGTCAGCCTCCGAGTAGTGCATGGACCCCTGCGGGAACATGAGGTTCATCACCGGGTTGTGCATCCAGTCAACCCGCATGTGCTTGCGCTTCCACCACGGGTTGTCTGTCGTGTTTTCAACCAAGGCGTTAGACTGCGCGCCAGTGCCGGTGCTGTAGTCGCGGATGATATCGAAGTGGCTTGTGATCGGGAAAGTCGCCACTGGATTGCCGACCAGGAGGTCGACAAACTTGTCCTCCTCACCCTTCACCCAGTAGGTCCGGATCTTGCGTCGGTGCCACTTGGAGTCGCCGTCTTTCACGGTCTCGGTG
>CALENB010000024.1 GCA_937910235.1 uncultured Myxococcales bacterium | reverse complement strand
AGGTCATGAGATACTCGCCTTTCACCGTCTCCGTCGTCATGCCGGCGATCGGCGGCGCGGGCGGGTACGTGTAGGGCATCGTCGCGACCTGGACGCCCAGCGGATTCACCACCGTGATGGTGCCCTGCCCGGCTTTGTACGCCTCTCCGTCGACGGTTGTGTCCGACCACGCGCGAAAGAACGTCACGGAGTGGGGGTACACGCCCCCTGCTGCGTGCAGCTTGCCCTGGACCGTGAACCGAGCCCAATCGACCTTGACTCGGCCGTGGCTGTACATCGCAGTCGGCAGCCCCGCGGTGGGACAGCTCCCGACGAGCGTATCCTTGGCGAGATCGGCGACGACGGGCTTTGGTCCGTGGTCAAAACACAGCACTGGGGCTGGATCTGCGGGCGATGTGAGGATGTGGTAGCGCGACAGTGCGATCTCAAACTTCGTCGGCGTCTGACCGGCGAGACCGTCGGTGAATGTCACGGCTTTGGTGTCGCCAGTGAGGTAGATCGAGACCTTGCCGGCGTCTCCAGACCCATCGGCGGTCGCACCAGCGTCCTCGGCCGGAGACGTGTCGAGGCTCGCGTCGGTCTGCGCCGCGACGTCCCCAGCCGCGACGTCCCCAGCGGCAATGTCCCCAGCGGCAATGTCCCCAGCCGCATCGGACACGCCTGCGCCATCCAACGCCCCACCCGTCACGCCGTCGCCTAGCTCAGCGCCCGAACACGCGCCCAGCATGAGCCCGACGAGCACCGCAATCGAAAACAAACGCATCAGCGCTCCTGGGTGTGGCGAGGCAGCTCGGTGGCCGAAGCCCTGGCTGAACCAGCCGCAGCGTTGTGGCCGGCCGCCCGGTAGCGGCTGTGACAACGCGCATGATGCAATGGAATGACCACAATTCGACGACGAAATCAAGGTTTTCGCGGCGTCGACGCGTCCACGCACGACGACCGTCCGCCGCACGAGATAGGTCAGCGCGCAGCCGCCAGACGTCCCACATGAACCTGGCTCACACTTGTTGACGCGGCGCGGCAAGATCCGCCACCGTGAGCACACTATCGGCCGCGCCGGCGAGGCGATGCGGCCGCGACCTCCGTTGCGTCGCGGGAGAAAAAGACCATGAGTACGGACCTTCCAGGCGCCCCGGCGCGCTGGCCCCTCGGTACGCAGGCCAACTTGCAGCGGGCGTTCAGCGACACCGACGTCCGCGCCTTCGCGGACCTCAGCGGCGATCACAACCCGGTGCATCTCGATGACGCAGCGGCGGCGGCGGACCCGCGTTTCGGGGCGCGCATCGTCCACGGCATGCTCGTCGCGAGCCTCTTCACGGCGCTGCTCGGCGAGCACATGCCAGGACCCGGCACGATCTATTTGGGCCAAGAGCTCAGCTTTCGTGCGCCGGTGTTCCTCGACGAGGTTGTCATCGCCTCGGTCGAATTGGTCGAGGTTCGCAGCGACAAGCCCATCGCCAAGATCCGCACGTTGGTCACCAAGCTTGACGGGACGGTCTGCATCAAAGGCGAGGCCGTCGTGCTGCTGCCAGCGTAACTAGCCCCGCAGGTGAATGGACCCGGTCGGACCGACCCCTCATGCCTAGACTGACGCCAGGACTGAACCACGGACCGGTTCTTACACGCCAGGAGACGCCATGACCCCCGATTTGCGCCCTTTCGCCTTCGAAGGCCTTCAGAAGCTGCTCCGCGGCCGACGTGTGCTCATCACCGGCGCCGGTAAACACGGCGGGCTCGGTCAAGCCATGGCGTTCGCGGCGACGATGGCGGGTGCGGAGAGCATCGGGGTGCATTTCCGCAGCAGCTATGCCGACGGGCTCGAGACCGTCGAGGCGATCAACGCCGCCGGCGGCAACGCCTTTCCGGTGCAGGCCGACGTCACCAGCACCTCGGACATCTGGGCGACGCGCAGCCATGTCATCAAGCGCATGGGCGGCAAGCCGCCGAACCTGCTCATCTGTAATTCCGGCCTCTCGGAGCGCGGCTACCTGCTCGGCCGCGCGCCACGCGAGCAGTCGGGCGAGCGTCCCGCGATGCGACGCGCGCGGGCCCGACAGGCGTTTATCAGCGATCTCAGTGACAGCGCGCGCGTGGTGAACACCAAGGTCGATGGCTTCCTGTATCTCACCCACCTCTGGGCTGGCGAGGCGCTTCATTTCGGTGAGGATCTCCAGATCCTCTACATCTCGTCGCGCCAAGCGGTGGATCCAGGCGCCGGCGTGCCCGGCTACGTGCTGGCCAACTTCGGCGTGCTGGCGCTACCCAAGATTCTGCGCGCGAACCTCGGCAAGAACGCCCATCAGGTCTCGTCGAGCTGTCTGGCGCTGCCTTTTGTGCGGACATCGATGACGCAGGCGTACGCGGACAACCCCAAGGTCTTTGGTCGCTGGCAGCCCCGAATGTTGGAGCCGACCGAGTTCGCGCGGGCGTTTTTGGAGGTCCTCCGACACCCCCGCGAGTCGATCGATGGCCAGCTGCTACAGCTTGAGGTGACGGCTGGCGAGGCCGACACGGTCCAAACCGCTTGGTCTCGCGCTGAACTGAAGCTGCAAGCCCAGCCGCTGGGGCCACCGCCGGCCGATGCAGGGCACGGCGCCGTCATCCAGGCCTAGCCCCGGCAGCCACGACGTGGCGCGGAGCGGTGCGCTGCGATGGCCCAATCTTCGACCTACGCCTGTTTGTGCGTCTTGCTGGGGCGGGTCGACCCGGCCTTCTCCACGAACCGACGCGACTCCACCAGCTGCAACAGGTCAAACGCGCTCACGATACCCACCACCTTCCTGTCGTGCGTCACGATGATGTGGTGCACGTGGTGCTTGCGCATCACCGTCGCGGCGACATCGACGTTGTTGTACCGGGGCAGACACCAGACAGGCGTCGTCATGATCGACGAGACGTGAGCGCCATCCGGATGGCCGCCGATCAAGTCGCTCGAGCTGATGATGCCGCGCACCTCGTTGTCCGGCCCGACCACCGGCAGCGCGTGCACACGATTGCGCTCCATGACGGCGCGAACGTGCGCGATTGTGTGGTGCGGCTGAACCGTCACCACCTGATGGGCCATCACATCGTCGATTTTCACGTTCACGATCTGCTCCTGGTTGTAGTGCAGCGGTCCCACGCGCGAGTAATATAGACCACCGTTGTCGCGCTTGCAGCCCGGTCGGGGGCACGGGAGGAGCGACCTACACGTCCGACAGGTCCCGGTCCAGTCCCAACTTGTTTTGGAGCGAACGATGCTCACAGGATCCGTGCGCGCCGCAGCGCGATAGCCCCGTCGTTCCAGTGGTGTAGCAGCCGCATCGCACGCTAACTGCCTTGTGCCGCGCGTCGCCGAAGCGCGTCTGAGTTCCGACTTGCCCGTGATCGCACCTGCGTGGTGCGCCCCAATCGCGCCCGCGCCGCGCGATGGTCACACTTGTGCGATGCCCCCTCGACCCGCTGGCGGCGCGGCACTATGCTCCGCGCCGCAGGGTATTTTACTCTCCCTCTCGCAATCGATGGGCACCAGGAGCGCTCGATGCAGCTCAGCGCGACAATTCGGCGTATTACCTACACCTTCGACTCCGTACGAGAGGTCTTGGCCAAGGCCAATCCGCCGAAATCAGGCGATACGCAGGCCGGGCTCGCGCCGCGAGATGCGGTGGAGCGCGTCGCCGCGAGGGCGGTGTTGTCGCAGCTGACCCTCGCCGAGCTGCGCGAGAACCCCGCCGTTGCGTACGAGATTGATGAGGTGACACGGGTCGTGGAGGACGGTCTCGACGACAAAGCGTTTCGCGCCGTCGGCCATCTGACCGTGGGTCAATTTCGCGAGTGGCTGCTCAGCGATGCCGCTACGGGCCCGGTTATGCGGGCGATTTCGCCAGGGCTGACGCCGGAGATGGTCGCCGCCACCTGCAAGCTGATGAGCAACCTCGACCTGATGACGGTGTCGTCGAAGGCCCAGGTGGTGGTGCGCGCCAACAACACGCTCGGGCTGCCGGGGCGTCTCTCATCGCGCCTTCAACCGAACCACCCGACCGACGATGTGCTGGGGATCTTGGCCTCGACCCGCGAGGGGTTGTCGTACGGCTGCGGCGACGCCGTGATCGGCCTCAACCCTGCCACCGACACCGCAGAATCAACGGTTGAGATCCTCAAGGCGCTCGACGAGGTGATGAAACGCAACAACGTGCCGACGCAGCACTGCGTGCTCTCCCACATCAAAGTGCAGATGCGCGCGCTGGACCTTGGCACGCCGATGGACCTGATGTTTCAGTCGATCGCGGGGACGCAGAAGGCCAACGAGGCGTTTGGCATCTCGGTGGCGCTGCTCGACGAGGCCTCAGCTCAGATGAAGGCGATGGGGTCGACCCAAGGTCCGAACTTCATGTACTTCGAGACCGGACAAGGCTCCGCGCTCTCCTCCAACGCCCACCACGACACCGATCAGGTCACGATTGAGGCGCGCTGTTACGGGCTGGCGCGCCGGTACGACCCTTTTCTGGTCAACACCGTGGTTGGGTTCATTGGGCCGGAGTACCTGGAGAATGGGCGGCAGATCACGCGCGCTGGGCTCGAAGATCACTTCATGGGCAAGCTTATGGGGCTGCCGATGGGGTGTGACGCGTGTTTCACCTACCACGCTGACATGAGCCAGGACGAGCTTGAGTCGCTGAAGGTGCTGCTCTGCGCCGCTGGTTGCACGTACCTGATGTCGATGCCGGTTGGCGATGACATCATGTTGAACTATCAGAGCACCTCGTACCATGACGTGCCGTCGGTTCGCCGGTTGATGCAGCGCCGGCCGACGCCCGAGTTCGACGCGTGGCTGCAGGAGATGGGCATCATGGATGGACTCAACCCCGGTAAGCGTTTTGGCGACGCCACGGTCATCCGATGAGAACGCGTCAGCTCGTCGCACAGCTGCGCGCCGATTTGGGCATGGCCGCGCCGCTGCCGCCTCCGCCGGAGGTGACGCGGATTCCGGCGCCGCCTTCGCGGATTTTTCCGGTGAAGTCTGCCTCTGATCGCGCTGGCGCGGCCATGTCTGCGTTCGCCAAGGACGCCGCGCAGCACACCACGGCGCTGGTAGGGATCGGCTGCGTCGGCACACGCTACGCCACCGACGTCGTGCTGCAGTTCCAGGCGGAGCTGGCCGTGGCCCACGCCGCCGTGGCTGCTGAACTGCCGGAGGACTGGGCTGAAAGTCGTGGCATGTTGCCGCTGCGCTCGCGCGTCGGCGACCACCGCGAGTACCTGCTGCGACCCGATCTGGGCCGAAGACTCGACGCCGCGAGCCTCGCGCTGCTGCGCAGCCGGGCCAAGCGGGACATCGATGTGCAGCCGATCTTGGCCGACGGCCTGAGCGCTGTGGCGACCATGGGCGCCGGGGTGGCGCTGCTCGAGGCCTTCAGCGACGCGTGCCGCGCTCGCGGCTGGTCGGTCGGAACCCCGATGTGCGCGCGGTTTGCGCGGGTGTGGCTCGAGGATGAGATCGGTCAGGAGGTCAACGCGCGCGTGGCCGTGATCCTGCTCGGCGAGCGGCCGGGGCTGGGCACGGGTGACGGGCTGTCGGCCTATCTCGTCCACGGCCCGCAGATCGGCCGCACCGACGGTGACCGCAACATGATGTCGAATATCCACGCCCGCGGCGTCCCCCCGCAACAAGCCGGCGCGCGGCTGGCCGTGCTCGTGGGCGCCATGCTGGACCAGGGTCGCTCCGGTGTTGACCTCGATCTGAGCGGGCTGACCCGCGAGCTGGGCGACGCAGCGAGTGGCGGGTATCGCGCGCCGCAGGAACGCGTGCGCCTCGTCGACATGAGCAGCCAGCCTGCTGCGCGGACGATGAACCGGGAGACGCCGCGATGAAGCTTGAACCGATTACGCCCACCGTGCTGTCTGTACAACGGCTGCCTGCGCCCACGGAGGCGGTTTTGCGGGCCTATGGCGCGGACCCGAGCCGCCACACGTCCCTCGGACTCATCACTTGTGACCAGGACGACAGCACGTACGTCGCCCTCGATGAAGCGACCAAACACGCCAACATCGACGTGGTCTTCGCGCGCTCGTTCTACGCCGGCGCTGGCAGCGCCTCCGGGCCGCTCTCGGGCGAGATCCTGGGCGTTATCGCGGCCGACAACCCGGACGACATCGACGAGGGCCTGCGCGCCATCGTGCGCTGCCTGGAGCACGACGCCTGTTTCTATGGCGCCAATGACGATGGCTCCATCGCCGTGTTTCCCCACGTCATCAGCTCGCTGGGTCATTATCTGTCGGCTGAGGCCGGGCTCGCGCCAGGGGACTGCATGGCCTACCTGATCGCGCCACCGATGGAGGCGTCGATGGCGATGGACGCGGCGCTCAAGGCCGCGGACGTTCGCGCGGTGAAGATATTTGCGCCGCCCACAGAGACCAACTTCGCTGGCGCTTGGCTGACGGGGAGCTTGGACGCATGCGAGGCCGCGGCGATGGCTTTTCTGGAGGCCTGCGTGCGTGTCGGTGAGGCGCCGCGCCACGACCGCTGAGCCCCGCCTCCGATCGACAGCTTCCCACCACCTCGAACGCGAACTAGCCCCAGCCAGCCGCCAGCCACGGCCACAGCCACGGTCCGACCAGCGCGGCGACCAACGTCGTCAGCACGATCGCCTGCGCGACGGCGACCTCTGCCACACCGAGCGACTCGGACAACGAGAACGTGGTGATGGCGGCAGGCATGGTCGAGAGCAGCAGCGCCGCCGTCGCGCCGCCCTCCGGTAGCGGTCCGACGTAGCTGAGCAACCAGAGCGCTGAGACCGTGCAGAGCGGCAACACCACCAGTTTTGTTAGGACATGAACGAGCGCGCCGAGGCTCGGCCGCAGCACGGCGCGGCGTTCACCATGCAGATAGAGCCCAAGCAGAAACAGCGCGACGGGGGCAGCCGACGACGCCACGGGGGTGATCAGGCTATCGACGGCAGCGCCCGTCGTCGCGGGCAGCCAGCGCGCCAACAGGCCGACAACCGGGGCCCACAGCAGGGGTTGACGCAGCAGCACCCCCAAACCCGGCCGATCCGCGTGTGTCCCCGGAGACCAAGCCAGCAGCAGGGCGGGACCAACCAGCAAGCCAGCGACGATGTGACAAGCCACCAGCAGCGCGGCCAAGCCGACGACCGTGGGGCCCAGGAGCACGGCGATGAGGGGCAACCCGAGGTAGGCGACGTTGCCAAACGAGGCCAGCAACGCAGCGCTGCCGCGGAACGGGCGCAGGGAGGGGAAGAGCTGCGAGGTGAGGAGAATGACCGACAAGGCCAGCAACAGCCCGAGGGGCACGATGAGGAAGAACGCCGCGTTGGTGGGCGGCGCGAAGGTCGGGTCGATCAAGCTGCGCACGATGAGGGCCGGGAACGCGAACGTCAGCGCGTAGCGGTTCAGCGCGTGGACGGCGGCGCGGGGCTTGTCGAAGAGGTGCGCGGCGCCGGCGAGGAGCCCGAGGGCGGTGGGCAGCGCGAGGGCGGCGATCTCGTGAATCATCCCGGCATCATCAGCGAGGCGCGCTCAGACCTCAAGCGAAGCGCGCTCGCTCGACCACTGTCGAGCGAGCGCGCCGCCTGCACACCAGAGACCGTTAGTCGCAGGTCTCTCGGTAGCTGTCGTCCAGATCCAGCGCCAGAAACAACGTGTGCATCTTCGCCGCCTTGGCCTTCAGGCAGAGCGCAGCCCGGTTCGCCGCCTGCTTGAGCGCGGCGTACTCTTCGGGATATTCAGCGTTGAACACCGGCTTGTTGGCCTTGGTGAAGGCGCTGTAGACCCCGCACTCGCTGTACTGGAAGCACTGCTCGTTGATGCCGTAGTCAAAGTCCGGAGCCAACGCGGCGACCTGATCCACGTCGTTCTTCAGCCCGATGGACAACCCACGGGCGTGGGCCTGTTTGGCGAGGTAGCGGTTATAGTCCAGCTGATGAGCGGCGGTGAGCGGGAAACCGGGGTTGTTGGTGTAGCCGTCGACATTGTCAGGCTCAACGCCGTCACAGCCTTTCGAGGCAGCGAGGTCGAGACGCGCGCTCATGATGCTGCGGACGTTGGCGCTGCGGATATCCAGCCACTTCTCGCCAGGCCAACCGTCCAGGTTTTTGCCCATGTCCGCCGCCTTGAACTTGGAGAAGTCCGGTCGCCAGTTCTCCGACGAGCCCGCCGAGAAGTAGCAGATGACCTTCTTGCCCTGCTTGTGCAGCGTGGCGATGGCGTCGCCAGCGTTGTAGAGGTCGATGTCGTAGACGTCGACGTCGTAGCTGGTGTTGATGGCGCCGCTCAGCTGCCACTGCCAGGTGGTCGCGAGGCCGGGCTTGTACCAGGTGCCGGGCGTCGGATCGGGCTCCCCGGCGGCCTTGTCCGCAGCGGCCTTGTCCGCGGCGGCTTGATCAGCAGCGGCTTTGTCCGCGGCGGCTTGGTCAGCAGCGGCCTTGTCCGCGGCGGCTTGGTCAGCAGCGGCCTTGTCCGCTGCCGCTTGGTCAGCAGCGGCCTTGTCCGCTGCCGCTTGGTCAGCAGCGGCCTTGTCCG
>CALENB010000023.1 GCA_937910235.1 uncultured Myxococcales bacterium | reverse complement strand
TCCCGTATTACAAGAACTCGGGCAACTCGATGTATGACCACGTCAGCTACGGCCCGACCTGGGGCGGCAATCACGACCTCTACGTGAGCAGCAACATGACGAGCGGCTCGGCGAACCCAGGCTATTCGCATAACTGCCCGATGTGCCCGAACACGAGCTGCACGGCGTGCCAGAACGCGTTGGCGGGCTCGAGCAGCGGCTGGAGCATCACGGAGTTGGAGGTGTGGTACCGCAAGTAAGGCTGGTTTTTCAGCCGCTCAGCGCCTCTGGCGGATCGGCGACGCTGCGACCGTCACGCCGCCGCACGCAGTTCAGAGCTGACCCTGAACCATGAACCGCGCGGTCCACGACGCCTGCGCGCCGCTGGCGCCACCTTGACCGCGCGTCAGCTCCAAGAGGGTCCGCACACTCGGACCTATCGGCGTCGCGTCGAGTGCCAAGGTTGTGCCAATAAAAATCGGCGTTTCGCCATCGCGCAGCGCCTCCACCCGACCAGCGAGCCGCAGCCAGGGGCCGACCACCACGACGCTACCGCGTGCGACGCCACCAAAGGCGGTGTCGGCCCCACCCCAGCTCGAGCGACTGTAGGCCGTGACCGTGGACGTCGCTGTCGGGCCTGCCCACGTCGCCTCCAACGCGGTCGTCACCCGGTCGGGTTCCGCGGCGAGGTTCACTCCGAGGCTGAGACGATGCCCTACCAGCCCGGAATTACCGCCGATCAGCGTCTCCGGCGCAGCGCCGAATGGGCTGTACACGACCCGCGCGGTCCCGAGCGGGCGCAGCCGGGCTGTCGACGTGGCGCGCGCGTCGAAGAGGCCGAGCCGCACGTCCCAGTGGCTATCCGCAGACGTGGAGGTGGTCATGAGTCCGCTCTGACGATCGAAGCCGAGCGACGTGTCCAACACGCCGCGCCGCGTCACGTCCATGCCGGGCAGACCGATGATGGTGGTCCGCGTGAACGGTGTGCGATAGCGCCCCAGCGTGAGTTCATGGCGCGCTGACACCCGGACGGCCAGGATCGCGTCCAACAGACGCGGGGTGCCAGCGAGCTCAGGTTGAATCGTCACCGACACTGCCTTCAGGCCCATCAGCAGCATCGGTCGGGCGACCACGACATCGACGCCTCCGTCACGGACCTGTGGCACCGCGCCCTGCCACCAAATCTGGGTGAGTCCGCTCCACGTCACCACGGGTTCAGCCGCTGGGGATGCCAGGGACAACGAGGGCGCGCCGCCGGTGAGCACGATCAGCGTGATAACCACCGGGAGGGTTGTCGCTGCGACGCGACGGTGGCGCGCTGGGCGCTGGGGCCCGTCTGGATCGAGATGCACCATGAACTCCTCGGCTGGTGTCACGAGTGGCGCCCGCGTCGTGGCGCGCAGCAGGTACGCTTCGCGCCCACGTCGCGACTGATCGACGCGAATGGCATCCGCATCGCCCTCGCTCTTGCCACCCAGACCCAGGACGACGCAAGGTTCGCGCCAAGGTCGCACAAACGCCGCAAACTGCAGCCTGTGGCGATGGCAAACGCAATGGTCGGCAGCGGTTGGCCTCGACCCGGCGAACGCCAACGGGCCGGTCGGGATCGGTGATGACTGCATCAGGCCGCGCCTCAGGTGTGTCAAAATGAGCCAATTCCTGGGCTGACCGTGTCAATTCTCCCTCTCGACGCTGGCTGGGCTTTGCGTAAAGGTTGTCGGGTCGGCAGGCGGTCGACAGCGGCCCTTCAACGGGCCCCGACACGACGACGCTGCGACACAACGACGCGACACAACGACGCGACACACGTCACGGACGAACGCGACCACCGGCGAGACGCCCCGCACGCACGCCACCACACCACACGGAGCGAACCCCCACGATGTCCCAACCGACCGACACGGCCGCGCCCACGACCGAACAGACGACCGCCAGCTCACCATGGAACTTTCCGGGCTGGGGCTCCGCCTCGCGACTCGATGACCTCGCAGTCGCGCCCGCCAACCCACCACCCAAAGCCAGCCACAAGCTCGGGGTGTGGTCGTCGACCGCGATCTGCGGCAACGACATCACATCGAGCTGCCTCTACGTGTCGGCGCTCGCGGCCGCCCAAGCCGGAAAGCTCGCGCCCGTGGTGCTAGCGGTGGTCGCCGGTGTCCTGTTCTTGTTTCGCCGCGTGTATGCCGAGGTCGGGAGCGCCCTGCCGCTCAACGGCGGGACCTATACGGTGCTGCTCAACACGACCAACAAGCGAACAGCTGCCGGCGCGGCGGTGCTGACCCTGCTGTCGTACGTCGCGACCGCGGTGATCAGCGCAGGCGAGGCCATGCACTACGCGCACAACCTGTGGCACGGCCTGAACGTGTTCTGGGCCACGGTCGGCCTATTGGGCGTGTTTGCGGTGCTCAACGTCGTGGGTATCACCGAGTCGGCCATCGTGGCGCTGGTGATCTTCATCTTCCACATGGTGACCCTGACCGTCCTGGTCATCGTCGGCACTTGGACGATCGTGCAAGACCCAACGATGCTGCAGGCGAACTGGGCGATGCCGACGCCGGGCGGCTTCGTCAAAGCCCTATTTTTCGGCTTCGCAGCGGCCATGCTCGGCATCAGCGGCTTCGAGAGCTCGGCCAACTTCATCGAAGAACAGGCCGAGGGGGTGTTCCCCAAGACGCTACGCAACATGTGGGCGGCCGTCGCCATCTTCAACCCGACCATCAGCCTGCTGTCCTTGGGGCTGTTGCCGCTCATCGCGATTCAAGCGGTGCCGCCCGACCTGCTCGCGCAAATGGCGGATCGCTCCGCCGGCGCGGTGATGGCGACGTGGGTGAGCATCGACGCCGTCCTCGTGCTGTCGGGCGCGGTGCTGACCTCGTTCGTGGGCGTGACGGGGCTGGTACGCCGTATGAGCCTGGACCGATGTCTGCCGCAGGTGCTGCTCGCCAAGAACGCGTGGCGCGGCACAAACCACTGGATCATCATTGGATTTTTCGTCGTCTGCGTCTCAATTCTGGTCGCCACGGCGGGCGTGGTCTCGACCCTGGCGGGCGTCTATACCATCTCGTTTCTGGCCGTCATGTCGCTCTTCGCCATCGGCAACATGCTGCTGAAGGTCAAACGCGCGCAGCTGCCGCGCTCCAGCCACGCCTCCTGGCCCGCCGTCACCATAGCCCTCGGCGCGGTCCTCATCGGCTTGGTCGGCAACATCATGCTCGACCCGACCTCTGTGCGTGTGTTTCTGATCTACTTCGTCGGAGCGAGCGCGGTAGTGGGTGTCATGTTCCTGCGCGTGCAGCTGCTGCGCGGCGCGATGTTCATGTTGGCCGCGATTGTGGACAGCACGCTGCAGTTCAATCGCACCGCCAAGAAGCTGCTGGTCACGAAGATCCACGAGATCAACTCGCCGAAGATGGTCTACTTCACGCGCGGTGACGACCCGGCAGAGCTCAACCGTGCGGCGCTATACGTGCAGGAGAACGAGCAAACGCACCACCTCACGATCGCCCACATCTACTCGGATGAGGCCGCCATTCCGCCGCAGCTCGCCGAACACCTCGCCGGCATCGATCGCCTGTATCCTGAGCTAAAGATCGACTTTCTCGCGGTGAAAGGCGTGTTTGGGCCGGAGCTGATCGAGGCGCTCTCCGCGCGGCTGGCCGTCCCCACGAACTACATGTTCATCGGCACGCCCAGCGACCGTTTTCCACATCGCATCGAGCGTCTCGGCGGTGTGCGGCTCATCCTCTGAGCAGCGTTGGACGCTTTCCCTTTCACTCGACGGCAACTAGCGCTAGCTTGCGCGCGCTCGCGCGCATGGTCTCGTGCGGCGACGCGTGAAAGCCCTTGGTCGGGTGAAGCCCCGAGTGGAGTGAAGCCATGAGTCTACAACGCCGCGCCTTTGTCATCGGGGGCCATATCAGCCCTTTCATCGGTAAGAACCACCCGGACTTCGTCTGGCAGCGGCACCCGGACTTTGGCCAGCGCGACAATCCCACGCTGGAGCAGTACATCTCCGGCGCGGTCCTGGGCGCGCTCGACGCCACGGACGTCCCGGCGAGCGCGATCGAGAAGGCCTGGATCGGCAACTTCGTCGGCGAGCTCTTCAGCAATCAAGGCCACCTCGGCGCGGTGGTGGCGGGCGCGCACCCCGATCTGCTTCACAAGCCCGTCATGCGGGTCGAGGGTGCTTGCGCCTCGGGTGGGCTGGCCTTTGCGTCCGCGTTGGAGTCCATTCAGGCTGGCGCTGACGTCACGCTCGCGGTCGGCGCTGAAGTGCAGACGACGGCCTCGGCGCGTGTCGGCGGCGACTATCTGGCCCGCGCGGCGCACTATGCGCGGCAGCGCGACATCGACGACTTCACCTTTCCCGCGCTTTTTGCCCGAAGAATCAAGGCGTATCGCGCTGCCTATAGCCTGACGGAGTCCGAGCTCGCGCATGTGTCCGTCAAGGCCTACGCCAACGCCAACAAGAACCCGCTGGCGCACATGCACGCGGTGACGATGACCCACGCGCACGCCGCCGGAGAGGAGCGCAACGCCAAGTTCCTGACCAACCCCGAGTTTAAGGACTTTCTCAAGGTGTCTGATTGCAGCCAGGTCTCGGACGGCGGCGCCGCGCTGGTGCTCGTCAGCGAGGCGGGGCTGGCCAAGCTCGGCAAGAGTGAGCACGACGCCATCGAGGTGCTCAGCCTCGCGCACACGACCGGCAACCTCTTTGTGGACGGTGACCCGCTCATCATGGAGACCACGGTCGCGGCGGCTGAGCGGGCCTATGCTGCGGCTGGACTCGCCCCGGACGCGGTTCAGATCGCAGAGGTGCACGATTGTTTCACCATCACCGAGCTGCTGATGATGGAGGCCCTCGGTTTCGCGGCGCCGGGTGAATCGGTCGCGCAGGTCATCGACGGCCGCACCGCGCTGACCGGCGCGCTGCCCATCAACACCGGCGGCGGCCTCGTCGGCTTCGGCCACCCTGTCGGCGCGACCGGCATCAAGCAGATCCTCGAGCTGCACCGCCAGATGAAGGGGCACTGCGGCGACTATCAGGTCGGTCGCAGCTTGGAGATCGGCTTGACGGCGAACATGGGCGGCGACGACAAGACCGCAGTCGTCGGGTTGTTCGCCAACCGCTGAGCCGATCGAAAGACAGCGGGACGCCCCTGCCCTTGTTCCCCCCCTTGCTCCTCGCCCTCGTCCCTCTCAGTCCAGGCCTATGCGCGCCATGTATTGCATCCGTAAGAGCATCGACATCGATTTTGCCCACCACGTCCGTGGTCACGGCGGTCCGTGCATTCATGTGCATGGTCACACCTGGAAGTTCGAAGTCGAACTACAGGCGATGGAGTTGGATGCCGATGGTTTTGTGGTGGACTTTAAACAGCTGAAGACGAGCGTGCTGCAACCCTGCCACCAGCTGCTCGACCACAGCCTCGCGGTGGGCGGCGCGACGTGGAAGGACGCTGAGCCCGCGCTTCGAGCGCTGGGAGCGGCGCTGCTCGCCAGTCGGCTGGCGCGCCACGGCACCATTCACACCACAGATGAGCGGGTCATCCAGCTGGCCGGCGCTGAGAATCGCTATCCGGGCGGGATGAAAGTCGCGGTGTTTCCTTTCTCGCCGACGAGTGAGCGCCTGGCAAAATGGCTGTACGATGCGGCGACGGCGGCGCTGGCGGACGGGCGCGTGTCTGTCAGGCTGGCGCGGGTGTTTGAGACCCAGCGGCCGGTGGAGTCTGTGGCCGAATACTGGGACGCCGACCAGCTTGGCTAGCGCGAGGCTGGCTAGCGCGAGGCTGGACCGTCACCGTCAGCAGGGAAGAGCTCTTGGGCAGCGACGCGCACAATCGACTCTGCCGCGTCTCGCTCGCCCTGCGTTGCTGCCTGGTCGGGATCGCGACGCTGGGCTGCGGTCCAGGCGCCGACACGCCGCCCGGACGGACGCCGTTGCTCGTTTTGGGCGCGTCCTCACTCGCCACGGCGCTCCGCGAGTTGGAGAGCGCTTACGAAGAGAGCCACCCGCTGGTCGACGTGCAGGTCAGCACCGCGGGTAGCCAAACGCTGCGGTTGCAGATCAGCCGTGGGCTGCGGGCCGACGTTTTTGCCTCGGCGGACCCCGCTCATCTGGACGCCCTGCATCGCTCGGGATGGACCGACGTCGCGCAGCCTTTTGCCAAAAATACCCTGGTGATCGCCGTGCGGGACGACAGCCCACTGCGGGACGCCACCCAAGTCGACCGTGTTCCGCGACTGGCGATTGGCGCCGCTGGAGTGCCGGTTGGCCGCTATACTCGAGCGGTGCTTGACCGCGCAAACGCCGAGATTCCAGGGTTTCGGACGCGTTTCATGGCGAATGTGGTGACGCAGGAACCCAACGTCCGCCTGGCGCTGGCCAAAGTGCGGCTCGGCCAAGCCGACGCGGCGGTGGTCTACCTGACAGACGTCCCGAGGGCGGGCGCCGGCCACCCCCCGAGTCCACGCGCGACGCTGCGCGCGGTCGCGATCCCAGCACGCTGGCAGGTGGAGGCGCAGTATGCCGTCGCCCGGCTGCGCCTCGCACCCCAGGCCGTAGCAGCTGCCGCCTGGATCCAATGGCTGCGCAGCGGGACGGCGCAGCGCGTCCTTCGTCGCCACGGTTTCCACGTCCAGCTCGCCGAGGCGCCGTGAGGACACGACCACGCCCCATCGGAAGTTGGCTGTTGGCCTCGCCGCTGTTGGTCGCCCTGGCGTTGCCGATCGTCGCGCTCGCCCTGGCGTCTGGGCCGGACGAGCTGCTCTCGGCCCTCGGCCACCCCCGCTTAGCCGAGGCGGTCGCGCTGAGCGCACGCACGACCGCGCTCTCACTGCTGGTCATCGTCGGATGTGGGACGCCCCTGGCTTGGCGCGTCGCGCGCGGCGGCTGGCGCGGCGTGGCGCTGGTCGAGACGTTGGTCGCCCTGCCCGTGGTGCTGCCGCCAGCGGTGATCGGCATCGCGCTGCTGGACGCGTTCGGCCGGCAGGGTCCGTTGGGGGGGGTGCTGGGCGACAGCCTCGCCTTCTCCCCCGCGGCGGTCGTGGTCGCGCAGATCGTCGTGGCCTCGCCCTTCTACCTACAATCCGCCATCGCGGCGTTTCGCGACGTCGACGACGACCTGCTCCTGGTGGCCCGCAGCCTGGGAGCCACGGCACGCTCGGCGGTGTGGCGGGTGGCCCTCCCCAGCGCGCTACCAGCCCTGATTGGCGGGGCCACGCTCGCCTGGGCGCGGGCGCTCGGCGAGTTTGGCGCCACGTTGCTCTTTGCCGGCAACCTGCCGGGCCGCACGCAGACGTTGCCGTTGGCGATCTACGCAGCGCTCGAGGAAGACGTCAGCCTAGCGCGCGCGCTGGCGCTGATCTTGGCGGGGTTTGCGGTCGGCGCGGTCCTGTTTGTACGGCTGCTGCCCGACTTGCGCCGCATCTGGCCGGGGAGGGCGTCGTGAGCGCCAACCAGTGGGATGTCACGTTACGTGGGCGGCTCGGCAGCTTGGAGCTCGACCTCAGTTTTGCGACCAGCGCCGCCCGCGTCGTGGTCGTGGGGCCGAACGGCGCGGGTAAAAGCACCCTGCTGCGCGCGCTGGTGGGCGCCGAGCTCGGTCTGACAGGGCAGGTGTGTGTTGGCGGTCAAACCTGGCAAGACGCGACCCTCTACACCCCGCCAGAGCGACGACGTATCGGCTTCGTGCCCCAGGGTTGCGGGCTCTTCATGCACCTCAATGTCCTCGGCAACGTCGGGTTCGGTTGCGGCGGTGGGGCGGGGGCGCACCAGCGGGCGATGGACGCCCTCATCGCAGTCGGTGGCGCCCACCTCGGCACACGCGGCGTTGGCGAGCTGTCTGGCGGAGAGCGACAGCGAGTCGCCCTGGCGCGTGCGCTCGCCGCCGAACCCAGCGCGGTCCTGCTCGACGAGCCCCTCGCGGCGTTGGACCCAGTGGCCCGCATCGAGCTGCGCGCGGTCCTCCACGCCCAGCTACGCGACCGGATCGCGATCACGGTGACCCATGATGACCGCGACGTCGCAGCGCTCGGTGATTGGCTGCTCGTGGTAGAGGACGGTCGGGTCGTGCAACAGGGGCCCGTTAATCAGGTGCGCGCGGGCCCAGAGACGCCATTCGGCGCGGCGTTTTTTGGCGTGACGCCGTGATACGCTGATGGGCGATGGATACCCGACACAAGCCACCCCCGTCTCTCGGCCGATCCGCTGCGCCACCAGCTGACGTGGGGGCCACCGTCGGCGAGCTACCCACACAGGATTTCCCGCCAGACGACCAGCTGCGCCAGCCTGATCTGGGCGCAACACCACGCAGCGCGGCGTTCGACGAGACGGCCGATGCAGCGGCGCCAGCGACGACCGCGCCCGCCGCGAACCCGACCGCCGACGACGCGGTTCGCGGCACGCTGACGGCCGAACATCCGGAGCGCTACCGGCTGCTCGACCTGCTCGGGGAGGGCGGCATCGGGGTGGTGCGCTGCGCGCTGGACCGACACATTGGCAGAGACGTGGCGATCAAGGAGCTGCGCACCGACCGCGCACGCTCGCGACGGCGTGAGGTCCGATTTGTCGACGAGGCCAGAATCACGGGCCAGCTGGAGCATCCCGGCATCATCCCGGTCTACGAGCTGGGACGTCGCGCGGACGGCACGATCTACTACACGATGCGCCGCGTTCGCGGCGACACGCTCGCCAACGCGCTCCACGGCGCGTCGCTGCCCGATCGACTGCGCCTGCTGCCGCGCCTCATCGACGTCTGCCAAGCCATTGCGTACGCCCACAGCCGCGGTGTGGTGCATCGCGACCTCAAACCAGCGAACGTGATGGTCGGCGAATTCGGCGAGACGCTGGTGCTGGACTGGGGGCTGGCGAAGGTGCGCAAGCCCGACGCGACCGACTCCGTCGCCGGCGCCACGAGCAGCGTCCGCGACGCCGGCGCGATGGCCACGATGGATGGCCAGGTCATGGGGACTCCAGCGTATATGCCGCCCGAGCAGGCCCGCGGCGACATCCTCGCCATCGACGCCCGGTCCGACGTGTACGCCCTCGGCGCCATCCTCTACGAGTTCTTGACTGGACGACCACCGTACATCGGGCAATCGGGTCACGACGTCATGTTGCAAGTGCTGGAGCGCGAGATCGTGCCGCCACGGCAACGCGAACCCAACGCGCCGCGAGAGCTCGAGGCCGTCGCGATGCGCGCGTTGGCCCGCGATCCCAAGGACAGGTACGTCGATGCGCGCGCCATGGTCGCCGACCTGGAGGCGTTTGAGGCGGGTGGTTTGGTGGCCGCGCACCGCTACAAACTGCGCGACTTGTTGTGGCGCTGGGTGCGCCGAAACGCCGTGATTGTGGGCGCGATCGCCGTGGTGCTCATCGGCGTGGCCGGCGCGTGGCGCGTTCGCGGCGAGGCTGATCGGGAGACACACCTCCAGGTCGAGACGCAGCGGCAGGCGCTCGTCATGGCTGAAGTCGAGCGCGTGCTCAAGTTGGCTGCGTCACCGCGATCGGCCGGCTGGTACGACGCGTGGGCATACAAGCTCATCAGTCTGAAGGAGCCCGCCGTCGAGGCGCGCCTCATCGCGGCGCTCGCGAACCCAAGCACGAGCGTGGTGCGGCTCGCCGTGCGCGCGCTGGGCGGCATGGGCAGTCACGAAGCCGTGCCAGCGCTGATGAAACTTGTGGCGCCGGACGGCCTGCAGAATCAGGCGTCGATCGTCGAGGTCCTGCGCGCGCTCGGCGTCATCGGCGATCCAGCGGCGAGTCGCGTGATCGACGCGGCGCGGCGGAGGTACGGTCAGTACTCCTATGTGTGGCAAAATACCCGCTTGGCGGCGCAGATGGTGCCGCCGCCCGAGATCCCGCTTGACCGTCGCAGTGACGCCAACGCGTGGGTGGATCGCGGCAATCTCCTGATGACCCGCGAGCGCTTTGAAGACGCCTTTGAGCACTACAACCGGGCCATCGGCCTCGACGGCAAGCTCGCCCGAGCCTACACAAATCGCGGCATGGTGCGGCGCCAGTTTGGTGATGTGGCGGGCTCTATCAAGGATCACAGCGCCGCGCTGGCGATCGACCCCGACTTTCCGTGGGCGCTGCTGAACCGCGCAGTGTCGCGCAGACATGCAGAAGATTTCGCTGGCGCAGCGGCAGACATGGATCACCTCATCGGCCTGAAAAGCGGCGTGCTGCGCGCGTCCGCCTTCCGCTCGCGCGCCTTTCTCCGCGTGCTCTCCGGCGATCTGACCGGCGCAGAGTCCGATCTCGACGCCAGCCTCACCCTCGAGCCCCGCAACCCACGCGCGATGTTCGGGTTGGCGCGGCTCGCCTGGGCGAGGGGCAACCTGTCTCGGTCGATGAGTCGGATCACGCGCACGCTGGAGATTGACGACAGCTCACTCAACTTCCGCTGGCGGGCGATGTTGCTGCGCCACAGCGGTGACCTCAAGTCGGCGTTAGCTGACTTGGATCGGTCCGTCGCCAATGAACCCGGCGCTGAACGCCTGCTCGCGGCGCGCGGCGCCATCTTGCTCCGGCAGGGTCGCATCAGCGCGGCGCGCACCGACTTTGATCGCGCCGTCGAGATCAGGCCCGAGCTCGCGGGGCCGCGCATGGAGCGCGCCACCCTCTTTCACGCGCGCCAAGGCGACTACCGCGCTGCCCTGGCGGACCTTGACGCAGCCTTGGACGTCGTCGGCGCGGAGCAGCAGGTCAGCCTGTCGCTCATGCGCTACCTCGTCGCGCTGCGGGTGCCTGGTCTGGCGGTGGACGCCGGCTCCCTCAAGGGCAACGGCCAAGTGCCCAGCATGGATCGTCTCGTCGGTGTCGCGCTCGGGACGCGGGATCCGCACCCGCTCGCCGCCGATGTCACCACGTCGGACGGTTGGTGCCTGCTCCGACTCGCCGCCATGCGGTGGTCGCACGTGACGGGTCGACCTCATACCCTCATCGCACCGCAGCGCGGTCTCGTCCTGCAGCCCGCCGAGCCAACGGAGCCCTCCTGCGGGCTGTTACGCGCGGTGTTGGGGGTGCACTGGCCCGCGCCCGCGGTGAACGCAGCCGCGGTGCTGCCGCTGCCTCCCGTGGCAGACTAGCGCGGCGTTCCGCAGCGGCGACCTCTCGTCGCTGGTCCGCGAAAAGGCTGACATCCCGGGCTCATCGCCGCTGGGGCTAGCGGTGCGTCAGCGCCATGAGCGTCGGGAGCAGGTAGTCGTCAAACGTGGCGTCCGCGTCGTACTTCGGCTGCCATCCCCAGTCGTTGCGTGCCGGCGTGTCGTCCACGTCGAGCGGCCAGGTGTCGATGATGCGACTGCGGGCGTGGTGCACCTCGAACGTGACCTGAGCGCCCGGAAACGCGTCGACCACCCTGTCTCGGAAACCTGCGGCGCTCATGCTGAACGCCGTGATATTGTAGGTCTCCTGGCCCAGCTGTGCGCGGGGCGCGGCGGCGAGGGCGAGCAACGCCTCCACGCCGTCCGGCATCGCCATGAATGGGATCTGCGCCGCCTCGGGCACAAAACACGCGTACGACTGCCCACTCGCGGCCATGTGCACCATCTCGGGACCAAAATCGCTCGTGCCGCCGCTGGGCACCGTCACGGCGCTGATCAAGCCTGGGAACCGGATCGCGCGAAAGTCGACGCCGCTCGGCCTGAAGTTGCTGTTGAGCTGGCCAAAGTGGTGCATGTAGTAGCGGCCGAGATGCTCGCAGTACAGCTTGTTGCAGCCATACATCGTCGTCGGCGCGTTGAAATCGCCCTCACGCACCCGCCCGGCTGCGTGTTTCGTCGCCAAGTCCGGCAACCCATAGATGGCGATGGAGCTGGGAAAGACGAACTTGACCGGCGTGCCGTCGCGTCGCGCTTGGTCTGCAGCGAGGTTGAGCAGCTTCAGCGTGCCGCCGACGTTCACGCGATGCGCCGCGAAGGGCGTGTACTCCGCGCGGGTGCTGAGCAGCGCCGCGAGGTGAAACACCGTGTGGATCGCGTATTCGCTGACGATGCGTTGCAGCAGGTTGTCGTCCAAGATGTCGCCGACAAACGTGGCCACACAGCGACTCGCGAGCGCGGCCGACATCGGGTGCAGATCAAGCGCGATGATGTCGGTCTCGGCGTCGCCTGAGAGCCGCTCGATGAGGCGCTGGCCGATCTCACCGTTCGCGCCGGTGACCATCACGACGGGTTTACGCATGGCGAACTCCTCGGCCGCGGCGGCATGATCCCGCGCGGTGCCCAACCCCAGCGGCCGGACAATAAATAGCTATTTATCAAGTTCTAAATCGTGATTTATCTAGACTTGAGAGCGTGCTGCGCAAGCTGCCTAGAGCGCGACGGGCTGGTATTGCAGCTCCACGAGGCCGGAGGACGCGATGACCCGTTTGACCCAGATTCGGGTGTAGCCATCGCCGATGTTGTTGGCCAACACGAGGCCGTTTCCCGTCTTGACCGTGTTGACGTATTCGCCGTAGTTCGCCGCGGTCGGCAGGGTCGATGGCACCTCGTCGAAGCTACCGAAGATCTTTCGAACCCCGCCGCTCTTGAAGGTGTTCATGTACATCTTGTCCGACGGGCTTGAGCCGCCTGCGCTGAGGTCGAAGTTGCTCGTGCCGTGCTTGTAGACGATGAGATCCACCTTGAGGTAGCTCGCGTTGGGGACGACGTCCCCCACTGCAAAGACGACGCCTTGGTTGACGGCGAGCTGCACCTCCTGCGGCCAGGTCACCGCGGCCGCCCCGCCAGCGTCGCTGTCGCAGCCGGCGCACGCGAAGAGCGCGCCGACGCCGAGAAGAGCGGTCATGAAGTTTATAAACATCAAGCGATGTTTGGATGAATGTGAAGTGGTGGGGTAATCAGCGCGGATCATCGGAGGCTCCCGGGGTGAGCCGCATCGTGCGCGACGGTCGCGCGACCGACAAGCCCTACTTCCCGCTACGGAGCTGAATCCCCGCGCTGCCAGCTACCTTGGTGCGTCAACGTACAGCTCGTCGCCGAACGCCACATCGCTCAGCGCAGCCTCGCTTGTGCCGACATCGCCAAGATCGACATCCTCGCTGTCGTCGAGCTCGCCGTTCCAGTCGACGCCACCGACGCCGGCGAGTGGATCGTCGATAGCCATCGCGAGCGCTTCGGACTCGAGCGCCACAGGGGTTGTAGCGAGCTGCGTGGCGCCACTGTCGGGTCCTTGGGTGACGGCGGCGGCCTGGTTCGCGTCGATCGCGTCGTGAGACGGCGTCGGCCAGCTGAGGCCTCCCATCGTGAGCAGCAACGACGCGGCGAGCGCGAGCAGCCAGCGACCAGGCCACACGTCCGCCGTAGCGGCCGCGCCATGGCGGATGGACACGACGTTACGCGCAAGGGTGCCAGCGATCGACACCTCGGCTGCAGCGTCCACCTCACCGGAGACGCTCCCGTCATCACCACGCGGCCCGTGCTGCGCGCCGGCAGCGTCACGCGCGAAGGCGGCTAGGCGCGCCAGGGCGTCGGGCGATGCGATGGCTGCCGTGGCGTCAAACAGCGCGGCGAGGCCGGGTTCTTCGTCCGCTAGCGGTGAATCAACGTCATTTCCCGACGCCGCCATGTTGTCGCGATCCTGGGTGTCGTCCGCGCCATCTTCGTGCGCGTCGAGCAGCTGAAGCAGCCGCAGGTCCGGGTTGTTCTGCATCTCAGATTCCTCCTTCCAGTAAATCGCCGAGGTCGGCGCGCAGGGCCTTCAGCGCCAGCGAGACCAAGACACGAGCAGAGGCGGCTGAGGTGTCCAGCGCCTCCGCGATCTCTTGGTAGGAGAGCCCCGCATCGAGGCGAAGCGTGGCGGCGTTGCGGCGCTTCTCGGGCAACCCGGCGAGGGCCTCAAGGACGCGGTCCGACGCCTGCCGGGCCCGCAGGTGTTGCTCCGGCGTCGCGCTGCGCTGGGGTTCGTCGGCGATCACCTCGCGCTGTTTGCGGCGCAACTCCGAGCGCAGCAACGTCCAGGCGCGCTGGCTCGTGATCGCTGCCAACCAGGCTTTGAGGCTGGTGCCGGGCTCGTAGCGATGGAGCGCCTTGGCGGCGGCGGCCAGGGCCTCTTGCACCGCGTCTTCTGCGAGCTCAGGGCTGCGGCAGGTACGCGACGCCACCCGGAACATCAGCGGCAGGTGGGGGCGCACCAACGCTGCGAAGGCGGCGCCGTCGCCCGCAAGGGCGCGCGTGACCCGGCGTCGCTCCAGATCGACGACGTCGGCGTCTTGACCCGTGGCTGCCTGACGCGTGGCGGCGGCGAGCGGGCTCGGCACGAAAGCAGCCTGCCGATGACCGGAGGCGGTCAGTTCTGAGTCGAGCAAGCCGTGTGACATGAAGGATGCCTCAAGTGTGGCGCGTTTCTACGGTCAAAGCGCCGGGGCCATTCGAACGCCCCGCGCAAATCTAGACGCCGCTGCCGACGCAAACGTTAAAATCTGCCCCGTCACCCTCGGCGGTCTGCTCAGCCAACGTCCATCGGCTCAAACGCGCTCGATCCCGCCGTCCGGTAGGCGCGCAGGGCCTGCTCGACCCGGCGAAACTCGTCCCGCAGCGACTCCAATTCGCCGTCCAGCACCAGCGGTCCTGCCCCCGAGGCCTGCTCCATTCGACCGCAGATCAGCGCCATCGCCCGCGCGCCGACGCTGCCACACGAGCCCTTGAAGCGGTGCACGACCATGCGGATCTGCGCCGCGTCACCCGCCGCCAGCGCGTCTTCAATCTCGACGATGCTCTCGTTGCCGGCCTCAAGAAACAGATCGATCGCGACGCGCACCACCTCCGGACCACCGGCACGCTTGAGGTTGCCTAGGACCGTCACATCGACAGGCAGGTCTGTGCGCCGGTGGCTCGAGATGCGGGACCGACTCAGCAGCGCGCGGCGACCAGGCAACCACCGCGTGAGGGCCTCCTCAAGGGTGTTGCCCTCCACCGGTTTCGCCAGGAAGTCGTTCATTCCTGCTTGTTCCGTGCGCTCCCTATCGCCTTCCATCGCGGACGCGGTCATCGCGATGATCGGCACGGGCGCCGCGCCTGTCTGCGCTTCGCGCGCACGAATCTGGCGCGTCGCCTCAAAGCCGTCCATCTCCGGCATCAGGCAATCCATGAAGATCGCCGCGTATCTGCGCTGGGCGCTCGCCTCGACCGCTTGACGACCATCACCGACCACATCCACACGCATCCCCTGCCGTTCCAGCAGCTTGACCGCGATGACCTGGTTGATGCGATTGTCCTCTGCCAGCAAAACGCGCGGCCGCTCAAGCTGCTTTTGGGCGATCACGCTGTGGCGCGTGACCATCAGCGTGCGCTTTCGCGTGCTGCGACCGACCGCGCCGAGGCCAAGGGCGGCCCGCAGGCCCTCTCCGAGCAGCGATTGATCGAGTGGCCGCTCCAAAAACGCCGCAAAACCGGCATTCTCGACGTCTCTCGAGCTGGTTCCAGCGGTCTCCACTGCGACCAGCACCGGCACAACCGCGGCGAGATCGGGATCGGAGGTCAACAGCCGCGCTAAGTCGAGGGCGGGTTCGTCCACTTGCAGCACGTCGAGCACACACAGCCGCACGGGGTCCGGCCCCTTCGCGTCCGCGCGCAGCACGGTGAGCGCACGGTCCATACCGTCGTACCGCTCGACGCGTAGGCCGAGGGAGATCAGGCGCAACGTCAGGGTGTTGTCACCCGACTCGCCTTCGCACACCAACGCCGTTCGCACGCCCTTCAGCTGCCCGATCGCCTCGAGTCCGCGCGGCAGGTCCGGCAAGACGGGCAGGACGGGCGGCGCGACCTTGGCGAAATGCACAGCGAACGAAAACGCGCTCCCTTGCCCAGGGGTCGCCGTGACGGTGATTGTGCCACCCATCAACTCCACGAGCTCCTGGCTAATCGTCAGCCCGAGGCCTGTGCCGCCGTAGTGGCGCGTCGAGGAGCCGTCGGCCTGCTGAAACGGCTCAAAAATGCGGCTCGCTTGGTCAGGCGTCATGCCGATCCCCGAGTCGCGCACGGTGAACCGCACCTCCGCGTCGGCCTCCGTCTGCGCGAGCACCGTCAACTCCAGCAGCACCTCGCCCTCGGCTGTGAACTTGAGCGCGTTGCCGAGCAGATTGATCAAGATCTGGCGTAACCGACCCGGATCACCGTAGACGTGCTCTGGCACCGTCGGTGCGCTCAACAGCACGAGCGCCAGGCCTTTGCTCTTGGCCTGCACGCGCATCAGGTTCGCCACCTCTTCGATGACGGCGGTGAGCTCAAAGTCGACCGGATCGAGGCTCAAACGGCCCGCCTCGACCTTAGAAAAATCCAAGATGTCGTTGACGATCAGCAGCAGCGCGTTGGCTGACGAGCGGATCATCTCGGCATATTCGCGCTGCCGCTCGGCCAGCCGGGACTCCAGCAGCAGTTGGCTCATCCCGATCACGCCGTGCATAGGCGTCCGAATCTCGTGGCTCATACGGGCCAGAAAATCGCTCTTCGCTTGGTTGGCCGCGTTGGCCTCGACCGAGGTGCGCTGTAGCGCCGAGCGAGTCGCCGCCGCGTCGGTCATCTCCGTGTTGAGCAGCTGCTGCAGGTCGCGTAAACGCCCCACCACCACGCCAATCAGCGGTAACACGAGGTTCGCCGGCAACGACCCGGAGTGCAGCGCCGTTGCCAGCGGCTGATCGAGCAACCATAGATAAGCGGCGACGTGGTAGGCGACCAGGAGCAGGGCCATGACGAGCCCGCCGCGCATACCAAACCCCGCGGCTCCAAAAACGACGGCGACCACGGCGACCGACTCCACGCCGGGTCCGAAGACCTGAAATAGCCACGGCATGAGGAGGGCGTAGATGAGCAGTGAGACCGCCGACAGCGCGACGGGCGGCAGGCGACGCCGGCGCGAACCGAGGACTTCGGCTGCGGGTGGTCGATCGTCAGCGCGCGCCGCGGCCGCCGCGCTTGGACGCACGGCGTCGGCGTCCGTCACGGATCGCGGCTGGGAGGCGAGTTTTGTGGCCACTGTCACCCTTCCAGCTGGCGAACCAGGGTGTCGGGGATGAGGTGCAGCTGGCCTGCCTTGCTCAACACCGACACATTGTCCACGCCCTCCGCTTCCGCCCGCAAGATCGCGCTCGTCACGCTCGAGCAGATCACGACCGGGCCCTTGTAGCCACGCGCCCGGAGCTGCTTGAGGAAGCTGATGCCATCCAGACCAGGCATGAGCAGATCGAGGACGATGGCGTCGGGGGCCGTGTTGTTGCTCATCCACTTGAGCGCCTGTGTCGCGCTCTCGATCGGCTCCGTGTCGAAGCCGCGACTCAGCACGAGCTGCTGAACGAGACCACGGATGACCTTGTCGTCGTCGATGATGAGCACGAGGCGCTTCTCGCGCTCGACCTGCCGGTTGAGCGGCTTCATGTCGTTGTACACGTCTGTGTGCACGGGCGGGAGCTCGCGTTTG
>CALENB010000022.1 GCA_937910235.1 uncultured Myxococcales bacterium | reverse complement strand
GGGTGTTCGCGAGACTGCCTGGTCTACCGTCATGGACGAAACGACGATCGAGGCCAGCCGGAGCACCGCGCCCACGGCGAGGACGACGGCAACGCGCCGACGCTGTCGTTGCTCGTCGTCCATGGGACCTCAGGGCGCGACCACCGCGCAATGCCCCCGTTTTCACGGCCTCGGGGCTCGCTACCGTGGACCCAAGCCATCGCTCGCGTCGAGCGCCGGCGCCCCACCTTGCGGCGCGGCCGGGCCGGCTAGGGCGCAGCCTATTCGACCACAATCGACAACAACTTAAGGTATAATGCGCCCCGTTGTCTCGGGGGCAGTTGTGCGCTCACGACGCGCGGAGGACAGAATCATGTTGTCAAAGACCAAGATCACCGTGGCGCTCGCAGTGACGCTGCTCAGCTTCGGCTGCGAGAACGCCAGCAACACGAGCAGCGCAGACACCGCCACGCCCGACGTCGACGCAGGCACCATCAGCGCTGCCGACGCCGGGGATTCGTCTTCGGGCGATGCGTCCGTCACCGACGCCGCGCAAGTTGACGCCGGAAAGGGCGATGCCGCTGCCAATGACACCGCCGCTAGTGACACGGCCGCCAGTGACAGTGTCGTCAACGATGTCGGCGCTGCCGACGCCGCCATGACCGATGCTGCGACGGGCGCCGGCTGCAGCGACAAGAAACCATGCGCCTTGGGCGAGTTCTGCACTCCCAAACAAGTCTGCTGCCCGGCCTTTGGCTGCAACCCTCAGTGTCCAAATGGCGTCGCGCTCGACGCAAAGGGCTGTGAGACCTGTCAGTGCGCGCCCGCCGCGGGCAAAGCCTGCAATCCACTCAGCATGGGGCCGGCAGCGCAGTGCACGGCCACCGAGTATTGCGCGCTCCCACACGATCAATGCGGCGGCAGCGCTGGCGTCTGCACCGTCAAACCAGACGTCTGCACGAAGGAGTATGCGCCGGTCTGTGGATGCGACGACAAGACGTACAGCAACGCCTGCATGGCCGCGAGCGCGGGCGTGAGCATCAAGGCAAGTGGCGCGTGTAACGCCGCGGCCAAGCTCTCGATCTACTTGAGCTGCGGTTTTCCGGTCTGTAGCGACGTGTGGAAACCGACGCCCGGTGTGCCCCTGTGCGGCGCCGAGAAGATCGGCGACGCTTGCACAACGGTCGGCGACAAGTGTGACAACAAGGCCGGATGCGGCCAGTTCTTGGTCTGCGCGGCGTCCGACCCGACGGTCCAGGGGTGCCCGAAGTCGCGGGCGGCGCTCAAACGCGACATCCACTACGTCGACGACGCTGAGCGCGCTCGCCTCGCGGCGTCGTTGTTGGCGACGCGATTGGCGACGTATCGGTACCGCGCCGCCGGCGCCCAGGGTCGGCGCCACCTCGGCTTCATGATCGACGACCAGCCTCACAGCGACGCGGTCGACGCCAAGCGTGACATGGTCGATCTCTACGGCTACCTCAGCCTCAGCGTCGCGGCGCTACAAGTGCAGCAACGGCAGATCGAAGCCCTGCGTGCCGAGGTCGAACAGCTGCGCGCGCACAGCGGCAGCAGCGCGGCGGTCTGTCGTTGAAGGGCACACATGCCCGCGCCGCGACATCAAAGCCGCGCCGCGACATCAAAGCCGCGCCGCGCCCTGCCGCGACCGATGCGCCAGATACAGCGAGCCGAGCCCGTTGATCACGCCAGCAGCGACCAACTTTCGAGGGCGTGGCGACGCGTGCGGTGGCATCGGTCATGGCGTCCCTCATCAGGGCAATGTGCGCGCCAACGTGCGATGGGCGGGCGCAGGGTGAAAGCCCCCGCCGTCTTGCGGTCATGTCCACCCTGACGCTACCCTGCCGCCCGCGCAGCAACCGGCATGCGCTCCACTCCAGCCGAGGATTTGTCGACATGGCCGCATCTGAACAGCTCGGGATCCTGGGCGTTCATTCGTTCCACTACTTCGTGCACGACGCGGAGCGCTCACGGGTATTTTACGAAGACAACTTCGGCTGGCACCCGGCCTACACCAGCAGCGCCGACTCTGTTGCCCGCACCGGACAGACCTCCACCGTCTACCAAGCGGGGGACATCCGCGTGGCCGTATCGACGGCCGACGTCGCCGAGGGCGCGCTCCAGCCGCGCGCCGCTCGTTGGCTCAGTCGGCACCCCGACGGGATCGGCAACATCAGCTATGTGGTGCAGGACATCGACCGCGCCTGGGCCTTCCTCACAAGCCGCGACGCGACCCCGATTCACACGATCTCTGACATCCGCGTCGGCTCGGGCACACAACAGGGTCGCTTTCGCCACTTCAGCATCACGACCGCGCTCGGCGACGTCACGTTTCGCTTCGTGCAGATCGACGACTGGGACGGCTTCGCGCCGGGATATGAGGCGCTTCCACCGCCAACGGGCATCGTGAACCCGATGGGTTTCACCAAGGTCGACCACATCACATGCAACGCGCAGACTATGGCGGGCTACAAGCTGTGGCTCGAGCACGTCATGGGTATGGAGCAGTGCTGGGAGATCGAGTTTCACACCGACGACGTCAAGAAGGGTGCCGATGTCGGTACAGGGCTGCGCTCTGTGGTCATGTGGGACCCGCGCTCAGGGCTGAAATATCCGATCAACGAGCCACTGCAGCCCTTCTTCAAGGAAGGCCAGATCAACAAGTTCATCGAAGACAATCACGGCGCCGGTGTGCAGCACGTCGCGCTGGAGGTCAAGGACATCCTGGCCGCGGTGTCAGCGCTGCGCGACCGTGGTGTCGGCTTTCTGAAGACGCCGGGCAACTACTACGACAGCGCGCCTGACCGCTTGCGTGCCGGTGGTGTCGAGCCAAATCGTATCTTCCACAAGATGGATGACCTGCGCGACCTGGGCATCCTCATCGACGGATCGCCCGTGGATAACTACCTCGTGCAGATCTTCTTGAACGACGCGATGACGCTCTATCACGAGCAGCAGGCCGGTCCGTTCTTCTACGAACTAATCGAACGCCGGGGCGATCAGGGCTTTGGCGGCGGCAACTTCCGGGCCCTTTTTGAGGCCATTGAGCGCGAGCAGCTGGAGAGCTAGATGAACACCTACGCCCGCCGAGGTCAGCTGCCTGCCAAGCCACATACGGTGTTTCGCCAGCCAGATGGCTCGCTGTATCATGAGCACTGCTTCACTCAAGCGGGCTTCGACGGGCCCTTCTCCATCCTGTACCACCGCCACCCACCGCAGAATCATGGCGGCGCAGAGGCCATCGATCCGGTCTTTCCGCTCGCTGTGACGGCGACGACCACCGCGAATGAAGCGCTACGGCGCCGGCATTTGCGCAGCGACGGTCTGGCCCGCCACAGCACCCCTCTGGCCGGCCGCGTGCCGCTGATGTTCAACAAGGATCTAACGGTCGGCTTTGTGCGACCGACAGAAGACGACGACCGCTATTTCATCAACGGTGACGAGGACGATCTGTTTTACTGCCACAGCGGCGGCGGCGAGCTGCGCAGTTGGTTTGGCACCTTACGATTTGGGCCTGGTGACTATGTTGTGATCCCGCGTTCCACGTTGTACCGGTTCGTGCTCGAACGATCCGGCTCGACTGGCACGGGCGGCTCGGCTGGCGCAGTCATCCCGCAGGATTGGCTCTGGATCGCCTGCCGCTCGGGCCTGCGGGTGCCCACGCAATACCGCAACCCAGTTGGGCAGCTCCGGATGGACGCACCGTATACGCCACGCGATTTTCGCGGCCCGGAGCTGACTGCAGACATCGATCCAAACGGCCCGCGCGAAGCCAACGGCGGCGCGATGGTTGTCAGTAAACGCAGCGATCGCTTCAGCCAGCACCGTTGGGCGCATCCACCACTCGACACGATTGGATGGGACGGCACGGTGTACCCGTTTGTCTTTCCGATTTTGAATTTCCAAGCCAAAGCCGGCGCCGTTCACCTGCCGCCCACCGTTCACGGTACATTTGCAAGCGGCGCGTCGCTCATCTGTAGCTTCGTGCCACGCACTGTCGATTTCGGTCCCGACGCGATCCCCTGCCCCTACCCGCACAGCAACGTTGACGTGGAGGAGGTCATCTTCTACTGCGACGGCGACTTCACCTCCCGCCGCGGCATCGACGCTGGTTCGATTACGTACCATCCCGCCGGAGTGCCGCACGGCCCACATCCTGGCGCCTACGAAGCGAGCGTGGGCGTGAGAGAGGTCGGCGAGCTGGCGGTGATGATCGACACCTTCGACACGCTCGTCTTCACGCCACAAGGCACCGCCATCGAAGCCGCTGGCTACGACGAGACTTGGTGGAGCTAGCCGCGCGACGTGCCAGGGCTATCCACACCCAGGGGCATCCACACCCACGCAGCAAATCGCCCGGTTTTTCGGGCATGGAGCGACAACATGAAGCTAGCAACCCGAGACAACGGCACACGTGATGGCGAGCTCATCGTCGCGAGCCGCGATGGCTGTCGAGGCGTCGCGATCCAGTCAATCGCGCCGACCCTCCAGGCGCTGTTGGATGAGTGGGCCGCGCTCAGCCCACGTGCGCAGGCTGTGTCCGACTCTCTCAACGCCGGTCCGGTCGCGGGCGAGTTCACGATCGACCCGAAGGCCCTGCGCAGCCCGTTGCCGCGCGCCTACGGCTGGATCGATGGCAGCGCTTACATCAACCACGTCATCCTGGTTCGCAAGGCCCGCGGCGCCCTGCCGCCCGCGACGCTCGAGACGGACCCGCTCGTCTACCAGGGCGGCAGCGACACGTTCCTCGACCCGCGCGGCGACATCCCGGTGATGGATCTCGCGACTGGGCCCGACTTTGAGTCCGAGATTACGGTGATTACGGACGATGTCCCCATGGCGACCCCGGCGGATCAGGTCGGGGCGCACATCAAGCTGCTGATGCTCTGCAACGACGTCACGCTGCGCAACCTCATCCCCGTCGAGCTGGCGAAGAGCTTTGGTTTCTACTGCAGCAAGCCCTCGACAGCGTTCTCGCCGTTTGCCATCACCCCCGATGAGCTCGGTGACGCGTGGGTGGACGGGCGGCTGTATCTGCCCCTGCGCACCTGGCTCAACGGCGAGCGTTTCGGCGACCCTGAAGCTGGCCCCGAGATGCACTTCTCGTTCCATGATCTGCTCGCGCACGCCTGCAAAACACGCGTGCTCAGCGCTGGCACCATCGTTGGATCCGGCACCATCAGCAACCAGGATCGGGCCCGTGGCTCGAGCTGCCTCGCGGAGCAGCGCATGTTGGAGAAGATCGACACGGGCGAGTTCACGACACCGTTTCTGGCCTACGGGGACACCGTGCGCATCGAGATGACCACCGCCGACGGACACAACCTCTTCGGCACCATTGAACAGACCGTTGTGCCGTATGTCCCCGCCCAGCAGGGCACCTAGGATGGCCGCCATCCCGCAGCTTGAGTTGTTCAGCTACTGGCGGTCGTCGTCGGCGTGGCGCGTCCGCATCGCCTTGGCATTCAAAGGGTTGCCCTATACCTACCGCGCGGTGCCGTTGCTTGAGGACGCGCAACGAACCTATTCGCACCTCGACCGCAACCCGATGGGGCAGATCCCTGTCCTGATGATCGATGGCGAGCCGCTCACGCAGAGTCTGGCGATCCTGAGTTGGCTCGAGCAGATCGCGCCAGCGCCGCCTCTGCTGCCGACCAAACCCCTGCCCCGCGCGCGCGCCATCGCGTTGGCGGAGCTGGTGAACGCCGGGATCCAGCCGTTGCAGAACCTCGCGGTGCTCACGAAGATCGAGGCGTTGTCAGATCGCGCGACGCGGGCCAAGTGGGGTCGGGACTACATTGAGGCCGGATTGACGGCCTTTGAGCGCGACGTGCAGCGGACCGCGGGCGCTTTTTGTGTGAGCGACGCACCGAGCTGGGCCGACCTGCTTCTGATCCCACAGCTCTACAACGCGCGGCGTTTCTCTTGCGATATCGAGCTGTTTCCGACGCTGCTGCGCATTGAGCGGACGTGTGCTGTGCTGCCTGCCTTCGTCGCGGCGCATCCGGATCAGCAGCCGGACGCCACCGTAGACTGAAATCGCCGGACCATGATGGCAGTGTGTGGGCGGAGGCATCTCATGACCAAGCTGTTGACCAGGCCAGTGTCGTCACCCGCGCCGCGATGGATCGCCGTTGGCATCACACTCGGGCTCCTGAGCCTGGGTGGCTGCGGCGATGACTTCCCGAGGCAGGATCCGACGACCGCCGCTGCGAACACAGACACGTCGGCGCTGGACACCTCCGTGGCGGACGGTGTGGACTCAGACGCGGGCGGAGACGGAAACGCCGCCGATTCCGGGGTTGGGGACACCGCCGCTGGCGACACGGCGGTTGGCGACACGACAACCAGAGCGACGGACGCGGCCCTGCCGTTCGCCTGCACCGCCGACACGGACTGCGCGGTGAGCAGCGGCCCGTGCGAGCAGGACCGCTGCCAGCCCAACGGCACCTGCGCCATCGCCTTGCGACCGACGGGCAGCCTCTGTGACGACGGCGACGCCTGCACGGCGGAGACCGTGTGCGTCAACGGTGCGTGCGGCGGCGGCAAGACCACGTGCCCGTGCGACGTCGCGTCGGACTGCGCACCGCTGGAAGACAACGATCTCTGCAACGGCACGCTGTACTGCGACCACACCACGTCGCCGGCCGCCTGCAAAGTCAATCCAGCGACGGTGGTGACCTGCCCGCCGGGCGACGTGTGCGCACCCACTAGCTGCGATCCAGCCTCGGGTGGCTGCAAAGCGCTCCCGCAGCCCGACGGCAAGAGCTGTGACAACGGCGCGGCCTGTACCACTGGTGACGCTTGCAAGGCGGGCGTGTGCGCGGCTGGCAAGAACGTCTGCGGTTGCGCCACCACCGCGGACTGTGCCAGCAAAGAAGATGGCGACCTCTGCAACGGCACGCTCTACTGCGACAACACCGTGTTTCCGCCGGTCTGTAAGGTCAACCCCGCGACGACCGTGGCCTGCGCTGCCTCCCTCGACCCCTGCGCGGCGACTGTCTGCAAGCCAACGACTGGCGGCTGCGTGAGCGTGCCGCTCGCCGACGGCACGACGTGCACGGACGGCGACGTCTGCTCTGGCGCTGGCGGCGTCGATGCCTGCAAGGCGGGGGTTTGCCAACCGGGCACGCCGTCTTGCGCGTGCCAAAAAGACGCCGACTGTGCGGCCGCTGACGATGGCGACCTCTGCAACGGCTCGCTGTTTTGCGACACCAGCAAGGCGCCCTTCCACTGCGCCATCAATCCGAAAACGGTGGTGACCTGCGACACGTCGCTCGACACCACGTGCACCCAAACCGCCTGCGCGCCCAAGACTGGCAAGTGCGGCCCAACTCCGACCGCAGACGGGGTGGCGTGCAGCGACGGAGACGTCTGTAGCGTTGGAGACGCCTGTAAATCCGGGCTCTGCGCGCCAGGCCCGAACGCGTGCGCCTGCACCGCGGACGCCGACTGCGCGCAGTTTGAAGACGGTGACCTCTGCAACGGCCAACTCTTCTGCGACAAGGCCGCGTTGCCGTTCACCTGCAAGGTCAAGGCTGCATCCGTCGTCTTCTGCAATCCATCGCAAGACAGCGGCTGCGTGAAGGCGACCTGCGTACCCAAGACGGGCGCATGTCTCGCCACCGTCTTGGCCGACGGCACGCAGTGCGACGCGGACGGCAACCCCTGCACCGTCGCGGACACCTGCGCGAAGGGCGCCTGCGAGGCCGACGCGAACGCTTGCGACTGCGTTGTCGACGCTGATTGCGCCCAACACGACGACGGCGACGTGTGCAATGGCGCGCTGTACTGCAACACCGTCAAAAAACCCTTCAAGTGCGACGTCAACCCGCTCACCGTGATCAGTTGCGCCAAGACTGGGGACTCGCAATGCAGCCAGAATCGGTGCGACGCCAAGACCGGAAAATGCGGTCAAGTGGCGCTCCCCAATGGCGTGCTGTGCAACGCAGACAACAACGTCTGCAGCGGCCCGGACCAGTGCCAGGCCGGCGAGTGCAAGGTCGGAGCGGCCGTGTGTGCGTGCACCACCGACGCCGACTGCCTGTCCACGATCGACCCCTGCGCGGGCAAGGCATTTTGTGACAAGAGCCAGACGCCTTTCGCGTGCGCCGTTCAGCCCAACACGGCGGTGTCGTGCACGCTACCGTCCGCCCAATCTGGCGCTTGCGCAGCGGCGTTGTGCAGCTCAAACCAGGGGGTGCCAGCTTGTGGCGTTGTGCAGGCGCCGCCAGGATCGCCCTGTGACGACGGCAAGGCGTGGACCATCGCTGATGTGTGCGACGGCGGTGGCGCCTGCAGCGGTGTCGCCGGACTGGTGTGCAGCACGCACGTCGACTGCGCGCCGCTCGATAACGACGCCAACCTGTGCAACGGCGGCGCCCGCTGTGTGATCGCCACTGGCGCAAAAGCCGGGGCTTGCGAACCCAATCCACTGCCGATCATCTGCGTGTCTGGCGACGACGTCTGCGCACCCGTCACCTGCCAGCCCGCGACCGGGCTGTGTTTGCCGCAGTCGAGCACCGCCACCGTCGGCAAGGCGTGCGACGACAACAACCCGTGTACAGCGGCCATGGCGTGCACAGGTGACGGCTGCACCTGGGTGAAGAGCCTGACAGACTGCGACGACGCCAATCTGTGTACCCTGGATTCCTGCGGTTTGAGCGCTGGCTGCACGCACACATCCAACGTCGGCGCCGCCTGCGCAGACAACGACCCATGCACCCAGGGCGACACGTGCGTGGGTTCGACGTGCGCGGCGGGCAGCGTCACCAAGAGCTGCGGCGACAGCGACCCCTGCACGCTGGATGCGTGCGACCCCACCACGGGCGCCTGCACGCACAAGCCCATCGCGGGTTGTTCCGGCTGCAAGAGCGCCAGCGAGTGCGACGACAACCTGCCTTGCACCGCGGCGTCCTGCGCGTCTGGTGTTTGTACGAACACGAAAGAAAACGCCGGATCCTGCGACGACGGCGACCCCTGCACCCTCATTGGCGTCTGTGCGCTCGGGGTCTGCAAGACGCCCCCCAAGGTCTGTAAGGATTCGAAGCTTTGTACGGACGACAGCTGCGACAAAAAGACCGGGGCGTGCGTATTCGCGGTCTCAAGCGCTGCGTGTGACGACGGCAACCCCTGCACGGAGGCCTCGTGTGACAGCGCCGGCGGCTGCCAGCAAACCCCAGCGCACGACGGCGACGCCTGCGATAAGTCGGCCGTTTGCGCGGCAGGATCGTGTGGCGCATGCGGATACTGGAGCAAGTCGGTCGCCCCAAGCACAGCCGTCGCCGGCGGCGCGCTCGTCGCGGCGTATTATCTCACGGCGGACACGTTGGTCTTCGCGGGCCGCGGCACGTCCGCAAACGGTGGCCATGCGTGGACGCACATCACGGACAAGAACGGCGCCCCAACGGCGAACTATGTGAGCAACACCGCGACCGGGGACGGCGCCACAAGTGTCATCGAGGGGGAGAATTCGACCGAGCTGCGTGTGGTGAGCGCGCCCGTCAGCCAGGGCGGAAAGTCAGCTCGCATCATGGAATACAAGCTGCCGAACAAGGCCCTCGCAATTCTGAAGTCTCACAGCGTCGAGACCGGCGGCGGTTTTACCGACATCGACAGAAGCACGGCCGACAAGCGATGGTTGGTGGCCGGCACAACTGGCGGCAGCGAGGCGCGCGGTTGGCTCTTGTTGGTGGACAAAAAAGGCGAGACGAAAGAGGAGGCCAAGCTCGACAAACACACTGGATTGGAAGGCTGTGTCGTCGCATCGACCGATCTGATGGTCGGGGGTGGCTACGCCGAGAGTTCATCGAAGACGACGGCGCTGATGGTCGGCCACGACGCCAAGTTGAAGCAGTGGTGGCAACAGCCGTTGGAGACCAGCGGGGAATCGGCGGTGTTTGATGTGGTGCTGGGCAACGCGAAACAGACCATCGGTCTGGGCGCGCGCGGTCCGTCGCTGGCGACGTCTCACGCGACGGCTTGGGCGGTCATGGCGGCCACTGGCAAGTCGGTTTGGAGTTGGTCAGATGCGAACAGCGCGCGAACCGTTCTGACGGGCGGCGCGTCGATGGCAGACGGCGGGGTGCTCGCGGTCGGCTCGATTGAGCGGTCCGCGACCGCGCACGACGGTCTGCTGGTTCGACTGGGTACCTCCGGCAAGCTCATGTGGCGCAAAGAGGTGAAGCTGCTCTCCAACAATGATCTGCACAGCGTGTCCGTGTCTGGCACAACGGCCATCGCGTCAGGCGCAACGCGCGAGACCGAGGGCCTGGGTTGGATCATGCGTTTTGGTGTCGACGGCACGCTGTACTGTAGTAAGTAGCTCGCGCGTCGCGACAGGGCTGCGGGCTCCCACGATTGTGACCACCCGAACATCCGTCCGGGGGGTTGTCCCATCTCTGCCCGGATCGCGGGCGAGCGAAAGAGGCCTGATATGCACAGGATCGCCACGGATTTCCTCGCCGCGTTGCCGGCTGGCGGTCACGTCACCCTCCGCCTCCACCACGAGCGCAGCGAACGTCTGCGTGTGCGGCAAGGTGTCGTCGAACCTGTGCGCAGCGGCGACGATCTCGGCGCGACCGTCGGCGTGATCGCGGGCGGTGGCGAGGGTTGGGCCGGCACGAGCGATGTGAGCCCGAGTGGCCTCCTGGCGGCGTTGCATCGTGCACGAGGCTGGGCAGCGGCGAGCGCGACCCGCCAATTGACTGATTTTTCGGCGTTTAAGCCCAGCGTCATGGTCGGTGACTGGCAACACGTAGCGCAGCGACCCTGGTCGGAGACGCCGCTGCAAGACAAGATCGCCTTGCTGCTGGAGGCCGACGCGCACCTGAGCGCGGTCCACCTCGACGCCCCTCAGAGCCTGACAAGCGCAGGAAAGGTCGGCACCAGCCAACCGAGTGAACGCATCGTCGACCGAGAAGCGGCGCTCTGGCACACCGACGTGGAGACGCTGCTCGTGAACACGGCCGGCGCGCGTGTCGGTCAGCGATACGAACTCCTGGTGCCCGATCTCGCCGCGACCGCCGCCGACGCAGAAGACACGCAAACCCGTACACTTGGTGGGCGCGGCACCTGTCGTCAAGGCGGCCTTGAGGTGCTGGACGAGGTGCGCTACCTGCGCCGAGCCCCAGAGATCGCCGCCGAAGCGCTGCAGCTGCTCGCGGCGCCGTCTTGCCCGAGCGGGATCATGGATCTTGTCCTCGCGCCCGACCAGATGGTGTTGCAGGTTCACGAGAGCATCGGCCACCCCATCGAGCTGGACCGCATTCTCGGCGATGAGCGCAACTATGCAGGCACCAGCTTCGTGACGGCCGACATGTTCGGCGTGTATCAATACGGCTCCAAGCTGCTCAATGTGACGTTTGACCCGACCGTCCCTGGTGAGTTCGCCAGCTACGGGTGGGACGCTGACGGCACCCCGGCGACGCGGGTTCATGTGATCGCTGACGGCCTGTTGGTTCGACCCCTTGGCGGCCAGCTGTCCCAGCTCAGGGCCGGCATGGCTGGCGTCGCCAACAGCCGCGCGACGAGCTGGAATCGGCCAGCGATCGACCGCATGGCCAATCTGAACGTGGAGCCGGGTGACCTCAGTGAGGCGCAGCTCGTCGCCAGCGTGCAGCGTGGTGTGCTGATGCGCAGTAACAGCAGCTGGTCGATCGACGATTCACGCAACAAGTTCCAATTCGGCTGCGAGTGGGGTGAGCTCATCATCGATGGCGCGCTGCAGGGCGTCGTCAAGAAACCGAGCTATCGCGGCATCTCCGCAACATTTTGGCGCAACCTCGCTGGTGTCGGCGACGCGTCTACCTGGCAGCTCAACGGCTCTCCGTACTGCGGCAAGGGCGAGCCAAACCAGTGCATTCGCGTGGGACACGCCACGCCGATGTGTCGATTCACCGACGTGGAGATCTTCGGAGGTGCGTCATGACCGCTGGCCACGAGATGAAGCCGGACCTGCGTATGCACTTCAACGCCCTCATGGACCACACGCTGAGGCAGCTCATCGGCGCGGAGCAGCTCGCCGCGTGGCTCGATGCGGAGTCGTCGGATTTTGTGCGGTTTAATCACGCGCGGGTTCGCCAGGCGGGACACGCCTGGCAGGCGCAACTGCATGTGCAGTTGATCGACGCAGGGCGACACGCGACGCACATGGTCAACCTCACCGGGCACGCCGACACCGACCACGCGCGGATCGACACAGCCCTGACCACGTTGCGGCTCATCGTTGCGTGCACGCCGCCCGATCCGCATCTGCTGCTGAGTGAGTCCAGCGAGAGCATCGTTGATATAGACGACGACAGGCTCCCAGATCCACGTCACGCGCTGGAGGTGCTTTTTGACGCGGCGGGCGACGCAGATTTGGTGGGAATCTGGGCTTCAGGCCCCGTGCACGCTGGTTTTGCAAGCTCGTGGGGCCAGCGCAGCTTTCACTCGCGCCACATGTTTCACCTCGATTTTAGCGTGCATGCCGGCGGCGACAAGGCGGTCAAGGCGGACGACGCAGGCTTTGTGTTCGATGCAGAGGTACTGCGCAGTAAAATCGCGCAGTCGGTCACACGACTCGCGTTGGTGCAGCGTCCGGCCCGCGCGATCGATCCAGGTGTCTACCGTGCTTGGTTGAGTCCTACCGCGCTCAGTGAGGTCGTCGGGCTGTTGGCGTGGGACAGCTTCGGATTGAAATCGCAACGCACGCGCCAGAGCGCGTTGCAGCGCCTCGTCGATGGCGCGGGCCGGCTCTCGCCGCTTGTGCACCTCACCGAATCACCCGGAGCTGGCGTCGCGCCACGATTCGGCCGCGCGGGCTTCCATCGACCAGCCGAGGTGCCACTCATCAGCGCAGGACTGCACGCTGGCAGCTTGGTTTCGCCCCGATCCGCCCAGGAATACGGCGTCGAGACGACAGGCGGCGGCGAAGCACCGACGAGCCTAGCCATGCAGGCCGGCGCGCTGGCGGAGCAGGACGTCTTGCAGCGCCTCGGCACCGGCATTTGGATCGGCAACCTCTGGTACACCAACTGGTCCGACCGGCCGGCGGGCCGGCTCACCGGCATGACTCGATTCGCGACATTCTGGGTGGAGG